>CAZGIE010000024.1:253-17143 GCA_964526485.1 uncultured Gemmatimonas sp. | reverse complement strand
GCCCCGACCTGCGCGACGACCTGCCGCGCGGTGGCGGGGTCCGCGGCGGCGGCGGTCAGGACGCCGACGGCCATCCCTTCGCGCACGGTGTCGCCGACCACCAGCGCGGCCGGCGCCCACGCACCCAACACCGGCGCCGCGAGGTCGAGATGCCAGCGCGCGCGCGTCCGCCCCTCCTCGACGAGCACCTCCTCGAATACCTCGCGTTTGACGACCGCGGTCTCCACCGCGAGCCCGTGCGGCGCGACTCGCCACCAGACGATCCCGGCGATGGTCCCGACGACCCCCACGGCGAGTCCGATCTGCTGCCAGCGTTGCATCCCGTCACTCCCGCGTCTTCAGGACGCCGATGAGGTCCAATCGATCCAGCCGCCGCCGCAGCGGACGGACCGCCACGAGCCCCGCCGCCACGGGGATCACGATCGCAGCGGTGAGGGTGCGCCACCCGATCACGAGTGGCATCCGAAAGAGTTCGGTCTCCCCGAACGACGCGACCGTGGCGGCGGCGAATCCGACGCCGATGAGCAGTCCCACGGGGAGTCCGAGCGCCCCGAGCACCGCGAGCTCGCCGAAGAGGATGCGCGCCACCTCGCCACGTGTGAGCCCGAGGACCCGCAGGCTCGCGAGGTCGCGCGCCCGCTCGGAGAGCGCGACACGGCCGGCGTTGTAGATGGTGCCAGCCGCGAGCGCCGCCGCGAAGCTCACGAGCGTCGTGAGGACGATGACGAAGTTCCGCCGGAGCGTCTCGTCGAAGGCGCGCCGCACCGCGGCGCGCACCACCACAGCCCGCACGAGCGGCGCCCGCGTGAGCCGCGCGTACACGGCATCGAGCGCCCCGGGATCGACCGTGAGCCCGATCGCGGTCACCGCCTCCGCGGCGCCGACGAGTCGCGCGAACATCTCACGGGAGGTGTAGACCGTCAGCCCGGCGGCATCGTCCACCACCGCCGTCACCGCCACGGCGCGCCGTCGATCTCGGCCATCGAGGAACTCGAGGTCGACCGTGTCGCCGACATCCGCCGCGAGCACACGGGCGAGCGTCGTACCCAGCGCCACGCCGCCACGTGGCACAGGCACGACGCGCCCATCAAGATCCACCACCTGACGCAGCCGATGCGCCTCGTCGACGGCGAGGAGCGCGGTCCGTCGATCGCGATGTCCGTGCCGGATGCGCACAGCCACCTCGCGGACCGGTTCCGCCGTGATGACGCCCGGAATCGCACGCGCGGCGATGACCGCGCGCGACCCCTGCGGCTCGCCGAACACCATCGTGACATCGGTGCGGTCCGCGTACTCGAAGAGCACGGTGCGCATCCGACGCACGGCGTCGAACCCGAAGGTCCCCGAGACGACGACCGCCGCGCCAAGACCGATGCCGAGCGCGCCGAGCGCGGTCCGCCAGGGTCGATGCGTCAGGTTGCGGAGGGTCATCCGTGGAACGGGGCGTCGTGCCCATCCGGCGAGGGCTCGCTCGATGCGTCCGTGCGCGAAGGTCGCCGGCGGCTCCGGACGCATCGCCTCGGCCGGCGTCAGGGCGAGCAGACGCCGCAGCGCACCGAAGGCGCCGAGCCCTGCGGCCACGACGGCGATCCCCCCCGCCACCGCGAACTCGGCGGGATGCAGGGCAAGGCGCAGCGCGGGGAAGCGAAAGAAGTCCGCGTAGACGGAGGCGAGGTACCGCGCGAACCAGAGCCCGAGGCCGGCGCCGAGGAGCATTCCCGCCGTGACGGGGACGAGCGCGAAGAGCCCGTAGTGCCGCAGCAACATCCAGGACGGCATCCCGAAGGCTGTGAGCGTCCCCACCTGTTCGCGCTGCTGCGCCACGACGCGGCCGAGCACGAGGTGTACGAGGAAGGCGGCGACGCCAAGGAAGATCAGCGGCAGCACCAAGGCGAAGGTCCGGTTCTGGCGGATCTCCTCGGTGAGGAAGCGATGTGACGGATGCAGCGCGCGCGTGACCGCGCCGGGTGTCCCATATCGCTCGAGCGCGCGATCGAGGGCCGCGAGGACCGCCGCGGTGTCGGCGCCCGGCGCGAGCGTGGCGGCGATCTCATTCCAGGCGCCACGCAGACCCAGCGCATCGGCCGCGACGTCGGCGTCGAGCCAGACGATCCCGTAGCGCCGCGCGTCGGGGAGCATGTCCCCGGGGCGGATCTCGTAGACGAACTCCGCGGTCACGGCGGTGCCGACCACCCGGAGCGCGCGCCATCGGTCGCCGAGGACGGCGCCCAGCGTGTCGCCGAGGGCGAGCCGGTTGGCTGAGGCGAATCCCTCGCTCACCAGGACCGCGTCGCGCTCCCCGGGGAGGGGACGACGTCCGGTGCGCAGCACGAGGGCGTTGAGCGGCGCGGCGGCGGTCGGAGGCACGCCGACGAGGTGCGCCGTGGCCGGCTCACGGAGCCCGGGGACGCGTACGACCACATCACCCACGGCCCGTGCCTCGAGCCGCGCGACGCCCGGGATCCGTCGGAGCGCGGGGAGCGCCGCCTCCGGTGCGCGGCGTACCGTCGCGAAGACGTCGGGGAACCGCACGGTCTCGTAGTACGCGGTCTGGGCCCCTTCGAGCGTTCGCGCCATCGTCCGCATCGCCAGGAACCCCGCCTGCCCGCAAGCGACGACCACGGCGATCGCGACCAGCGCGCCAAGGTGGTGCCACAGGTCGCGCGCGAGCTTTCGATCGAGGAGCGTCCTCACCAGACGAGCGCCTCCGGCGTGGTCGGGGTCGGGTTCCGCTCGTCGCCGACGATGGCACCGCTGCGGAGGCGCAGGACCCGGTCCGCCATTCCCGCCACCGAGGCGTTGTGCGTGATCACGACCGTCAGCGTCCCATGCTCTCGGTTCGCGCGCTGCAGCGCGGCGAGGACGAGCTTCCCCGTCTCCACGTCGAGCGCTCCCGTGGGTTCGTCGCAGAGGAGCACATCCGGCCGCTTGGCGACCGCGCGGGCGATCGCCACACGCTGCTGCTCCCCGCCGGAGAGCTGCGCCGGGAAGGCATCGAGCCGCTCGCCCAGCCCGACGAGCGCCAGCGTCGCCGCGGGATCGGCGGGTACATGACCATGCGCCCCCGCCACGAGGGATGTCACGAGCGCGACGTTCTCCACCGCTGTGAGGCTCGGGATCAGGTTGTAGAACTGGAAGACGAATCCGACGTGCTCCCGCCGATACCGCGTGAGCGCCCCCTCATCGGCCTGCGTCAGCACATGGTCGCGGAAGGTCACCGTGCCGCTGGTCGGCGCGTCGAGCCCGCCGAGGATGTTGAGCAACGTCGACTTGCCACTCCCCGACGGCCCGAGGATCACGACGAACTCCCCGGGGAAGAGATCGAGATGCACTCCCCGCAGCGCGGGCACTTCGACGTCCCCCATCCGGTAGACCTTCGTCAGGTCACGTGCGTGGAAGAGGGGCTCCGAGGCCATACGGCACCCTAGGGAGGCCCCGCCGACGCGGCGAGAGCGGAGTCCCGGCGGCGCCGTGCGGGATTCCCGGGGGAACCCGTGGCTCGCGCCCGCGGGGCCGTGCATCTTCCGCACATCCTCCACCCACCCCGCATGCGCCTCCGTCAACGCCTCACCGCCCTGCTCGCGCGCACCGCCCTTGTCACCGCGACGCTCGCCCTCCTCACCGCGCCCCTCGCCGCGCAGAGCCGCACCGAGCGCCCCCCCCTCCACGGCAAGCATTGGGTCGCCGTCACGGGGAAGCCGCTCGGCGCCACCGCCGGCGCGATGATCTTCCAACAGGGAGGCAACGCGGTCGATGCCGCGGCCGCCATGCTCGCCGCGGTCTGCACGATGTGGGACACGCTCGGCTGCGGCGGCGAGACGCAGGCCCTGATCTACCACCCGGGGCTCAAAAAGGTCATCGGCATCAACGCCCTCGGCGTGGCCCCGAGCGGCGCGACGGCGGAGTTCTACCTCTCGAAGGGCTATCGCTTCCCACCCGACTTCGGCCCGCTGGCGATGGTGACACCCGGCACGCCGGGCGGCCTGATGACGATGCTCGCCGAGTACGGGACGATGTCGCTCGCGCAGGTGCTCGCGCCGGCGATCCAGATGGCGGAGGAGGGCTACGCGATGGAGGCGCAGCTCGCGAACACGATCCAGTCCAACGCCAAGCAGCTGAAGGAGTGGAAGTACTCCCCCGCGGTCTTCCTCCCGCATCTCGGCGAGGCGCGTGAGGCGCCGGAGGCCGGCGAGATCTTCCGGCAGCCCGACCTCGCCGCGACGTTCCGGAAGCTCGTCGAGGCGGAGGCGCAGGCACTGCGGCAGCGAAAGTCACGCAAGGAAGCGATCTACGCCGCGTACCGGCGCTTCTACCTCGGCGACATCGCCGACGAGATGGTGCGCGCGGTGCAGGAACAGGGCGGGCTCCTGACCAAAGCCGACCTCGCCAACTGGAAGGTCGAGATCGAGACCCCGGTCTCCACCACCTATCGCGGCTACGAGGTGTTCAAGCTCCCCTTCTGGCAGCAGGGGCCGGTGATGCTGCAGGCGCTCAACCTCCTCGAGCAGGAGGACCTCCGGGCGCTCGGCTACAACAGCGCGCAGTACATCCACACGATCTATCAGGCGATGAACCTCGCCTACGCCGACCGCGATTTCTATTACGGCGATCCGTATGTCCCCCCTGAGGAGCCGACGACGGGGCTGCTGAGCAAGGACTACGCCCGCGCCCGCTGGGCGACGCGGAGTCGCGACCGGAACGACCCCGCGGTGCGGCCCGGCGACCCGTATCCCTTCCAGGGCGGGACGAATCCCTTCACCGATCTCCTCGCGCGGTGGTCGACGACGGGGCCGCGGCCGGATTCGATGGCGCGGCTACGCACGCCGGAGCCGCCCGACGACGCGGCCTTCCTCGACGCCTTCACGAAGGGAACGACGAGCATCCAGGCCGCCGACAAGGACGGGTGGCTCGTCTCGATCACACCGAGCGGCGGGTGGGTGCCGGCGGTGATCGCAGGCCGCACGGGGATCGGGCTCTCCCAGCGCGCGCAGGCCTTCAACACGCAGCCGGAGGACGGGCCCTTCAACGTCATCGCGCCCGGGAAGCGGCCTCGCGTGACGCTCACCCCGACCATCGCGCTGAAGGACGGCGAACCCTGGATGGCCTTCTCCGTGCAGGGGGGCGACACGCAGGACCAGGACCTGCTGCAGTTCTTCCTCTCGATGGTCGAGTTCGGACAGACGGTGCAGCAGGCGGCGGAGCACCCCGGCTTCCACAGCTACCAGATGCGCTCGAGCTTCGGCGCGCATGAAGCACGGCCCGGCCGGTTGCAGCTCAATGAGCGGATTCCCGTCTGGGTGCGGGAGGACCTACGGCGTCGCGGCTACCAGCTCGACTTCGCGACGCACACCTCAGGGCCGATTACCGCGATCTGGATCGACCGGAAGCATCGCTCGCTCTGGGGCGCGGCGAGCAACTTCGGCGAGGACTACGGAATCGCGTGGTGACGGATGGTGGCGGTGCGCCTCAGCAGAGGTGCACCGCCATCGCCTTGAAGCTCACGACCACCGCGAGGCCCGGCGCGATCGCGAGCTCGCGCGCCGAGCGCGTCGTCAGCGCCGCGACGATCGGGACGCCGCGCACCTCGACCGTCACGCGCGTCAACGCACCAAGGGTCGCCACCTCGATCACGCGACCGGAGAACCGGTTCCGCGCCGAATCGTGCGTCTGATCGCGCGCGATGGTCACCTCTTCGGCGCGGAGCACCGCGTGGCCTGCACCGGGCGCGAAATCGCCGACCGCGTAGAGCGTCAGCCCCTCGGTCTCGAAGGCGAAGGCGCGATGTCCGCGCGCGTAGACGGAGGGTTCGCCGTCGATCCAGTCCGGCGCCGCCTCGCCGAGGTCGCGCGCGGTACCGCCGAAGACGTTCTCCGCCCCGAGGAACTCGGCCACATAGGGGGAGGCCGGCTTCCGGAACACCTCCGCCGGCGGACCCGCCTGGAGCACGCGCCCGGCGTCGAGGAGGATCGCCTGGTCGCCGAGGAGCCCCGCCTCCGCAAAATCGTGCGTCACCTGGAGCGTCGTGAGCCCCCACGCGCGGTGGAGATCACGCACCTCACGGCGCACGAGGGCGCGCCGTCGCGGGTCGAGCGCACTGAACGGCTCGTCGAGGAGGAGGAGCCGCGGGCGGCGAGCGAGGGCGCGCGCCAGCGCGACGAGCTGTCGCTCCCCCCCGGAGAGTCCACGGACGTCGCGGGCGAGCAGCGGTGCGACGCCGAGGCGCTCGACGACTTCATCGCGAGCGGCCGTATTACGCGTGCCGTAGGTGACGTTCTCCGCGACGGAGAGGTGGGGGAAGAGGTACGCCTGCTGGTAGACCAGCCCGATGTCACGGGCTTCGGGGGGCACCCGGCGCCGCTCGACGCCATCAAGCAGGACGCGCCCCGCAGTGGTCGGGACGAGCCCCGCGAGGACCTCGAGCAGCGTCGTCTTCCCCGAACCGGCGGGCCCGATCACCACCCCGTACGATCCCGCCTCCAGCGCGAAGGTGACCTCCGTCAGACGGAAGCGTCCCTTCGCGGCGCCGATGCCCTCGAGCCGGATCACGCGTCCTCCCGACGGTCGACCCGCAGCGCGCGCAGCACCGTCAGCGGCACGAGGGCGAGGAGGGCGAGCGCCGCCGCGACGGGGAGGGCCTCGCGGAGGCCGAAGCTCGTGAAGCGATCGTAGCTGAGGACGCTGACGACCTTCGGGTTGTACGTCAGGATGACGATCGCGCCGAACTCGCTCACGGCACGCGCCCACATCACGACGGCGGCGGCGAGGAGACCGCGCCCCGCGAGCGGGAGGGTGACGCGATGGAAGGCGCGCCATGGGGTATCGCCGAGGGTGCGGGCCACCCCCTCGAACCGTGGATCCACCTTGGCGAACGCCTCGCGTGCGCCGCTCACGAAGAGCGGCGCCGAGACGAAGAGCATCGCGGCGATGATCCCGAGCGGGGTGCCGACGATCCGGATGCCGGCGCCGAGGGCCGCGGCCCCGAGCGCGCTGTCGCGGCCGAGGACGAGGAGGAGCGCGATACCGGCGACAGGATGCGGGATGAGGAGCGGGAGGTCGAGCACCGCGGAGAGGACCGCGCGCCCCGGGAAGTCGCGACGCGCGAGCAGGTAAGCGAGCGGCGTCGCACAGAGGACGCCGAGGAGCGTCGCCGCGGTGGCGCAGAAGGCGGTGAGCGCGAGCGCCCCGCGCAGTTCCGGGTCGCTCCCGAGGCGGCGCAGCCCCTCGCCGCCGCCGACGCCCACGAGCTCGACGATCGGGGCGGCGAGGAAGAGCAGCAGGAGCGAGGCTGCGAGGGCCGCCAACACGCTCAACAGGCGCGGGAGCGCGCGGTGGGAGAATGTCATCGCGTCGGCGGCCGGATTGCCGTGTCGCCCGGGGCCGTATCCGAGGGGCTCAGCGCCGCCGGCGGCGGCATCCACGGCTCGCGCGCACCCACGGCGACCGGCACCTCGATGGCGTCGAGCCCCTCACGCCGCAGGATGGCCTGCCCCTCGGCCGAGAGGAGGAACGCGGCGAAACGCGCCCCGAGGGTGCGATGCGGGGCATCACGTGGGACCGCGACGGCGTAGACGATGGGTGCGCCGCGGAAGGTCACGGAGTCGCCGGCACGCGCGCCGCGCACCGTGACGACCGCCCGCGCATAGGTGCCAGCGGAATCGGGAGGGCTGAGATCGATCCCCTTCGGCAGCTGCACGAATCGGAGCCCCGTGGCCCGCGCCATCGACTCGTACGACCAGATGTAGTCGAGCTCGCCAGCCTGCAGGAGCCCGACGAGGTCGGCCTCCTTGGGGCGCACGTTCCGCGGCGGATGCGCCGCCTCGAGCCGCGCGGCGAGGCCCGGCTCGCCGTAATGCCGTTCCGCGAGCTGCCAGACGAGCAGCGTGCGATACCCGTTCGGGTCGAGGTTCGGGTCGGAGCGACCGGTCTCCACCCCCGCGCGCAGGAGGATGCGCCACCAAGAGTCGGGCCCCACCTCGGCGGCGAAGCGCGACCGGTCGGTGTAGGCGAGCACCATCCGGTTCCGCGCGAATTCCACGTAGCCGTCGACGTGCGCGGGCATCAGGTAGCGCGGGAAGACCTCGGCGTCGGCGAGCGCGAGCACGTCAGGGATTTTCCCGAGTTCCGTCAGCTTGCGCGCCGTCTCGAGCGAGCCGGCGCTCTCCTGCGCCGCGACGACGCCCTCACGGGCGGCGAAGGTGTCCAGCGCGGCGCGCAGCGGTCGCGCGAGGCTCCCGGCGTTGAAGACAACGAGTGTCTCCGGCTCGGTGGAGGGTCGTCCGCATCCCATGACGACAGCGACGCCGAGTGCCAGGAGACCGCGGACCCAGGGGCCCGAACGGGCCCACGCCCTTCGGCCGACCCGGCGGCGCGGAAAACGATTCGGTCGCATCGCCCGTAGTGTCGCGGGGGCCCTCGCTCCGCACCAGCCCCGCCCCCTACCTTTCCGTCGTCCCCTCTCCCCTGAGCCCATGACAGAGACCGCCCTCGAGATCCGGGGCGTCGCCAAGCGCTACGCCGCGCACGTCGCCGTGCGCGACCTCTCGCTGACCGTCCCGCAGGGCGCCGTCTACGGCCTCCTCGGCCCGAACGGTGCCGGCAAGACCACCACGATCCGGATGATCCTGAACATCATCGCCCCCGACGAGGGGACGATCCGGATCCTCGGCCGTCCGAACACCGATACCGCGGTCCTCGACCGGCTCGGCTACCTGCCGGAGGAGCGTGGTCTGTACAAGACGATGGTCGTCCGCGACGTCCTCCGGTTCCTCGCCGCACTGAAGGGGGTACCGACGCGCGAGGCCGACCGCCGCATCGACGAGTGGCTCGACCGGCTCGCCCTGCGGACCGAGGCGAAGGACTGGGGGAAGGCGAAGGTCGAGGAGCTCTCGCGCGGGATGCAGCAGAAGGTCCAGTTCATCGGGACCCTCGTGCACGACCCGGAGCTCGTGATCCTCGACGAGCCGTTCAGTGGGCTCGACCCCATCAACGCGCAGGCGCTGAAGGACACCGTCGTGGATCTGAAGCGACGCGGGCGCACGGTGATCTTCTCGACCCACCTGATGGACAACGCGGAGCGCCTCTGCGACGCGGTCTGCATCATCGCGCGCGGGGAGAAGGTGCTCGACGGCGCGGTGGCCGCGGTGAAGGCCTCGCACGGCGACCGCACGGTGGCGCTCGCCCTCGAGGGGAGCGCCGACGCGACGGTGATGGCGGTGCTGCAGGATCCCGCGCTCGTGGCCCGGCTCGACGACCGCAGCCGGTCGTTCGAGATCACCCTCAGCGACGGCGCGGACGCGCAGGTGCTCCTGACGCGGCTCGTCGGCGCGGGAGCGCGGATCCAACGGTTCGAACGGGTGCAGCCCTCGCTGCACCAGATCTTCCTCGAACGGGTCGGCGCCACGGGCGTCGAGCCGGGGATGAGCGGCCATGGGTAAGCTCTGGACGGTGATCCGGCGCGAATATCTCGAGCGCGTCCGGTCCAAGTGGTTCGTGATCGTCACCCTCTTCGGGCCGCTCTTCTTCGGCACGGTGATGGTGCTGCCCGGCTACCTGAGCGTCCGCGCGATGCGCGAGGCGCGGGTGGCGAACATCCGCATCATCGACGCCACCGGCGCGGGCCTCGGCGCGCGCGTCGCCCGGCGGCTCGCGCCGACGCCGCTGCAGGGGGAGGCGCAGGCGATGGCGGAGGTCGACACCGTCGCACCGGCCGACGTCGCGGCGGCAGAGGCCGCGTTGCTCGATGAGATCCGGGGACGGACGCTCGTCGGCGTGCTGACGGTCGATTCGGCGACGCTGCAGGCCGGCACCGCGCGCTACATGGGCCGGAACGCCGGGTCGGTGGGCGAGGTGCAGGCCATCGAGTCGGCGGTCAAGCAGGCGCTGGTCGGGTCGGGGATGGAGGCGGCGGGCATCGCCACCGACCAAGCGGATGCCCTGCTCCGCCTGCGGGTGCGCGTGAGCGCCGAGCGGGTGACCGATGAGGGGAAGGGGGGCTCCGGCCTCGCCAACACCATCTTCGGCTTCGGGGTCGCCTTCCTGCTCTACTTCAGCATCGTCTTCTACGGGCAGGCGATCCTGCGCGGCGTGCTCGAGGAGAAGACGACGCGCGTGGCCGAGGTGATCGTCGCGAGCGTGAAGCCGGACATCCTGCTGGCCGGCAAGGTGATCGGCGTGGGCAGCGTCGGGCTCACGCAGCAGATCGTCTGGCTCGCCAGCGGCGTGGGGTTCTATACGCAGCGCGGGCGGATCCTCGAATTCCTCGGGCTCGAGGGGATGCCCCCGCTGCCGATGCCGAGCATCGAGGCCCCGGTCCTCGTGGCGTTGGTCCTCTTCTTCCTGCTCGGCTACACGCTCTACGCCTCGCTCTTCGCCGCGGTGGGGGCGATGGTCGGGAGCCAGGAGGAGGCGCAGCAGGCGGCGCAGCCGGTGATCATGCTCCTCGTCTTCAGCATCATCTTCGCCCAGCCCGTGCTCACGAACCCGACGAGCCGGCTCGCGGAGGTGATGAGCTGGATCCCGTTCTCGGCGCCGATCATCATGCCGATGCGGATGACGGCGACGCCGGTGAGCGCCACGGAGATCGTCGCGACGCTCGCCGGCGTGGCGCTCGCGAGCGCGGCCTGCGTCTGGCTCGCGGCGCGGATCTACCGCGTAGGACTGCTGATGTACGGCAAGCGGCCGGGGCTCGGCGAGCTGTGGCGCTGGATCCGGCAGGCGTGACCGCAGAAACACCACACATGACAACCATGCCAGACCTCGCCTATCCGATCGGCCGCTTCCAGCGCCCGGCATCGCTCGACGCGGCGGCACGGACGGCCGCCATCGCGCAGTTGGCGGCGCTTCCCGCCGAGCTCCGCGCCGCGGTCGATGGGCTGACCGAGGCGCAGCTCGACACACCGTATCGTCCCGACGGCTGGAGCGTGCGGCAGGTGGTACACCACCTCGCCGACTCGCATCTCAACGCGTTCGTGCGGCTGAAGCTCGCCCTCACCGAGGACGATCCGACGATCCGGCCGTACGACGAGAAACGCTGGGCAGAGCTCGCTGACAGCCGACTGCCCCTCGCCCCGTCGATGGCGATCCTCGACGGGGTGCATGCGCGCTTCGTCGCGCTTCTCTCGGCGATGTCCCCGGAGGCCTTCGCGCGGCCGCTCACCCACCCGGTGAGCGGTGCGCAGACGATCGACACGCTCGTCGCGCTCTACAGCTGGCACGGGCGGCACCACGTCGCCCACATCACCGGCCTACGACAGCGCGAGGGCTGGTAGGGTTTAATCGGCGATTCAGAGTGGGGCGCGGTCGGGTCGACCGCGCCATCCTGCCGCTGCTACCGCGCCGCGGGCGCGCAGTGCGCGTCGAACGCCTTCGTGAGGTCCTCGGCGATCGCCTCCGCCGTGCGCCCCTCGATCTGCCAGCGCTCGATCATGTGCACCAGCTTCCCGTCGCGCAGGAGCCCGATGCTCGGCGAGCTCGGCGCGTAGCCGGTGAAGTAGGTGCGCGCCTGCCGGGTGGCGTCGACGTCACCGCCGGCGAAGACGGTGAAGGCGTGGTCGGGGAGCACGCTGTGCCGCATCGCGAGCGCGACGGCCGGGCGCATGTTGCGCGCAGCGCAGCCGCAGACCGAGTTCACCACCACGAGCCGCGTGCCCGGCTGGTCCTTCAGCGAGGCGTCCACCTGGGCGGCGGTGCGAAGCTCCTCGAGACCGAGGCGCGTGAGCTCCGCGCGCATCGGGGCGATCATCCGTTCGTCGTACTGCATCGTGAGGGTCCGGTGAGAGAGGTTACTCGCGCGAGAGCGCGAGGATCGCGGCCTGGGGCACGACGAGATAGCGCTCGTTCTCGAACGTGATCTCGACGGCCGCCTTGCGGAAGAAGAGGGCATAGTCGCCGACCTGCGCCTGCATCGGCACGTGGCGGGTCTCCTTCGTCCCGCCGATCCGCCACGGCTCGTCGAGATGGTCCCCCACCTCGGGGAGCGGCGTCCCGGGCCCGGTCGCGACGATCGTGCCCCCCTGCACCGCCTGACTCTCCACCGCGGTCGCCGGGAGGTAGAGCCCGACCTTCGTGCGCTCCTCCCCGTCCTCGAGGCGGATGAGCACGCGGTCGCCGACGACGATCAGTTCCTTGCGCCCTTTCTTCATACCGGAAAATAGCGGGTCAGCGCACGAGGAAGAGGCGGTCCTGCCGGCGGATCGCCCAGCGCGGGATCCCGTCGGCCCCCATCACCATGTCCTCCTCCTGCGCCATCCGGACCTTCTGCCCCCCCCACTCGGGGACCGGCGTCGTGGCCTGCAGCTCGATCGAGTACCACATGTTCGGGACGATCAGCGCGTCGCCACGCCCGGGCACGCCGTCCTGATAGTCCCAGAGCCCGATGATCGGCCCCGACCCGTGGCCGTGCTTCCCAATCGGGTGTGAGTAGAAGGTGCCGTCGATCCCGGCGGCGGCCATCCGGGCGCGCGAGGCGGCGAGCACCTGATTCCCCGTCTTCCCGGGCCGGATCTCCTCCATCTGGATGTCCTGCAGCCGGTTCGCGTTGCGGAGCGCGGCGGCGAGCCCCGCCGGCGCGCCGGTCTCCCCCGGGAGGAGGACGTAGGCGTTGTGCTGGGTGTCGGTGTTGAGCCCGAGCGCGGTGATGCCGACGTCGCTATGCAGCACGTCGCCGCGCTGGATGATCGGGTCCTCGCCGAGGTCCGCGACGCCGCGCCGCTGCACCTCGATGCTCGGCTGGAACCAAGTGCCGAGGCCGAGGTCGTTGACCTGCTGCCGCCACCACCAGACGAGGTCGCTCGTGCGCGTCACGCCGGGGCGGATGACGGCGTTGGAGAACATCCGCTGCGAGAGCTCCCAGACGAGCGCCTGGAGCTTCCCGTAGAACGCGACCTCCTCGGGAAGCCGCGTGGCGATCAGATCGAGCGCGAGCGCCTCGGCGGGGCGGAAGCGGGCGGCCAGCGCCGGCCCGAGCGCCTCCGTCATCCCGTCGCGCTCACCGGAGGAGAGGCCGTCGGTGAAGGCGAAGGTCCGCGAGGTGTTGATCGCGATCACGCGCGGGTTCCGCTCGTCGAGCGAGGCCTTCAGCACCTGCCACTGCTCATCGCCCCAGAGCTCCGCCTGCCGACCGCCGACGTCGGCCTCCACGGCCTTCATCGCGCGGCGCGCCTCGTAGAGTCCGCCCTGCGACGTGCCGCCGAAGGCGATCCGCTCCACGCACGAGCCATCGCCCGGGTCGGTGCGTCCCGACGCGGCGCAGCGGTCGAAGAAGAGGTAGATGGTCCGCCGGCGCGCGGCGAAGGTCGTCGGCGAGACGAGCGACGAGAACACGGGGTCCTCGTTGTACTCGCGCATCGGGATCACCCAGGCATCGACGCCGTGCTTCCGCATCAGCGCGGGGAGCACCGTCGTCAGACGCTGCGCGAGCCAGCGCTGCTGGATGTCGGCCTGTTCGCGCAACGTGCCGAAGGGGCGGCGCGGCGCGGCCTGCGCCCCCGCCGGAAGCGGGGCGGTGAGGAGCGACGCGAGACCGAGGAGGACCGTGCATGCGCGGCGAACGCGGCGCATCGGCGACGAGGAGCAGGACGCGAGACGAGTCATCACGAGGCGGGCTTCGGCTTGGGGAGGAGGATCGCGCGCACGACGGTGGAGACGAGGGCGAGGACGAGGGCGAAGAGCGGGATCCCGATCATCCGGAACGACGCCATCCGCAGGGTGGCCCGTTGCCAGTCATCGAGAGTGGCCTGGAGGCTGCCGGCGGTCTCGAGCCCCATCCGGAAGAGGACGTAGCTCGCGACCGCCTCCGTCGCGATCTCGAGCACGGCGAAGAGCGGCGCACGCCAGGCCCACGACTTCGCGTGGTAGTTCCCGAGGTAGAGGGTCGCCAGCAGGAAGAGGATCGCGGCCTGGCCGAGGAAGGTGCTCGCGACCCAGAGCCAGCCGTTGCTCCAACCGTACTGCAACACGACGGCGCGATACACCCGGAGAGCGCCACCGGTGAGCAGCGCCATCACCACCACGTTCGCCATCAGCCGCTGCCAGAGCGGCTCCTCGACGAGGTCTTCCTCGATGGCGGTGAGGACGGCGGTCGGACGGAGAAGCGGCATCGGTCAGCGGGTGGCGAGGCACTCGATCTCGACGCGGGCGCCGAGCGCGAGGCCGTTGGCGCCGAGGGCGCTGCGCGCCGGCAGGCGACCGGGCGCGAAATAGGTGCGATACACCGCGTTCATCCGGTCCCACTCCGACATATCCGCCATCATCACGGTGCACTTCACGACGCGATCCATCGAGGAGCCGACCGCGGCGAGCACGGTCCGGATGTTCTCCATCGTCTGCCGCGTCTCCGCCTCGATCCCGCCGGGCACGAGCGACCCGGTCGCGTCGGCACCTGTGGTGCCGATCTGCCCCGCGAGGAGGATCAGGTTCCCCACGCGGACCGCGGGGGAGAAGGGGCGGGTCGGCACGCCGAAGGGCGTGAGGTAGACGGCGGTATCGCGCGCCGTCGCCTCGCGTGCGATCCGGTCGAAGCGGCGGTCGGCGAGCCGACCGCAGCCGGTCGCCGCGACGGCGAGGAACAGGAGGGCGAGCGGACGGATCATCGCAGGACGTGTCCGATGCGGGACCACCGGATGTCGGTCAGGAACGGGAGGGGGCGGTCCGAATCGTCCGCGTTCCAGGAGTAGTAGACGAAGAGGGGGCGCCCGCGGACGTTCGCGCGCGGCACGACGCCCCAGTAGCGACTGTCCTTCGAGTTATAGCGGTTGTCCCCCATCATCCAGAAGTGCCCCTCGGGCACGACGAGCGGGCCCCAGTCGTCGAGCGTCGGTGTCGCGGGCGGCTCGCCGAAGCGGGAGCCCGTGATCGTCACGCGGCGCTGCCAGTCGAAGAGCGGGTCCGTGACGTCGCCGGGCGCGCCGGGAAGCCCCGCCTCATACCCCTGCGTCTGCGGCACGCCGTTCAGGTGTACCGTCCCGCCGCGCGAGTGGAGGGTGTCCCCCGGCATCCCGATGAGCCGCTTCACGAGGATCGGTGTCGGGTCCCAGGGCTGATCCGACTGCGGGGGCGAGATGAAGACGACGATCTCGCCGCGGCGCGGCTCCGCATACCCCGGGAGGTTCACGTCGGTGAAGGGGACGTGGGGGCCGTAGCGCAGCTTGTTCACGAAGAGCCAGTCCCCGATGAGCATCGACGGGATCATCGACCCCGAGGGGATCCGGTACGCCTCCACGAGGAAGGCGCGCAGCACGAGGAAGAGCGCGAGCGTGCCCGCGAGGGACTTCACGCCGTCCCAGAGGGCGCGGACGGAGAAACGGTCGCTCCCGCGACGAGCGCGCGCGGCGGCGACGGGATTCGGGCGTTCCGGGGGACGAGACTTCGCGACCACGGGGGCTCGACGGCGGAGGAGAGAGGCGCTGGGGGCGTGCCGCGGGTCGGCGCGTCCCTCGGGGAATCTGCGCGGGCCCGCGGGGAAAGACGAGAGGGGCGCGCCGCGTGCGGCGCGCCCCTCCGGACCGACCCGTCGAGCGAACGCTTACTTGACGTTCTTCGAGACGAGCTTGGTCATGTCGAACATCGACACCTGACCCTTGCCGCCGAAGACGACCTTGAGCTTGTCGTCGGCGTTGATCATGCGGCGGTTCTTCTTGTCCTGCAGGCCGTGCTTCTTGATGTACGCCCAGAGCTTCTTGGTGAGCTCGGTGCGCGGCAGCGGCGAGGCGCCGACGATCGCGGCGAGCTTCTCGTTCGGCGTCACCGGCTTCATGAACGCGGCGTTCGGCTTCCGCTTCGCCTTCGGCTTCGCGGCCTTCTTCGCCGGCTTCTTCGCGACCTTCTTCGCCGGCTTCTTCGCAGCCTTCTTCTTCGCAGCCATCGTGGCTCTCCTCGAGAGGAAGTGGATGATCGCGTGCTGCGCCCGGACGAGCACGTGCGCGATCTGTCTCGAAAGTAAGCCGCTCCCCCTCTGACGCAATAGCCCCGTCAGAGGGGAAAACGCCCCCGCCCCCTCTGGGAACGGCCCCGCCGCGCCCCCTCAGGCCGCCAGGAACCCCTCGAGGAGGGCGAGCATCCGCACGTCGGCGGGGTCGGGCGACGGGTCGTCCTCCACCACCTGCGCCCGCTCGGAGGGCGTCTCGAGGATGCACGGCACGCCCACCGTCCGCGCGTCCGCGAGAAGCCAGCGGAACGGGTCCGCCCCGATGGTCCCCTCGCCGAGGAGGGCGTGACGATCCTTGTTCGAACCGGCCGGATGTTGGCTGTCGTTCAGGTGGAAGAACGCGGGCGGTTCGCCGATCACCGCGGTGAACCGGTCGAGGAGCGCCGTCACCGCGGCGGGCGACGAGACGAGGTCGTGCCCCGCGGCGTGGAGATGGCAGGTGTCGAGGCCATAGCCTGTGCGGTGCCGTAGCGCCGCCGGCACCTGCGCGAGCATCAGCGCGATCTCCTCGGCGGTGCGCCCCATCGTGCGCCCGGCCCCCGCGGTGTTCTCGATCAGCAGGCGCGCCCCCGCCGCCGTCTCCGGCACGGTCTCCAGCGCGTGTCGGATCGCCGCGCCCACCCGCACCGCCGCCTCGGTCGGGTCGCCGTCCCCCGCGGAGCCGGGATGGAAGCAGCAGCCGTACGCCCCGGCGGCCGTCGTGCGCTCATACTCCTTCGCGAGCCCGGCGCGCGCCCGCGTCGCCTTCGCCTCCTCAGGGGAGGCGGTGTTCAGTACGTAGGCCGCGTGCACCAGCACCTGCCGTGGTGCGAGCCCCACGGCATCGAGCGCGGCGTGCAGCGCCGCGACCTTCTTCTCGGCGAACCCCACCTTCTCGTTGTAGTAGGTGGGCGGCGCGGTGAAACACTGCAGCGCCCGCGCGCCCGCCGCGGCGGCGCGGCGGACCGCCCTCGGCAGCCCGCCCTCGT
>CAZGIE010000024.1:0-235 GCA_964526485.1 uncultured Gemmatimonas sp. | reverse complement strand
CGGCCGGGTGCACCCCCAACCGGCGCACCCCGCTCCCGGCGCCCCCGGCGGCGCGAGGTCGATCATCTGCTTCCCCTCGGCGTACGGCACCGTCCGCGGCGCCTCGGTGCGAGCGAGGCGGCGCACCACCTCCGCCACGCGACGCGCCTGCGCCTCGACCGTCGCGAGGATCTCCGGCACCTCCGCGGCGTCCACCGTCCCGGTGCGCAGGAGCGCCGTCTGCGGCAGGAGCGAG
>CAZGIE010000023.1:16859-17228 GCA_964526485.1 uncultured Gemmatimonas sp. | reverse complement strand
CACGGGGTATGCGCCGGTTTCCCGGGCGTGGCGTCCTCAAGCGCGATGACAGGACGGAAGAGGGCGTCGAGGCCCGCGAGGGTCAGCAGGAACTCGACCTCGCGCCGCGAGGCGCGCGTCACCACCGCGAGCCGGCAGTGCGAGGTCAGGCGCTCGAGCGTCGCCTTCGCCGTCGGTTGCACGAGGATCCCCTGACCGATACGCGCCGCGAACGTCCGCTCCGCGCGCAGCCGGCCCAGCTCGACCGCCGTCTCGTCCTCGGCGGCGCCGAGCACGCGACGCGCACGGCGGACGCCCTCCTCCACGGTGTACCCGCGTGCCGCCGCGGCGGCGGCACCGGTGAGGATGAGCCCCTCCGCCTCGAGCGCA
>CAZGIE010000023.1:0-16849 GCA_964526485.1 uncultured Gemmatimonas sp. | reverse complement strand
CCTGAAATACTTTTTTGAATGATACGGCGACCACCGAGATCTACACAGACGACCGGGAGGGCCATGCGCGAATGCTAATCGCGGACGGCGCCCCGGGCGTAGTCGGCATCCAGCAGCTCGACGGGATGGCGCGCGACCACCGAGCCGCCTGCGAGCCGCAGCCCCCCACCGATCTGCATCAGGCACCCGGGATTCCCCGTGGCGACCACCTCGGCGCCGCTCTCGGCGATGCGCCGCAGCTTCGGCGCGAGCACCCGCTCCGCGACCTCCGGCTGCGTCAGGTTGAAGATCCCGGCGGAGCCGCAGCACTGGTCGGCCTCCGCGAGCGGGACGAGCCGGATGCCGCCGGTCGCACGCAGCACCGTGAGCGGCTGGTCGACGATCCGCTGGCCATGCTGCAGGTGACAGGGCGCGTCGTAGGCGACCCGGGTCGGCGTCGGGATGGGGGCGCCGGGCGTCGGGCCCGCCGCGGCCAGCAGCTCCGAGACGTCGCGGACCGTCGCGGCGAATCGTGTCGCGCGTGCGGCCCAGGCGGGATCGTCGGCGAGGAGATGGGCGTACTCCTTCAGCATCGCCCCGCACCCGGCGGAGTTCACCACGACCTGCGCCGCCCCGCCCGCCTCGAACGCGGCGATGTTCGTCCGCGCGAGCGTCCGCGCGGTCTCGAGGTCGCCCGCGTGCGCATGCAGCGCCCCACAGCAGACCTGCCCCGACGTCGGCTGCATCCGATACCCATTCGTCTCGAGCGTCCGCTCCGTGGCGCGGTTCACCGAGGCGAAGAGCCCCTCCATCACGCACCCGGTGAGGAGGGTCGCGGTCCCATGCCGTCCGTCGCCCGCGGCGTGCCACACCCGTGGTGCGGGCCGGGTCGTCGACGCGAGCATCGCGAACGGCATCGCGAGGCGGTCGGGGAGGATCCGGGCGAGCACGCCCGCGAGCCCGCTCGCCCGCAGGATCCGCGCGGCCACGAGGGCGGGCCGAAGCGCCGATTCGTGAGCGAAGACGCCGAGGATGAGCCGCGCCGCGGCTGGGAGGGGGCGGTGCGCGGTGAGCGTGGCACGCGTCGCCTCCAGTAACCGCCCATACGGGACGCCGCTCGGGCAGGCGGTCTCGCAGCCGCGGCAGCCGAGACATTGGTCGAAATGCCGCCCCACGTCGGGATCGTCGGGGCGGACGGTGCCGTCGAGGATCGTCTGCATCAGCAGCAACCGACCGCGTGGCGAGTCGTTCTCGTCCTCGAGCGCGAGGTAGGTCGGGCACGCGGGGAGGCAGAAGCCGCAGTGGACGCAGGCGTCGAGGCCGGCCCGCTCGTGCGCGAGCGGCGTGTCGGGGATCGCGCAAGGGCGCGTCGTGGTGTCGGCGGTCATGCGGGATGCCCGAGGAGGCCCGGATTCAGGATACCGGAGGGATCGAACTGTGCGCGGACCCGCACGGCGAGCGGGGTCCAGCGCCACGCGAGGGCACGCGACGCGGGCGCGTCGACGACGCGCACGCGATCCCAAGCCACCGGGTCGACGGCGTCGATGGTCCCGCACCCGCGCAGCGCCTCGCGCGCCGCATCGACCGCGGCGCGATTGCCGCCGAGGCGCACGAGCCAGCCGTCCTCGCCGCGTCCGACCGTGAGGCCCGCCGTGCGATGCACCGCGAGCGGCAGATGCGGCCCCCGTGCGAAGGCCTCGAGCCGCGTCGCGTCGACGTCGGCGACCCACCACGTCTCGTCGACCGCGGGCCGCGCCCTGAGGCGGAGATGCAGCGTCGTCAGGATCGCGAGCGTCCCCCAACTCCCGGTGAGCAGGCGCGTGAGGTCGAACCCCGCGACGTTCTTCACGACGCGGCCGCCCGGGGCGAGGTGCTGCGCCCGTCCGTCGACCGCCTCGAGCCCGAGGACGAGCTGCCGCGGCCGCCCGAGGCGCTCGGCGAAGGGGCCCGCCGTCGCTGTCGCGACCGTCGCCCCGACCGTCCCCGTATCGTCGCCCCACGGCAGGAGCGGGCACCACTGCCCATGTGCCCGCGTGGCCCCGTCCAGCTCCGCGAGCGTGGTGCCGGCGCCACAGCTCAGGGTGAGGTCGCCCGGGATGTAGTCGTGGATCCCGCGGAGGCCCGCGCACGAGAGGGTCGTCGCGGCATCCACCGGGTGCCCCGCCGCGGCCCAGCCGCCGGCACCGCGCACGCGGAGCGGACGCGCGGCGTCGGCGGCGTCGCGCACCATCGCGACCACCTCGCCGACCGTGCCTGGGGTGATGACGGTCGCGATACTCACGCCCGCCTCCGCGTCGTCCGCATCGCGGTCATGCGACGCTCCGGCGGGCCGCCGGCACCGCGTGCCATTCGCGACAGGCGTGGACGGGGACCGCTTTGCCGGGGTTGGCGCGCCGTGCGGGATCGAAGACCTCACGCAACCGACACATCGCGTCGAGGGTCGCCGGTGTGAAGAGCGCGTCCATGTAGCCGAGCTTGTCGATGCCGACGCCGTGCTCCCCGGTGATGGAGCCGCCGGCGGCGATGCACGCCGTCATGATCTCCGTCATCGCCGCGTGCACGCGCGCCGCCTCGGCGGGATCGTCGGTGTCGCAGGGGATGTTGGGATGGAGGTTCCCGTCCCCGGCGTGGAAGACGTTGCAGACGCGTACGCCATGCCGCGTGCCGATCCCCTCGATGGTGCGGAGGAGCTCGGCGAGCCGGGTGCGCGGCACGACCGCATCCTGCACCACGAGGTGCGGGGCGATCCGTCCCATCGCGCCGAAGGCCTTCTTGCGTCCCTGCCAGAGGCGCGCGCGGTCCGCGGCGTCGTGCGCGACGCGCACCTCGCGTGCGCCCGCCGCGCGGAGCAGCGCGGTGAGATGTGCGACGTCGGCGTCGACCCCCGCGGCGGCGCCGTCGACCTCCACGAGGAGCACCGCCGCCGCATCCCGCGGATAGCCAGCGGCGTAGACGCTCGATTCCACCGCGCCGATCGTCGCCGCGTCCATCAGCTCGAGCGCCGCCGGGACGATGCCGGCCGCGATGATCTGCGAGGTCGCGTCCGCCGCCGCGTCCACCGCCGTGAAGTCCGCGAGCAGGGTGACGACGCGCTCCGGGTCCGGGGTGAGCCGGATGGTGACGTCGACGACGACCCCGAAGCATCCCTCGCTCCCGACGAAGGCGCCGAGGAGGTCGTAGCCCCCCGCATCGCCACGGTCGAGCGTCACGACCTCCCCGTCGGGGAGGACGACCGTCGCCGCGAGGACATGGTCGAGGGTGACACCGTACTTGAGGCAGTGCGGCCCGCCCGCGTTCTCGGCGACGTTGCCGCCGATGGTGCAGGCCGCCTGCGAGGACGGATCGGGGGCGTAGTGCAGTCCGTGCGCCGCCGCGGCGCGCGTGAGGGTCGCGTTCACGACGCCGGGCTCGACGGTGGCGGTGCGGCCGATCGGGTCGAGCGCGAGGATCCGCCGCATCCGATGCAGCCCGACGAGGGTGATCCCGTCCGCGAGCGCGCCACCGGAGAGTCCGGTGCCCGCCCCGCGTGCGACGAAGGGCGCCTCGTACGCCGCGAGCACCCGCATCACGCCGATGAGCTCGTCACGCGTCGCGGGGAAGACCGCGAGCGAGGGGAGGGCCCGCAGCCCCGGGAGGGCGTCGGAGCGGTAGACCTGGAGGGTCGCGGGCCGCGCGAGGACCTGCGCGGGGCCGACGACCTGGGCGAGGGCCGCGTCGAGCGGGATCACGGCAGGGAAGCTATGCGAACGGGGCCCGGATTCGCATCCGGACCCCGTTCGTCGTCATGGCGTGAGAACCGGGCACGCCACGCTCAGTGCCGCAGGCGGCTCAGGTGACCGCCCAGAACCCGGCGAGCGACCGCCCCTCGGGGCAGGTCCGCAGCTTCTCGAACGCCCGCTCGCGGATCTGGCGGATCCGCTCGCGCGTCACGCCCATCAGCGCGCCGATGCGCTCGAGGGTCATCGCCTCGGCACCCTCGTCGAGGCCGTAGTAGAGGTTCAGGATCTTCCGCTCGCGCGGGGTCAGGTACTGCCGGAAGACCTTGTCGATGCACTCGCGCATCAGGTTCACGTCGGTCTTCTCCTCGATCTCCACGCCGTCCGCCCCGGCGAAGCGCTCGCCGAGCGAGCTCGCCTCGCGGTCGGAACGGTCCACCGGGGCGTCGAGCGACACCTCCGTCGAGGACATCTGGCGCGCCGAGCGCACCTGCTCCGGCGACTCCTCGAGCATCCGGCCGAGCTCCGAGTCGGTGGGGTCGCGCCGGAGCACCTGCGCGAGCACCATCTCGGCGCGCGAGAGGCGGATGAGCTGCGAATTCTGATTGAGCGGGATGCGCACGGACCGCGTCTGCTCCGCGAGCGCCTTGAGGACCGCCTGGCGCACCCACCACACGGCATACGAGATGAACTTCACGCCCTGGTCGGGATCGAACTTCCGGACCGCCTTGAGCAGGCCCTCGTTACCGATCGCGACGAGCTCGGAGAGGTCGAGCCCGTGGCCCTGATACTTCTTCACGTAGCTGATGACGAACCGGAGGTTCGCCGTGACGAGCCGCTCGGCGGCGGCCTCATCGCCCTTCTGCGCGAGCCGCGCCAGGCGCCGCTCCTCGGCGGCATCGGTGATCAGCGGGAGCTTCTGGATGTCGAGCAGGTACTGGTCGAACGCGGAGGACGGCGCGGAACGGAAATACGTCCGGGACCTCGACTCGCTGGCGGGCTGCATACCGACCCCAATGGACCGCGTGTAGGAGAAACGGCGCCGGGAGGACGCCACTCGAACCGCTCTGCTGGGACGACGGCCTGACCGGTCGACCACCCTGTCAGACAACCCACCCTACAAGCGTCCGGGGAAATCGGTCAACAGCCAAAAAACGTGCCAAACCGACAGCGTCGCGCCGTCAACACGCCATCTCGTTGCGCCGCAACGGGATGGAGTCCCTCACATTTCTGTGAGGGCTTGGAGGACATCGGCGTCCGGGACCGGAATCACCCATCCCGACGCGGCGCCCGCCATCGTCCCGAGGCCGGCGGGGAGGGCGTAGGCGACGCGACCTGCGGTCGCTTTCTTGTCCGCACGCGTGGCGGCGAGGATCGCCTCGGGCGTCATCCCACAAGGGGGCGCGGTCGGCAATCCGAGCGCGGCGCAGGCGGCGGCGATCCGGTCGGCGACGCCGATGGTGGTGACACCGAGGCGTTCCCCGAGCCGCGCTTCGGCGACCATGCCGACGGCGACGGCCGCTCCGTGCGGGAGCGCATAGGCGCTCAGCTGTTCGAGCGCGTGGCCGATCGTGTGCCCGAAATTCAGAATCCGGCGGCGACCGCGGTCTTCGGGGTCTTCTGCGACGACGGCGGCCTTGAGTACGACCGAGCGCGTCAGAAGTTCGTCGGCGACCGCGCTGGGGAAGGGGGTCATCGCCAACACGTCGGGGAGTGTCGACGCGAGCCACTCGAAGTGGTCGGCGTCCGCGACGACGCCGTGCTTGAGCGCCTCGGCTGCACCGTGGCGCCGCTCGGCAAGCGGCAGGGTGTCGAGCCAGCACGGGTCGATCAGCACCGCGGCGGGGTGGTGGAGCGCGCCGACGAGGTTCTTGCCGTGGGGGGTGTCGACACCGGTCTTCCCGCCGATCGCCGCATCGACCATCGCGAGGAGTGTCGTGGGCACGAGGACCGTCGGGATGCCGCGGCCGAAGGTCGCGGCGACGAAACCGGCGAGGTCGGTCGTGACGCCGCCGCCGACCGCGACGAGGAGGGTGTCGCGGCCGAGGCCCGCTGCGTGGAGGGTGTCCGTGACGCGCGCCCAGGTGTCGCGGGTCTTCGTCGCTTCGCCGGGTGGGATGGGGCACCAGACGGCGTCGGCGGGGAGCGCCATGCGCAGCGCGGCACCGTGGAGCGCGTCGACCGTGGCGTCGATGACGACGGCGAGGCGTCGGTCGGGCCACCCCTCGGCGAGGCGGTGTCCGAGCGCCGGCACGAGGCCCGGCGCGACCTCCAGCCGCGCGCCATGGAGCGTGCGCGCGGTCGGCATCCTACCAGGTCACCTCGCCCGCGCCGGCCCGGCGGTTCGCGACGCGCGCGAGCACGAACAGCAGGTCCGAGAGCCGATTGAGGTAGACGACGACGATCGGCGGGACCTCGGTGTCGTGCTGCAGGCGGATCACCGCGCGCTCGCTGCGGCGGCAGACCGTGCGCGCCACATGGAGTGCGGCGGCCTTCGGGGTGCCGCCGGGAAGGATGAACGACTTCAGCGGCTCGAGCTCCTGCTCGCCGTCGTCGATGGCCTGCTCGAGCTGCGCGATCCGCGCGTCCGAGATGCGCGCCTTCTCGAGCTGCTCCCACATCTTCGCGGGGTCCGGGGTCGCGAGGAGGGCGCCGAGGGCGAAGAGGTCGCGCTGGACGGGCGCCAGGACCTCGTCGATGCGCGGCATCATCTCGATCGACCGGGCGAGCCCGATCGTCGCGTTGAGCTCGTCCACTTCGCCGTAGGCCTCGACGCGCGGGTGGTCCTTCGCCACGCGGCCGCCGCCGAAGAGTCCCGTGTCGCCGTCGTCGCCGGTCTTCGTGTAGATCTTGAGCGTCATCCCGGAAACCTAACGGGCCTCGGGGGTGACGCCGGGCAGGAGGCTGACGGAGGGGGGCTCCTGCCGCTGGGGCGGCGCCACGGGGGCCTCGGGGAAGAGCTCGGCGAGGTGCGCCTGCAGGCGCTCCGGGGAGCCGGGCGCGCCGCGCCCGGCGGTCCAGGCGTCGAGCGCGCGCCCGAGGGCGGCGGCGCTCGGCCGGTCCTCCGGCTCCTTCGCGATCGCCGCCGCGATGATTCGCTGCATATCCGGATCGAGGTCGGGGAGGCGACTCACGAGGTCGGGCGTGGGAGAGAGGACGACCTCGTCGATCGCCGCGAGGGTCTCATCCTCCCGAAAGAGCGAGCGCAAGGCGAAGAGCTCGAAGAGCACGACGCCCATCGCGAAGACGTCCGACGATGGGGCGACGAGTCGTCCGAGGAGCTGCTCGGGGCTCATGTAATGCTTCTTCCCGAGGAGGAGGGGCCGATTGGCCGACGGGTCGGCCATCGTCCGCGCCTTGGCGATGCCGAAGTCGGCGAGCTTCACCTGGCCGTCCCAGGTGAGCATCACGTTTCCCGGGGAGACGTCGCGGTGGACGATCTCGAGGGGCACGCCGCTCGCGTCACGGAAATGGTGCGCGAAGTCGAGGGCGCGGCAGATACGGCTCGCGCAGTAGGCCGCCACGTCGGGCGGAAGGGGGAGCCGCCTGGCGCGGTGCGTGTTGATCAACGTCCGGAGCGTCATCCCTTTGATCAGCTCCATCGCGATGAAGAGCCGGTCCTCGCTCTCGCCGAGCTGGTAGATCTGGACGATGTTGCCGTGCACGAGGTTGGCGGAGAGCTTCGCCTCGTCGATGAAGAGTTGGCGCCATTCCGGGTGGGCGCCGTACCGGGCGTGGATGACCTTCACCGCCATCCGCTTGGTGAACTCGGCGGGGCCCACCTGCTCGGCCTCGTAGACCGTGGACATCCCGCCGCGCGCGAGCTCCCGCACGAGGCGGAACTGGGTGGGGGCGTCGAGGATGGGGAGGTCGGTCATCCGGCGGGTGGGGCGAAGGGGGAATCGTGGTTGCCCTCTATGGTCGTGACGGGCGAGATTTGCGTATGCGCACGCACGAACCACGGGACATCACGATCATCGGCGGAGGCCCGGCGGGCCTCTTCGCACTCTTCTACGCTGGCATGCGCGGGGCCACCGCGCAAATCGTCGATGCCCTGCCGCAACCCGGCGGGCAGCTCGCCGCCCTCTATCCCGAGAAGTTCATCTTCGACGTCGCGGGCTTCCCCCGGGTGTTGGCGAAGGACCTCGTGGCGAATCTCGTCGCGCAGGCGGGGCAGTTCGGCCAGCCGATCCACTGCGGGCAGCGGGTGGTCGCGCTCGAGGAGGCCGCCGAGGGCGGCTTCGTCGTGGTGACCGAGACGGACCGCTTCCCGACGCGTGCCGTCATCATCGCGGCGGGGATCGGGGCGTTCGCGCCGCGGCGGCTGCCGCAGCCCTGCGCGGCGCCGTGGTACGGCCGCGGGATCGACGAGGCGGTGCTCGAGCCCGCACGGTACGCGGGGCGCCACGTCGTGATCATCGGCGGTGGGGACTCGGCCTTCGACTGGGCGCACCAGCTGCAGGGGACCGCGGCGTCGGTGACCCTCGTGCATCGCAGCGATCGCTTCCGCGCGCATCAGGCGACGGTCGACGCGGTGCTCGCGGCCGCGTCGGAGGGCCGGGCCGCGGTGCACACCTTCCATGAGCTCGCCGACGTCGTGGCGGAGGGCGACCGAATGGTCGCGCTCGAGCTGCGGGACCTGAAGGCGAAGACCACGCGCCGTGTCCCGTGCGACGTCGTCCTGCCGATGCTCGGCTTCGTGAGCGACATCGGGCCGATGGCGACGTGGGGGCTCCGGCTCGAGCAGGACGAGCTCGTGGTGGATCAGACGATGGGGACCGGGCGCGCGGGGGTGTGGGCCTGCGGCGACGTCACCACGTACCCGGGGAAGCTCAAGCTCATCGCGACGGGCTTCGCGGAGGCGAGCACCGCGGTGAATCAGGCGGTGCACTGGATGCACCCCGACAAGAAGCTGAGCCCCGGGCATTCGTCGAACCTCGCGATCTTCGGGCAGAAGGACGACTGACGTGCTCGTGCGCGCCGGCCGCCGCCTCGCGACCCTGGCCCTCCTCGTCGCGTCCGCGGCCGGGGCGCAGGAGACGCGGTGCGAGCGCGGCGACGTCGAGGTCCGGTCGCTCACGTTCGGCGGCAACGCCGCCTTCAGCGACGCGGAGCTCGTCGCCGGTATCGTCACGACGCCCTCCTCGTGGGCGCGCCGCACCTTCCGTGTGGTCGGCGCCAAGCACTGTCTCGACCTCGAGGAGTTCCCGCGCGACCTCCTCCGACTGACCGTCTGGTATCGGAATCACGGATTCGTCGACGCGACGGTCGACACCGTCGTGACCCGGCCCGAGCCCGGGGTGGTGCAGGTGCGGTTCCAGATCGTGGAGGGGGAGCCGGTGCTCGTCGACACGGTGCGCATCGAGGGGCTCGAGGGGGTGCCCGAGGCGGCGCAGATTCGTGCGGGGCTCCCGACCCGGGTCGACGGGCGCTTCGACCGGTACGCGAACCGCGCCACGCGCGACTCGATCACGCGGCGGCTACGCAACGCCGGCTATCCGGAGGCGGAGACGTTCCTCGGCTACGACACCCGCACGTTGGAGCGGCGCGCGACGGTGCGCTTCGCCGTGGTGCCGGGGCCGCGCCGGCGCATCGGCGCGCTCCGCATCGTGCGCACCGGGAGCGAGGGACGCCCCCCGGAGGTCCCGGAGGCCGCGGTCCGGCGGCTCAGCGGGCTCACGACCGGCGACCTCTACCGCGAGCGGCTCCTCGAGCGCGCCAAGCGGACGCTGTACCAGAGCGAGGCGTTCGCACAGGTCGAGGTGCAGCCCGGGGAGGCCGGCGCCGACTCCTTGCTCCCGGTCGACATCACCCTCACCGAGGGGTACCTGCGCTCGGCGCGCTTCGGCGGCGGGTGGGGCACGCTCGACTGCTTCCGCACCACGGGGGAGCTGACCGACTACAACCTGTTCGGTTCGGCGACGCGCCTCGAGCTCCGCGGACGCGTCTCGAAACTCGGCGTGGGCGCCCCGCTCGACGGGGCGGAGTCGCTCTGCAGCGGCATCGCACTTAGCGACCCGTACAGCACCGTGCTGAACTACTACGTCAGTGCGACGGTGAGCCAGCCGTCCGTGTTGCGCACGAGCTTCGTCCCGACGCTCTCGCTCTACTCGGAGCGGCGCTCGGAGTTCCAGGCCTTCCTCCGCACCGCGCCGATCGGCGCGAGCCTCGCCCTCGCGCGCGCGCTGCCCCGGCGGACGCACAGCCTCGGCTACAGCATCGAGCTCGGGCGCACGGAAGCGCAGCCGGCGCTGTTCTGCGCCGTCTTCAACGCCTGCGTCGCCGACGACCGCGAGCAGCTGCAGCGCCTGCAGCGTCTCGCCGTGCTGAGCGCCGCGACCAGCTACGAACGCACCGACGACCCCGCCGACCCCGCCCGCGGCGTCGTCGGTCGCCTCGAGGCGCGGCACGCCTCCAAACTCACGGGATCGGACGTCGCCCTGCAGTTCACGCGACTCTCGCTCGACGGCTCGACCTACGTGCGAATCGCGGAGGAGGCGGTGCTCGCGTTCCGCGTCCGGCTCGGCGGGGTGCTCGGGCCGACGCTCTCCTTCGACGAGACGGAGCGGTTCGTGCCGGCGCAGGAGCGCCTCTTCGCCGGCGGGCCGACGACGGTCCGAGGCTTTCGGCAGAACGAGCTGGGGCCCGCGGTCTACATCCCCGAAGCGTACGACACGCTCACGACGGCCGGGGCGCGCACCGGCACCTTCGCCGTCGGTGACACCGTCTACTTCCAGGCCGCGGACTCGACCGCGCGCCGCGCGGTGCCGACCGGCGGGAACATGATGGTCGTCGGGAACCTGGAGCTGCGGTTGCAGAGCCCCTTCCTCCCCGAGCTGCTCCGGTGGACCGTCTTCGCCGATGCGGGGCGCGTCTGGAACCGCGGGGCGGGCGTCGAGCGTCTGCGCTTCTCCGCGCTACGCGTGACGCCGGGGATCGGCGTGCGGATCCGCACGCCGATCGGCTATCTGCGCGCCGACCTCGCGTACAACGCGTACGACCCGGTCGAGGGCGCGGCGTACTTCGATGCCCCGCTGACCGAGGGGGGCGCGCTCTTCTGCGTGAGCCCCGGGAACACCCTCGCGGTGACGAAGCGCGACCTCGGGGGCGGACGCGTGGTGGTGGAGCAGGCGACGGGGGCGTGTCCCGCCTCGCTGCGCCCGCCCCGTGCCTCGCGCCTGCTGCGTCGTCTCACGCCGACGTTCGCCATCGGGCAGGCGTTCTGATGGACCGTCGCCGCCTCGCCGTCCTCCTCGTCAGCGCCCTCCTGATGCTCGGCATCAGCGCGGGCGTCGTCGGGGGCTTCGCCGCGGCGACGCAGAGCGACGGCGGGCGCGAGTTCATCCGTGCCCTCGTCGAGCGACAGCTCGCGCGCGCCATCCGCGGCCGCGTGCATCTCGGGACGCTCCGCGGGTCGTTCATCGCCGACCTGACCCTCGACTCGCTCGAGCTGCGCGGCCCCGACGACGCTCTCCTTCTCGCGTCGGGGCCGCTGACGGTGACGTTCGACCCGCGCGACCTGATGGACGGCCGCCTCGTGATCCGCACCGCGGACCTCGTGCGGCCGCAGCTGCATCTGCGGCAGGGCGGCGACGGACGCTGGAACGTGACGGAGATCTTCCCTCCGACGCCGGGCCCGAAGCGCCCGCGGAGCCGCACCGCCTTCGGGAGCATCTTCCTGCTCGAGCAGGTGGCGGTCCGCGACGGCGTCGTCGATGTCACGATGCCGTGGAGCCCGCCCGACTCGCTCCGCGGCGCCCGGCGCGACAGCGCCGTCGCGGTCGCGCTCGCCGACCCCGCGCCCGAGACGCGACGCACGCCGGAGGGACTCCGCCGCACCTGGCGCTGGAGCGGGATGCAACTCGACCTGCCACGCCTGCGCCTCGCCTATCCCGACTCGGCGGGGCTGCTCGTCGACGTGGCGCACGCGGCGATGGTGGAGAACGATCCGCCCTTCACGATCCGCGACCTCGGGGGCCAGCTCCGCATCCTCGGCGATTCGCTCTTCCTCGACTTCCCGACGTTCCGGCTCGCGGAGTCGGTCGGCCGCGTCGGCGGGCGGATCTGGTGGGGCGGGGATGCGCCGGCGCGGATCCGCGTCCGGATCGACGGCGATTCGATCTCGCTCGCCGACGTTGCGTGGATCTCCCCGTCGCTCCCGGAGCGCGGCGCGGGCTCGATGGTCGTCGAGATCCGGGACGTCCCAGCCTTCCGCGGCGGGCTGCAGTTCGCGCTCTCCGCGATGGACGTGCGGACCTTCCGATCGCGGCTCCTCGGCCAGATGACGTTCGTGGTCGGGGGGCCGGTGCTCGTGATGCGCGACGTCGACGTACAGGCGGATCCCGTCGACGTCGCGCTGCTGGAGCGTGTCGGCGGGCCGCTCCCCTATCCGTTCGCAGGGGCGCTGACCGGCCGGCTCCGCGGGCCGGGCGGCCCGCTGAACCGCTTCCGGGTCGCCGAGGCGGCGCTCGTCTACCGCGATGCGAACGTCCCGGGCGCGCGCACCCGCGCGCGCGGGCAGGGGACCCTCGACCTGCTCCGGCCCGCCGTCACCGCGTTCGACGCCTTCCAGCTCCGGCTCGACACCCTCGACCTGCGCACCCTGCGCGCCGCGAACCCGGCGATGCCCGCGCTGCGCGGCATCCTCGCCGGCACCGTGCGCCTCGACGGGCCCTGGAACGACGTCCGCTTCCGCGATCTCGACCTGACGCACCGCGACAGCACCCTCGCGCCGTCGCAGTTCCGCGGCTCGGGGCGCGTGACGATGGGGGAGCTCATCCGCTACGACCTCGATCTCCTCGCGCTGCCGCTGGCGATGAGCACGATGGCGCAGTCCTTCCCCGCCGTCCCGCTCCGCGGCGATCATGCGGGCCCGATCCGCATCCGGGGGACGACCGACTCGCTCGCGCTGATCGCGGACCTCTCGGGGGCGCGCGGACGCGTCGAGGTGGACCTCCAGCTCGACGCGGAGGCGCCGCGCTATCGGGTCGCCGGTCGCGCCGCGGTCGCGGGCTTCGACCCGCGCGGGGCGCTGGGGGACTCCACTCTCCCACAGGGCGACCTGAACGCGCGGATCGAGGCCGACGTCGCGGGGGATTCGCTCGCCGACCTCGTCGGTACGCTCGGGCTCTTCGTGGACCGGTCGAACATCGAAGGCGTCCGGGTCTTCGACGGCACGGGCCGATTCCGCTTCGCCGACGGGCGTGCCCACGTCGATTCGCTCCATCTCGAGACGACCGCGGTCGAGCTGAACGGCGCGGGGGCGCTCGGACTCCACGCGGGCCGCCGCGAGACGCTCACCCTCCGCGCCCGCGTCGACTCCCTCGGTGGGGTGCGCCGTCTCCTCGGCCTCGGCATCGCCGACACGATCGCCGGGCGGCTCCGCATCGAAGGGGACGCGCGTGGGTGGGTGCGCGACTTCACCTTCGACGCCGCGCTCGACGGGACCGGGCTCCTGCTCGGCGGGAACGACGCGCGCGCGGTCGACGGCACCGTGGCGTTGGCGGGGCTGCCCACCGCGCCGCGCGGCGTGCTCTCGCTCGGCGCCGACACCGTCCGCGCCGCCGGCTTCGGCTTCTCGCGCGTCTTCGCCCGCGCCGCCGTGGAGGACGGGCAGCGCGGTGCCGTCGAGCTCCAGTTCGCCGGGGTGAGCGGGACCCTCGCGCGGGCACGGGCGCGCTACGCGCGCGGGCGCGACACGACCACGGTCGGGCTCGACTCCCTGGTCATCGCGACGGGCCTGCAGCGGTGGGCGCTCGCCGGTCCCGGGCGGTTCACGAGCGCCGGCGGTGGCTTCGCCGTCGACTCCTTCGTCCTCCGCGGCGCGACGGGGGCCTCGATCCGACTCACCGGCGCGGTGCCGAGTGCGGGCGGGGCGGACCTCGTCCTCGGGGCGGTCGCGCTCCCGGTCGCCGACGTCGCCGAGCTCCTGCAGGTGGCGGGGACGCAGCAGGGACGGATCGACCTCGACGCACGCGTGACCGGCACGCGCCGGCAGCCGCGGCTCGAGGGCCGCGCGACGCTCACCGAGGCCTTGGTGAAGGGGGTCCGCGTCGACTCGCTCACGCTCGGCGCGCTCGCCGCCGCCGACGCCCTCCGGGTGACGGCGACGCTCGGCAGTCCGCGCGCCCCTGTGCTCACCCTCGATGGACGCGTCCCGATGGAAATCACGCTCGAGGGCGAGGGGCTCCGGCCGGTCCCCGACGCCCCGCTGCAGGTGACGGTCCGCTCGGACACCGTGAGCCTGCGGCTCTTCGATCTCTACACCGCCGCCTCGGTCGGCGACCCGGGCAGCTTCGCGCTCAACCTGGACGTCGGCGGCACCTGGGCGAAGCCCCGGGTGAACGGTGGGCTGGTGGTGCGCGACGGGAACCTGCAGGTGGCGCCGCTGGGCGATGTTCGCTGGCGCGACCTCAACGCCGACATCGGCCTCGTCGGCGACAGCATCGCGATCCGGCGCTTCGGCGCGACCTCCCGCGCCGAGAACCGGAGCGGGCGCGCCGCCGTCGCGGGATGGGTCTCGCTCGCCGACCGCGCGAATCCCCGCTTCGACGTCTCCGTCCGGGCGAACACCTTCCACGTCTACAACGTCCGGGACGTGGCCGACATCGATCTCTCGGACAGCCTGCGGATCGCCGGGTCGCTCAAGGCCGCGACGCTGAGCGGGGCGCTCACCGCGGATCGGGCGATCATCAGCATTCCCGAGGTCGCCACCAAGAGCGTGATCTCACTCGAGGAGTTCGACCGCTTCGGTCTCGTGGACACCACCGCGCTGGTCGCGCAGCGGCTCCTCCCCGGGTCGTCGTCGCAGTTCATCGACAACCTCACCGTCCGCAACGTGCCGGTCCGGATGGGCCGCGACGTCTGGCTCCGGTCCGAGGAAGCGAACGTCAACCTCGGCGGTGCGGTCTCCATCACCCGTAGCCGGCAGGCCCGCGGCCCCGATGCCGGCGCCGCGCAGCTCGCGCTGACAGGCGCGCTGCAGACGGTGCGCGGGACGTACCGGCTGAACCTCGGGCCGGTGCAGCGGACCTTCGAGGTCGAGCGCGGCGAGATCGCGTTCTTCGGGGAGCCCGACCTCAACCCGACGATCGACATCGCCGCCTTGCATACGGTCCGGCAGTACAGCAAGCAGGGGGCGCAGCCCGACGTGCGGGTCCGCGTCAACATCGGCGGCACCCTCCTCGCCCCGAGCGCGACCCTCTCGACGCCCGATTCCGCCCGGGTGAAGAACGCCGACCTGATCAGCTACCTCGTGACCGGTGGGCCGAGCTTCGAGATCGCCGCCCAGAACTCCGACTACTACGCCTCGACCGCCGCCCGCGTCCTCCTCTCGTCGCTCGGGAGCTGGGCGGGGGGGAAGGCGGCCGGCGGGCTGTGCGACGACGCCGTCCTCTCCACCTCGGGGGCCGACCAGTCGCAGCGCGGTCTCGCGAACCTCGGTTCGAGCATCCTCGAGGGGGTCCGCTTCAACTGCGCCAAGCAGGTGGGGGCCAAGGCCTTCGTCCGCCTCGACGCCGGGCTCTGCCAGGTCGGGCAGTTCGTCTCGGGCGGGGGTGGGGGGTCCGCCGCGGCCCTCGCCAATTCCATCGGCGTGAAGCTTGATTACCTGATGCGACCGACGCTCACGGTCTCCGCCGGTGTGGAGCCCCCGACGAGCGCGGTGCTCTGTTCGCAGAACGTGAATGCCCGCGGCTTCGTCCCGACGCCGCAGCAGTTCGGCCTTGACCTCTTCCGTGCCTGGCGCTTCTAGACCCGTGGTGACCTCGACCAACCTCCTGATCGTCGACGACGAGATCGCGTACACCGATGCCCTCGCCGGCTACCTCCGGCATCAGGGGTACATGGTTGCGACCGCGTACACGATGACCGAGGCACGGCAGGCGGTTCTCGCGCGCCCGCCCCACCTGATTGTCCTCGACGTCCGTCTCCCGGACGGCAGCGGCCTCGACCTCCTCTCCGAGCTGCGCAGCCCGCGACCGGCGGTGATCGTGCTCACCGGGTACGGGGATGTCCCCCTCGCCGTCGACGCGATGCAGCGTGGGGCGACGGACTTCCTCACCAAGCCGGTGGAGCTGTCCGCGCTCTCGATCGCGGTGCAGCGGGCGCTCGCGCGGGTCGCGGTGCGTCCTTCCGGGCCGACGACCCTCGACGCGATCGAGCGGGCCCACATCGCGCAGGTGCTCCAGGCCCATCGCGGCAATCGCACCCACACCGCGCGGGCCCTCGGGATCTCGCGCGCGACGCTCATCAAGAAGATCCGGGACTACGGGCTTGGGACGGTCGATGACGCCTCCTGATCATCTCCCCTGCGCGGCCTGCGGGGCCTCGGAGCGGGCGGCGGAGGGCGCGCCGTGCGAGGGGTGCGCGGCGTTCGTCTGCGCGCTCTGCACCCTCCGGGGCGTCGTGCTGTGCGCCGTGTGCGCCGCCGGTCCGGCCGCCGCGGGCGCGACGTGACCCCCGCTCTCGCGCGCTTCGGCCTCGCGGTCGGGCACGCCACGGACGTCGAGGGCGGGACCGGGTGTACCGTGATCCGGGGTGTGGCGGCACCGCTGCGCGGCGCCGTGGCGGTGCTCGGGCGCGCGACGGGGTCCCGCGAGCTCGCGCTCCTCGAGCCCGGGCACCTGGTCGAGCGTGTCGACGCGATCCTGCTCTCGGGCGGTTCGGCGTACGGCCTCGACGCGGCGGCCGGGGTGATGCGCTGGATGGAGGAGCGCGGACGCGGCTTCCCCGTGGGCCCCGGCGTCGTGCCGATCGTCCCCGCGGCGGTGCTCTTCGACCTCGCCCCCTGCGGACGGTTCGATGCGCGCCCGACCGCGGCGATGGCGTACGCGGCCTGTGAGTCGGCGACGACGGAGGGGATCGCCGAGGGATCGGTCGGGGCGGGCACGGGACTGACCGTCGGCAAGTGCCTCGGTCCGGCCGGGGCGATGAAGGGCGGGATCGCGCTCGCGGTGACGGAGGGCGCGGGGTGCGCCGCCGCCGCGATCGTCGCGGTCAACGCCTTCGGCGACGTTCGCGACGCCTCCGGGGGGATCCTCGCCGGCACGCGTGGCCCGGACGGTCGGTTCGTCGACACCGCGGCTCGGCTCGCCGCGCAGGGCACCCCGCCCGCGCTGGCCGCCGGCGCCCCGAACACGACGTTGGCCGTCGTC
>CAZGIE010000022.1:12658-17354 GCA_964526485.1 uncultured Gemmatimonas sp. | reverse complement strand
TCCGGGCAGACCGTCGGCACGGACTACGACCCGATGCTCGGCAAGGTCATCGCCTACGGCCCCACGCGGGAGACGGCGCGGCAGGCCCTCGACCTGCAGTCGATCCTCCAGCTCGAGCGGGATCTGAAGGACATCCTCGCCACCCTGCAATCGCCCCCGCCGCGGAGCCCGTGATGCGAATCCTGTGCAGCAACGACGACGGCATCCTCGCGCGGGGGCTCGATGTCCTCGAGCGGGCCGCGCGGCCACTCGGCGAGGTCTGGGTCGTCGCCCCCGACCGCGAGCAGAGTGCCACGAGCCATGCGCTGACGCTCCACCACCCGCTGCGGCCCGTGCAGCTCGGGGACCGCCGATGGCAGATCGACGGGACGCCGACCGACTGCGTGATGGTGGCGGTCGAGGGCCTCATGCCCGAGCGTCCCGACTTCGTCCTCAGCGGCGTGAATCACGGCCCCAACATGGGGGAGGACGTCCTCTATTCCGGCACCGTCGCCGCGGCCATGGAGGGACTCGCGCTCGGCATTCCGAGTATCGCGGTCTCCTTCGCCGGTCGTGTGCTCCGCGGGGACGACCATCTGTTGGAGGACCAGGTCGAGGTCCTCACGCGGCTCCTCGCGCATCTCACCGCGTTGCCGGCCTTCCCGGCGGACACGCTGCTGAACGTGAATCTCCCACGCGTCCCCGCGGGCGAGGTGAAGGGGGTGCGCCTCACGCGGCTCGGTCGCCGCGTCTTCTCCGATTCGCTCACCAAGATGAAGGACCCGTGGGGGCGCGACATCGTCTGGATCGGGGGCGGGAGCGCGGCATGGAGCGGCGACGACGACGCCGACTTCGTCGCGGTGCGTGACGGTTACATCTCGGTCACGCCGCTCCACCTCGACCTCACCCATCAGGCGCGCCTCGCCGACGTGGAGCCCTGGTGGAGACCGCTGTAGTCCGACGCTTCGGCGGGGCGCGGCGGCGGCTCATCGAGGCGCTCGCGGAGCGTGGGATCACCGATGTTCGGGTGCTCAAGGCCTTCGACGACGTCCCGCGCCATCTCTTCGTTCCGACGGGGGTCCAGCACCGGGCGTACGAGGATGCGGCGTTGCCGATCGGATATGGGCAGACCATCAGCCAGCCGTGGGCGCATGCGAGCGCCCTCGCCGCGCTACACCTGACCGGTCGGGAGCGCGTGCTCGAGGTCGGGACGGGCTCCGGCTTCCAGTCGGCGCTCCTCACGCGGCTGGTGGACCAGGTCTTCTCGATCGAGCGTGTGGCGGAGTTGGCGACGGCGGCGCGCGACGCGTTCCGGGCCTGCGGGATCGATCGGGTCGTGCAGCGCGTCGGCGACGGCACACTCGGCTGGCCGGAGTTCGCGCCCTTTGATGCGATTCTCGTAGGGGCCGCTGCGCCTGCCATCCCTGAGCCGCTCCGATCGCAGCTCGCCATCGGCGGGCAGCTCCTGATGCCGATCGGCGAGCGGGACCAGCAGCGCCTGCTCCGGCTCCGTCGCACGGCGGCGGGATGGGAGGAGCAATGGCTCGACCCCGTGCGGTTCGTCCCCCTGATCGGGGCGCACGGGTTTCCCGGGTGACCGAGTGAACGAATCCCCGAGTCGGGGAGTATCAGTGGTGAACCTCGACGGAGCGTGCCGGTGAAGCGGATCCTCGGATGGGTAGGGCAGGGCGCCACCATGGGGGTACTCGTCGTGGCGATGGCCTCACCGGTCGGTGCCCAGGGGGGCAGCGGGGACGGGTTCCTGTTCCGCGAGCCGGTGTCTACGGTGACGTTTCACGGCGGGCTCGCGCTGCCACGGGCCGGCGGCGCCCTGTTCGATGACGTCACCCGCGACCTGACGCTCGCCCGCTCGGACTTCGCGGCGGCGTCGTTCGGGATGGATCTCGCCTTCGCCGTCACCTCGCGCGTCGACGTCGTGGTGGGATTCGGTCCGTCGTCGAGCCGGACGCCGTCGGAGTTTCGCGACTGGGTGGACAACAATGATCAGCCCATCGCGCAGGAGACGGCCTTCCTCCGATCACCGGTCACGCTGTCGGCGCGGTATCACCTGCAGGACAAGGGCCGGATGCTCGGGTCGTACGCGTGGATCCCGCGGCGCGTCGTCCCCTTCGTGAGCGCCGGCGGCGGGCTGGTCCGGTACCGCTTCGAGCAGAAGGGGGACTTCATCGATCTGGAGACGTTGAACGTCTTCCGCGATGAGCTGCGGACATCGGGTTGGACCTGGGTGGGGCAGGTGGGGGCCGGTGCGCATCTCTCCCTCTCGCCTCGGGTGATGCTGACCGGCGAGGCGCGGTATCTTCTGGGCGGGGTGGATGCCGGTCGTTCGTCGAGCGACTACGTGGGGTATCGACTGGATCTCTCGGGCCTGACCACGTTGGTCGGGTTCTCACTCCGTCTCTGAGGGAGGCGCCATGCGTCGCATCGTGTTCGGACTCATCTGCTGGATGGCGGTGTCGGTGGGCGCAGAGGCGCAGCCGACCGTCCCGGGGCTCCCGTGGGTCGGGTGCTGGGAGGCCGCCGGAACGGCCGCCGCCGAGGGGGTGACCTGCGTCGTCCCCGAGGCTGGTGGGAGTCTTCGGATCATCGCGGTCGCCGGGAGCGGTGCGCGCACCGAGACGGTGCTTCGGCTTGACGGGGCCAAGGTCCCGCTCGTCGCCGAGGGGTGCAGCGGGTGGCAGCGGGCGCGTCTCACGCCCGACGGCGAGCGCATCCTCCTCGACGGGGAGTCCACCTGTGAGCGTATGCCGCGGGTGCAGACGGCGGGGGCCTTCGTGATCGTCGAGGGGGGCGACTGGGTCGAGGCGCAGGGGGGCGGTGTCGCGACGGTCGTGACCTCGCAACTTCGGCGGTATCGGCCGGTCACGAACACGCTCACCATTCCGGCGGATCTCCGCACGCGGGTCGGGCCCTACCTCGCCGAAGCGGAACAGGTTCGCTACCAGGTGCAGGGCGTCGAGGTCTCGGCCACCGATCTACTCGAGATGGAGCGGATGGGCGCACCCACGGCCGTTCTGGACTTCGTGATCGCCGCGTCGTACCCGAGAGACTTCACCATCGGCGGTGTCGGTGGTGGGGCGGCGGTGGCCGAGGCGCGGACCGAGGGTGACGTGTCGGCGCGCCGGGTGCCGATGTACATCGGCGGAGGCCCGGCGATGTCGTACTTCGACTGGGCTTATCTCAATGGGTGCCGGAGCGGGTGGGGGATGATGGACCCGATCGGGTGCGGGTGGTTCCCGATGCTCAACGTCACCGGGGGCATCTATTCACCCTACGCGCGGTTCGGCGCGGCCTGGCCGTATGGCGGCTGGTACGGGAACCCCTATGGCGGTGGCATTGTGATCCGCCCGATCGTCGTCCCGGGTGATGGGGGCGGGAGCGGTGGTGGTGGATCCGTGGGGGGCGGGCGGATGGTCCGCGGTCGTGGCTACGTTCGGGACGGTGGTGACGGCGGGTCGTCGGCGCCACGACAGTCGGGCTCGCAGCAGTCCGGCGCCGCGGGTCGCGGCTACGTTCGGGACGGTGGTGACGGCGGGTCGTCGGCGCCGCGGTCGGCTCAGCCGCGGGGCGGATCCGTTCGGACCGAATCGAGCAGTGGGTCGAGCAGCGGCTCGATGGGTTCGGGATCCGGGGGGAGCGGAGCGAGTGGCGGCGGCGGGGGTGGTTCGAGCGCCCCGCGGACGGCGAAGCCGCGCGACCCCTGAGGTCCCTCTGCTAGATTCCCGGTTCACGGCCGTGGGGACACCCGCGGTCGTGCCTGCCCCCGTAGCTCAGGTGGATAGAGCGACGGTTTCCTAAACCGCAGGTCGGCGGTTCGAGTCCGCCCGGGGGCACTCCGCTTCTATGGAAGGCTCCGAGGCCCTAGATTCCTCGTGTTGGCGCCGGGCCTCGGTTCTGGGGGGTCCGGCGGTCTCATCCGACTCCATCGACCCTCATGACCGAACTCGATCTGAACGAATCCGCCTCCTGCGGCGAGACGCCGCAGCCCTACCGTCGCCCCCTGGCCATCGGGGCGAGCGGCCGGGCCGCGGGTGGCGGCGGGGTCTGGCTCTGGCAGCGTTCCGGGGAGATCAAGGAAGAGAAGGCGTCCGCGCTCTATTCCGCCGGCGAGGCGGCGTTCGCAGGCGGGAATCCCGCGCTCGCGCTGACGGAGTTCGCGAAGGTGACGGCCCGGTACGGCTCGACGAACGCCGGGGTCCAGGCGGCCATGCTGTCCGCCCAGATCCTGTACGAGCAGGGGAAGCACGCGGAGGGGCTCGCCCTTCTCGAGGCGGCCCGGAAGTCGGCGCCGGAGGCTCTGCGGTCTGGGGTGCAGGCCCTGATCGGGGCCGGATTGGAGGCGACCGGAAAGCTCGCCGAGGCGGCTGCGGCCTACGGGTCCGCGGTGGGCGGCGCCCGGTTCGAATCGGAGAAGGACGCGCTTCGGATGGAGCAGGCCCGGCTGCTTCAGGCCAGCGGCGACGTGGCGGGTGCGAAGGCGCTGTATGAGGTGGTCGGTGGCCGGGACGATTCGCCATACGCTGGTGAGGCGCGCATCCGCCTAGGTGAAATCAGCGCAACGTCTTAATTGCATTCACCTAATGTGAATATCCAGCGGGTTCGGTCTTTTGGCCGGACCCGCTGTCGCTTGTAGGTCCTCGAGCTGTCGTTATGGGGCAGCCGGGCTACGCCCTCCCACCGCTTCGGCATAACTGCCGAT
>CAZGIE010000022.1:4660-12648 GCA_964526485.1 uncultured Gemmatimonas sp. | reverse complement strand
AAGATGTGGGAATCCGCGTCGAGTCAGCGCCGGTTGCGCCTGTGATCCACGGGCGCTCCTACGGGTTCAGATGGGAGCGGCTTTGTCCGGTCAGCCACAATCCGATCAGGAGTTCGACGCCGCTGACCGCGTACGCAACCATGTGCGCGGGCGCGGTGATCAGGAAGATGGGGATCAGCCCGATCGCGCAGAGGATCGAGCCGAGGAGCCAGAAGGTGCGATCCCCGTAGGCGCTCCTGAAGCCGAAGTAGTGCGCCCCGACCGCGACGGCGGCTACCGGAAAGACGAGCAAGGGACGGTACGGCAGGAGCAGCCACGCCCCAAGCAACCCGCCGAGCATCGGAACCACCGTCTCCCCGACGATCCGGGGATAGCTGCGGTAGTTCGAAAGGTTGTTGCCGACGATCCGGGCGCCCAAGGTCCCGGCTTGGTGCGTCGGCTCCCTGAGCAGGCCGCGGGTGATGAGCTGGGAGAGCGGGAAGATGAGCATCCCTCCGAAATAGAGCAGAAGGAACCCTGCCCTCACTCCCCGTTGATGCGCCGCGGCGCCCGCCACGAGCCACACCAGACCCGAGATGAACGTGCCTGGACCGCCCCGCAGGTACGCACGCCGTAGTTCACGCTGCGCCCCTTCGATCGTTTCGATCGACCGGTCCTTCAAGACGGGTTCGTCCCCAGGTCTTCCAACGTCCCGGTGAAGACGATGCGACCCTCGCCCGAGATCGACGGGACCTCCCCCTGAGGGGTCGTCCGGTACCGGATCGTGAGCGTCCGGCCTGACCGGGTGCGGAACCGGGTCTCCTCGCCGGTGACCCCCCAGGCTCGAAGGACCGCCGCGCAGGTCGTCGCCCCGCTGGCGCACGCCAGGGTCTCCCCCTCGACCCCGCGCTCGAAGGTCCGCATCGCCCAGCCCGTCGGGGTACGCGCCACCCAGTTCACGTTGGTCCCGCGCTCGAAGGTCGGATCGTGCCGAAGGACCGGGCCGCGGGCGGCCACGTCGACCGCATCGAGGTCGTCGACCTCGACCACCAGATGCGGGACCGTGGGAAACCCGAAGCCCATCCGGCGCTCGCCAGCCGCCAGCGCGATCGCGACCGTCGGCTCCAGGCGGTCGAAGGGGTTCAGGTCGACCTCGGGCTGGCCGTCGGGACGGAGCCATCCGCGCAACTCGCCGGCGTCGCTTCCGAAGGAGAACCCTGCCCCGTCCACGATGCCGAGGGTGGTGGCCAGGCGGACGGTGCAGAGGGTGGCGTTCCCGCAGAGGTTCGCCTGGGTCCCGTCGGCGTTGAAGTAGCGGATCCGGAACGGAAGCGCCGGATCCGGAAGGAGCACCACGACCCCGTCGGCGCCGACGCCGAACCGGCGGTCGCAGGCGGCGGCGATCACCGCCGGATCCATCGCCGTCGCCGCCAGCGCCGCATCGGCGCGGGCGTCGACGAAGACGAAGTCGTTCCCCGAACCGGTCAGCTTCGTGAACGGGAGGGGGCGCGCGAGGATGGGGCCGCTCACAGCCGCCCCGTCATCGCCCACCAGCGGAGGCGCCAGACCATCAGGACCGCCTCGCGCACGATGTGGCCGCTCATCTTGCTTTCCCCGAGCGTCCGGTCGGTGAACACGATCGGGATCTCCACGGGCCGGAACCCCTTCCGCACCGCCCGAAACGACATCTCGATCTGGAAGGCGTAGCCGTTGGAGCGGACGTCGCCGAGATCGATCGCCTCGAGGACACGACGGTGGAAGCACTTGAAGCCGCCGGTCGCGTCCCAGAGCCGTAAGCCGGTCACGAAGCGCGCATAGATGTTCGCGCCGTAGCTCAGCAGCAGTCGGCTCATCGGCCAGTTCACCACCGTGACTCGCCCGTCCAAGTAGCGCGACCCGAGGACGAAATCCGCGGTCTCGGCGGCCTTCAGGAACTCCGGCAGATGCGACGGATCGTGGCTGAAGTCGGCATCCATCTCGAAAATCAGCTCATAGTCGCGCGCGAGCGCCCAGCGGAACCCGTCACGATACGCGGTGCCGAGGCCCATCTTGCCGGGGCGGCGCAGCAGGTGGATGCGGGGCTCGCTGGCGGCGAGCTCCGCGATCAGGTCGCCGGTGCCGTCCGGTGAGTTATCGTCGACGAAGAGCAGTTCGATCCGTGGGTCCTGCGCGAGCACCCGCGTGACGAGCGTCGGGACGTTCGCGCGCTCGTTGTAGGTCGGGGTGATGACGAGGGCGCGTTCAGACATCGCGCCGCCGGACGAATCCCACGCCGAAGAGGAGGCAGGCGAGCCCCGCGGCGGCGAACGACAGGCGCCGGCCGGTGTGATACGGCGCCGAGTCGAAGGCGAGCGTGACCTCGCGTGCGCCGGCCGGCAGTGGCACCGCCATCAGGGAGAGATTCGCGCGCACGGGGGTCACGGCGGTCCCGTCGACGCGTGCGGTCCACGCCGGGTAGTAGTTCTCGGAGACGACGAGGGCTGCCCCGCTCGGCGCGGGCGCGCTCAGGCGAACGCTCGCCCGCCCTGCCCCGACGTCCGTGACCGTCGTCGCGATCGCGAGCGGATCGGGGATCGCCGTGAGCGGCGCGGTCTCGATCGACTCGGACGGGTCGATCAGCGCGACGCTTCGATACGGGAAGTTCGGGGCGCGCGTGGCCTCCTCGACGGCGGCGTCCGGATACTTCGCGAGTTGCGGCACGACCCAGGCATAGTCGTGCGGCCCCGGGAGCTCGTGGAGATACACCGTGCTGCCGGCCGCCGACTGCACGGGCCCGACGACGCGCTGCGCCCCCGTGATGGGGAGCGAGTCGAGGGTCGTATAGAAGTACTTGATGTTGAGGAGGCCCCAGAAGGTCGGGTTCGCGATCTGGTCCCATCCGCGGTCCTTCCCGCCGAGCCGCTGATAGCGACCGAGCTCGTTCCCGTGGTACCCAAGCGCGAGCCGGACGCCGTGGTGCATGAGCCCGTCGCCCTCGAGCATCGGGTCATGGTAGGCCCCGGGGACGCCGAGGGCCGCGCCCGCGGCGATCACACGGACGGGCGCCGAGTCGGCGCGGATGTGGTCGATCGCCGGATCGGATGCGAAGCTCTCCGCGGCGGGCGCCGAGAAGGTAAAGTACGTGCGTTCGACGCTCCAGAGGTCGGCCACCGTCACCGCGGCGAGCGCCCAGCCTGCCGCGGCGATAGGGAGTCGACGCTCCGACACCGCGAGGCCGAGACCGGCGACGAGCACGAGGAAGAGCCCCGAGCGCCACGCGCCCGCGACGACCTCCGGGCTGTTGGCGGTGACGTTCGCCTCCAGCTGCGGAATCGTCGAGACGGCGAGGGCGAGGTTGTCGAACATTCCGGCCATCGCGACGACGGCGGTCCCGATGCCGATGGCCGCGCTCCATGCGAACGCCTTCCGGCCGAATGCGCCGGCGAGGAGTCGCTCGGTCCCGAAGGCGGCGAGCATCGCGGTGGCGAACGTCGTCACATAGAAGATCGTGCTGGGCGCGCGGAAGAACTTCGAGCCGGGGACGACGGCGTAGACGAGCTGATAGAACGGGGTGTTGCCGCCGAGGGCCCAGAGCAGCGAGATGATCAGGGTGCCGACCCAGAACCAGACCAGCGCCCGGCGATCGTCGCGCGCCCGCGCCCCGAGCCCGAGCGTCGCCAGAAGGAGGACCCCCGCTCCGAGATATTCGGAGTGGAGATGGATACCGTTCCGTCCCCAGTACCGGTCGAGGATGCCGCTGAACTGCGGGAGATAGGTGTTGACCAACTCCTCGATCGGCATCGAGAAGCTCGTCGCGTAGTCGTAGTCGCGGCCGCCGGAGCGCGGCGACCAGTCCACATACTCGGCGACGGGGAGGTACTGGACCGCCCCGATGGCGAAGCCGAGGAGGACGGCGGCGAGGGCGGCCCCGAGCCGGGCGAGTCGCACGCGCGTGGGCACGGTGTCCGGCGTCCCCGCCCCACCGAACGCGAGCAGGAGCGCCCAGCTTCCGGCGGTCAGCAGCAGGTATTGCAGCAGCTGCGGGTGCGGCGTGAGCACCCCGAGCCCCACCGTCACGGCGAGCGCCCCCCAGGCCCAACGGCGTCCATCCCGGATCCCGTGGGTGAGGACGATCAGCGTGATCGGCAGGAGCGCCGAGACGAAGAGCTTGCCGTCGTGCCCCGGCGACACGAGCGACGCGACCTGCCCGCTCATCATGTACGCGATCCCGCCGAGGAGCGCCGCGTGAAAACTCAGGCGCAACAGGCGCAGGAACGCATAGGTCGCGACGCCGGCGAGGATCAGATGGAGGATCAGCCCCCACGTCATCGCGACGTCCGTCGGAAGGACGAGGCGGAGCAGCGCGGTCGGATAGAAGATGTCACCGTGCATCGCCGCGACGTACGGTAGGCCGCCGAAGAGGTACGGGTTCCAGAGCGGGATGCCATCGCCGGCGCGAAGCGACGCGGCCGCAAAATCGCGGAACGGGAAACCGGCGATGTACTGATCGCTCACCGCCGAGACGAGAAATCCACCCGACAGGGCGGGATACGCGAGCGTCATCGCCGCGAGGGTGCACGCGAGGATGGCCCAGAGGGGGGCCAGGCACGGGGCGGACGGGGCGTCGGAGGAGGTCATGAGGAAGCCGAGGGGGATGACGGGCGGGACGACGGGCGCGCGAGGAGCAGCACGACGCCGGGCAGGATCTCGAGGACGGTGAGCCAGAGTCGCGAGGCGACGACGAGCCAGGTGGCCTCGGCGACGGAGGTCGACCCGGCCTGCACCAGCAGCCCGGCGAGGACCGCCTCACGGACGCCGATGCCACCGGGTGCGATCAGCGCCAGGAATCCGGCGAGGTAGGACAGGGTGAAAACTGCGATGCTCGAGGCGGCATCTCCAGTCGGACGCCCGAGCACGGCGATCGTGAGCAGATGAAAGGCGAGCCCCATGAGCACCCATCCCGCGGCGGAACCGGCGGCCGCGATCCAGATCGCCTGCGGCGGGAATCGGTGCGCGGCGAAGGGGCGGCCGCTGAGTCGGCTGGCGAGCACCGCCGCCCACGGGAGCGTCCAGGGCAGCGAGGCGAGGGCGACGACGAGCGCGGCGAGCACTGGGAGCAGCGGCGTTCCCTCGGGGACGTACGCCCCGAGCAAGGTGCCACCTGACGCCGCAACGACAGCGAACCCCACCGCGACATGGAGCAACGACACGACGAGCGCGGATCCGACGGCCGCGGCGCCGGAGACACCGACCCGCTCGGCGAGCACCGACATCGCGCCGATCTGCCAGATCTTCCCAGGGACGTAGCGCCCGAGGTTGGAGACGAGCCAGATACGGGCCGCCGCCGCATAGCCGATCGCGCCGCCCCAGGCCGCCACGGTGCGCCGCCACGTCTCGATCAGCACCAGGTAGCTGCCGAGGGTGAGTGACGAGGCGAGGAGGACGCCCCCCCAGCGTACCGGGTGTGCGGCGCGAACCCCCTGCACCGCCTCCCACTGGGCGAGGAGGGTCCGCCCACCGAACCAGAGCACCGCCGCGGCGAAGGCGATCGCCAGCGCGCGGCGGAGCGGGATCCGCGAGGCGCCGTCAGCCACCATGCACCGCCGCGTCGTAAATCGCCTCATACCGCCGGGCGACCGAATCCGGGGCGAGCCGGTCGCGCAGGCGCTCGCGCACCTCGTGCGGCAGCGTCACCGGCGCATGTGCCAGCCGGTCTCGGAGGGCCGCGCCGAGCGCGGCAGGATCAGCGGGATCGACCAGCATCCCCGCGTCCGGCGCGACGACGTCCGGCAGGCCGCCGGACCGGAATCCGACCACCGGGGCCCCACAGAGCACCGCCTCGGCCGCGACGAGACCGAGCCCTTCCTCCCGCGAGGGGACGGCGACGACGTGGGCGGTCCGAAACGCCGGGGCGAGTTCGGATGGCGGGACCACGCCGCGGAATCGCACACGCTCGGTGCGCCCGAGGGTCGACCTCTGCGCGGAGCGGCCCGTCGCCGAAGATGTCGAGGGTCGTGGTCGCTGGCAGGGTCGCCATGGCATCGAGGAGCGGGAGGATCCCCTTCTGCGCGTTAAGGCGTCCCGCGAACACGATGCGTCCCGGAACCCGCGCCGGTGCGTCAGCCGGGACGTCGAAGAGGCGGTCGTCCAACGGCATCGGCGCGATCGCGACCGGCGGGACGGGACTCGACGCGCCGAGCCAGTGGGAGACCGTCGTCGTCGTGACGCCCGCGAGCGCGCGACGGGCCAGCCAGGTCGCGATCGGATTCTTGCGGGCGAGTCGGACGTCCGAGCCGTGGAGGGTCGCGATGACGGGAACGTCGACACGAGCGAGGCGGACCTGCAGCGCGCCCGGGAACCACCAGTGCGCATGGATCACCGTCGGCGCCCACCCCGAGGCCTCTCGGCGCACGGCGCGTGTCCCGGCACGTAGCAGACCGAGGAGGGCACCGAAGCCACCAGGCGACCCGAACGCCTGCGCCGCCATCGTGCCGGTGTATGCGAGCGTCTCGAGTGCCTCGCTTGCATAGCGATACCGATGCACGGAGATCCCGTCGAGTCGATCCTCGGCCGGGAAGCCCGGGGATGCGGGGGCGACGACCCGGACGGTGTGCCCGCGCGCCTGCAGCGCCAGCGCGAATCGGTGCAGGAAGACGCCTGCCACGTCGTCCGTCGCGCGGGGATAGGCATGGGTGACGAACAGGACCCGATGCGGTCCGCGTGCCGTCACGCGTCGGACGCCTCACGGGCGGCCGCGTCGAGACGGCGCCGCAGTTCACGCTGTTCAGCGCGCAGGACTGCGATCTGCTCGCCGAGCAGTCCGGTCGCGAAGAACACGGAGCCGAGGATGAGACACGTTTGAATGAGGGTCCAGATCCAGCGGACCCCGGCGCCGGTGGCGGCGAGGACGCCGAGCGCGGCGAGGCCGCTCAGGACGCCGACGGCGAAGAGCAACGCACCGACCATCCCGAACGCGAGGAGCGGCTTCTGGCCGAAGCGGAGCTCGAACCAGACGGCGAGCATGTCGAGCACGCCGACCGGGATCCGGCCGATGCCGAACTTCGACCGACCTGCCTGTCGCGGATAGAGGGCCACGGGGATCTCGCGAATCGCGTATCCCTGCGCGTGCGCGAGGACGATCATGTAGCGATGCCAGTCGGGCCGAACCGGCTGGTCGGACATCACCACGCGCCGGTAGGCCTTCACGTTGTTCAGGTCGCGCACCGGGACGTCGAAGAGCCCGCGCGAGAGCCGGTTGTAGATCCCCGACACGAAGGCCTTCTCGTAGTGGCCCTGCTTGTAGCCCGTGACCACGTCCGCCTCGTCGGCGAGGATCGGGGCGCAGAGCCGCGGGATGTCGACCGGCAGGAACTGGAGGTCCGCCGGATAGAACACGAGGACGTCCCCGCCCGCCGCGAGGTATCCGCTCCGGAGCGCATCGGCGATGCCCCGCTGCGCCCGGTGCCGCACCACGCGGAGGAAGGCGTACCGCGCCTGCAGGTCGCGCAGCACCTCCGGCGTCGCGTCCCGGGAGCCGTCGTCGATGACGATGACCTCGTAGCCCACCGACTGGCCGGCAATCATCTCGGCGCACTGCGCCACGAAGGCCGGGAGGTTCTCGGCTTCATCCTTCGCCGGCACGAGCACGGAGATACGGAGGGGAGCGGACATGCGGGCGGGGGCTAGAGACGTTTCCGGAGGCGCGCCGGGAGGACCCCGAGCTGCTCGCGGTACTTCGCGACGGTGCGGCGGGCGATCTGGACCCCGTCACGCTCGAGATGCTCGGCGAGCGCTTGATCGGTGAGCGGATGCTTCGGGTCCTCCGCGGCGATGAGCTGCTCGATGGTCGCCTTGATCCCGCGGGCGGAGAGATCCTCCCCCTCCGCGCTCTTGAGCGCGCTGGAGAAGAAGAAGCGGAGCGGGAGCACCCCGCGCGGCGTCTGCGCGAACTTCTCATGGGTCACACGGGAGACCGTCGACTCGTGAATCCCCACCGCGTCGGCGACTTCGCGTAACGTGAGGGGGCGCAG
>CAZGIE010000022.1:971-4575 GCA_964526485.1 uncultured Gemmatimonas sp. | reverse complement strand
AACTGGATGCCGCGGTCGAAGTAGTCGCGCTGCCGGTCGACGATGAAGTGCATCACCTTGAGCATCGTCTGCCGCCGCTGCTCGATGGCCTGGATGAGCCACTGGGCGGCGCTGAGCCTGGACGTGATGAACTCCTTGCTCTCGCCGTCGAGGCGACGTCGATCACGTGCGACGTCCTGGTAGGAGCGACTCAACCGGAGGCGCGGGAGGTGCCCATCGTTGACGAAGACGAGGTAGCGGCCCTCGACCTCCTCGACGGTGAGCGCGGGGATCGCGTCCTCCGCGGCGCGTGCGGCGAAGGCGAGGCCGGGCTTCGGGTTCAGGCGGGCGAGGGCGTCGGCCGCGGTCTGCACGTCAGTCGCCGGAACGCCGAAGCGACGGCCGAGTTCGGCCCAGCGATGCGCGAGCACCTCGTCGAAGGCTTCCCGGACAAGTCGCTCGGCGAGCGTCCCCGCCAGTCCCGCCTCGTGTAACTGCAGGGCGAGGCACTCCTGAAGGGTGCGGGCGCCGACGCCGGGCGGTTCGAGGCCCTGAATGACGCGGAGCATCCGCTCCGCCTCCGGCGCACTGAAGAGCGGCGGGTCGCGATCCTCCCCCGCGGCCTCGGCCGCCTGTCGCACGACGGCATTGATCCCGCCGAGGATCTCCTCGAGGGACGCGGCGAGATAGCCCTCGTCCGTGATGTTCCCGATGAACTCATCCGCCAGCAGCAGCTCGCGCTCGCTCAGGTCGAGCAGACGCACCTGGGCGCGGAGGTGATCGTCGAGGCCCTGCGCCACCGCGCCGAGCGGCATCTCACGCATCGGCTCCTCGTGCGCCACGCGATCCCCTTCCGCGTCGTCCCCCGCGAGGACGAACTCCTCCCATCGGGATTCGTCGTCATCGGCCGGACCACGGTCGACCGGTTCCTCGCGCTCCTCCGACGTGCCCTCGTCGGGCAGCTCCGCGTCCTCGACGTCCGGCGTGGCGCTCAGCTCCTCGTCTTCCTCGACGAGCTCGAGGAAGGGGTTCTCCGTCAGCTCTTGCTTCAGGTGCTGCTGCAGCTCGAGGAGCGGCATGTGCAACATGTCCATCGCCTGGTAGAGGCGTGGATTGGTCCGGAGCTCCTGCCCGAGCCGCGTCGAGGCGTGGAGACCGGGGCGCATGCTCAGGCCGCCGGCCCCGCCCCGCGCTCGGCACGGAAGCGTTCGCGCAGCCGGGCCGTCAGCGTGGGACCGAAGTAGACCTTCGCGACGGTGTCGTCGAAGACGAGCTCCTCGACCGTGCCCGAGACCTTCACCGCGCCGTCGAACATGATGTAGGCGCGATCGACGATATCGAGGGTCTGCTCCACGTTGTGGTCCGAGATCAACACCCCGATCCCGCGGTCCTTGAGCGAGGCGACGATCCCTTGGATGTCATGCACCGCGATCGGGTCGACGCCGGCGAAGGGCTCGTCGAGCATCATGAACTTCGGGCCCGTGACCAGCGCCCGGGTGATCTCCAGCCGACGACGCTCGCCGCCGGAGAGGGCGTACGCCTTGCTGGACCGGAGGTGCTTGATGTTCAGCTCGTCGAGCAATCGCTCGAGGCGAGAAAGCTGTTCGGCCCGCGGGATCGGTAGGGTCTCGAGGATCGCGAGGATGTTCTCCTCGACCGAGAGCTTCCGGAAGATCGACGGCTCCTGGGAGAGGTACCCGACGCCCCGGCGTGCCCGCTGGTACATCGGCATCCGGGTGATGTCCTCCCCGTCGAGCCGGATCGTCCCGGCGTCGGGCGGGATGAGGCCGACGATCGTGTAGAACGTCGTCGTCTTCCCCGCTCCGTTCGGCCCGAGCAGGCCGACGATCTCGCCCTGCCGAAGCTCGAGGCGGACCTGGTTCACCACGTGGCGACCCCGGTAGGTCTTGACGAGCCCGTCGGCGGCGAGGACGCTGCGGGCCGCGACGGCCACCTCGGCGGTCCGCCGCGGCCCACCGGCCTCGCGCATGGTGGTGAGCGCCGCATGCAGCGCCGGGCCGCGCGTGTGATGCCAGTCGCGCAGCGGATCGAGCAAGGTCACCGTGGTGGCGTCCCCCTCGCCGTCCACCGCGACGGCGCCTGCCGCCACGAGCCGCGGGAGCACGACATCGGTGAGATGGGCCCGGACCTCGTCGAGCGAGAGACGGCCGGCCTCCGCGGCGACGTCACGCCCTTCCGCCGCCCAGGAGGCGAGGTGGTCGTCGCGGTAGGTGATCGCGAGGTCGTGAAAGCTCGCGCGACCCGTCGGATCCGCCGCCTGCGAGGCGGCGAGGAGGCAGAGCGCCGCAGAGCGGTCGCCGGTGGTGAGGCGCTCCAGCGTCTCGCGCATCGGGTCCATCGCGTCCGGTGTCGTCATGGTCTCCGCCTCGCCGGAGTGGCCGGCGCCGGCGTCCGCGCGGTGTCGGCGCGCGGTTTCGGCGCCTCCATGTAGAGCCCGGAGGCTCGCTCCTCCACGAGCACATCGCGCACGGCGCCCTCCTCGAAGGTCACCGTGATACGGCGACCGCGGTTGTAGCTGAGATTCGGCATGATCGGATCGCCGTCGCTCGTCCCCACTTGGTAGAAGGCACGCGCGGTGCCGGTGGCCACGACGTCCCGCATCCGTGTGGTCTCCGCCGTCTCGCCGGGCGGCGTGAGCGTCTCGAACCGCGCGATGATCGTATCCCCTGCGATCCAGTCCGATTCGGCGCTGCGGATGGTCAACGAATCGGGACGCGACCGGGTGACGGCGCGTCCCACGGCGCGCACCTCCTCGAGTCGCTGGCGTGGCAGTCGCATATCGAGTGAGTCCGCCTCCATCTGCTGCGCTGAGCCGTCGGCGTGCGCGCGACCACCCCAGGCCTGGACCCGATCCATCTCCTGCGCGACGAGGCGCAGGTCGAGCGTATCGGCGCGCAGGATCATCGAATCCGCGTCGATCCGGCCCTCGCCGTGCCCGCGGACCCGTTCGAGCTGCTCGTCCCGCGAGTAGAGGTCGATCTCGGTCGCGACCATCGTGTACGCACGCTCCCCCGTCCCGACGATGCGCGGGGCACGGCGGAGCTCGGCCAGGCCGATCCCCTGATCCATCCGGGCGGAGTCCGCGGTCGCGCGGAGGTCGGTCCGGGTGATCCGCACGGCGCCGACGGCCCAGACCAACGAGTCGTTCTCCGAGGACACGACATCGCCGATCACCTGCACCGTGTCGACGGTCGTCGCCGGGGTGGTCGGACGCTCACGGGGGCGCACCGCGACCGCGGGCGTGGCCGCGGGTCGCGGTTGCGGGGCCAGCCACACGGTCGGACGTCCCGGGGCACGCCACGCCGACACCTCGCGGACGCCCGCCCGGGCCCGGAGATAGGTCATCTCGGGGCCGGCGAACCGTGTGCCCCCGTCCGTGGTCCCCTGCACCGACCCGGTCGCGTGGAGACGCTCCTCGTTCGTGTAGTAGACCATCCGGTCCGACGTCATGCGGACGCGAGCATCGGTGTAGCGCACCCGTCGGATGAGGATCAACTCCCCGCGATCGGCGTAGTGCTCGGCGCTGTCGGCGAGCAGGCGGTTGCCCTGCCCGGCGCAGGTGGCGTCGACGCCGCCGCTGATGTAGGTCCGCTTGGTCCCGTCG
>CAZGIE010000022.1:0-961 GCA_964526485.1 uncultured Gemmatimonas sp. | reverse complement strand
GCGCCCACGACGCCGCGGACCGCGAGGGCGCACGGCTCCCCGTCCTGGGCACCCGCGGGCCCGGCGAGGACGAGCAGGGCCCCGACGACGAGGCGTGACCGCGTCACGAGCCCGGGAGTGTGAAGGTGCCGCCGCGACCGCTCCGCACCTTGAGCACCTCGACGGCGTTGAGATTCGGATCCGCACGGAACCCGACGCCGCGCATCTCCCTCTCGCCCGGCTCGGTGAGGGTGAACGCGGAGTCGGAGTAGACCTGGTTCTTGGACTGGTCGTACCGGATCATCGGCGTGCGTAGGACGCGCCCGTCGACCGAGGTGATGACCACGTTCCCCCAGGCCTCGAGGGTGTTGGCGCGGGTGTCGAAGAGCCCGCGCTCCGCCGTAGCGGTCGCCTCCTTCGCCCCCGTCGCCCCGAAGAAGTCGCCCGTCACGCCGCGGAGCGCGATGCGGGTGTTCTGGTTCATGAAGAGCGCGGTGTCGCCGAAGACCTCGGCGCGGAGCAGCCCCCCGTCGGTCAGGAGGGTGCGGAAGCCGAAGGCGATCTGCTCCGCGGAGTCGAGGATCCCCGGGACGCGCGAGCCGTCGGGGCGGTCCCCGCCTCCGCACGCCGCCCCGAGGGCGACGACGAACGCGACGGAAGGCAGGAGCGCGCGTCTCACGCCGCCCCCGCCCGCAGAAGATCATGCAGATGGACTACCCCGACGAGTGTCCCGGCGTTCCCGAGCACCGGCAACGCGACCACCCCAGCCGTCTCCATCAGATGCACCGCCGCGCTCCCGAGGGCGTCGTCGGCGATGGTCTGCGGCGTCCGCGTCATCACCTCGGTCACGGGGACCGCGAGGACGTCGGGGACGCGCTCCATCCAGCGGGTGAGATCCCCGGTGGTGATGACGCCCGCGAGGCGCTGGTCGGCGTCGATGATGCAGCAGAGGCCGCGCTGCTCGGCGAGCCGAACGACGGCT
>CAZGIE010000021.1:12568-17457 GCA_964526485.1 uncultured Gemmatimonas sp. | reverse complement strand
CGTCTCCGCCGTCGCGGGGACGACCGTGATGCGGTCCGCGAGTCCCCACGCGGCGATCCGCGCGCGCACCGCTGCAGCCACCACGGGATTCGGCTCAACCCCGACGACGCGTGCGGCGCCGAACGCCGACACCCAGAGCGCGAGCGAGTCGCCATAGCCGCAGGCCATGTCGACCACCACATCGCCAGGCCGCAACCGCGCCGCCTCGCCGACGCGCTGCGCGAGGGCGCGTGCGGCGTCGGGATACGGGATGGCGTGCGAAGCGGTCGCGGTCGTCGCCGCGTCCCACCAGCCGAGGTTCGTCCACCGCGTCGCTGCCGTCGGATTCAGCAGCGCGGGATCCACCACGGGACGCGGGGCGTCACGCACCTCAGCGACGGGTCACCACCCAGTTGAGCGTCAGCGTGTGGTTCACCTCGTTCGCGGCGCGCGCGGGGAGCGCGTTCCAGAGGTGCATGTAGCCGACGTCGAGCCGCTGGCCCGGACGGAGCGGGAGTCCGATGCCCGCCATCAGGCGGTTCTGCGTGAGCCGGCCCGACGCGCCGCTGTGCCCCACCGGCATCAGCAGCTCCTCCTGCAGGTAGCCGAGGATCGGCGCGGCGCTCGTGCGCCGCGCGACCGGTGTCTGCGCGCGCACCATGTACCGCGCCCGCTGCTGGTAGCCGAACGCGCCCGGCTCCCCGTCGGGCGCGCTCGCGATCCAGCGCTGCTCCCACCGGTAGCGATGCGTGAGTGCCACCGGCCCCACGGCGTGCGAGAGCACGAGCTGCTGCCAGAGCCGGTGTTCACGGAGCGGCGCGTCGGTGGGCAGTTCGCCGTAGGGCGCGGTCGCCACGTAGGTGTAGCCCGCGCCCGCGCGCAGCCCCGGGGCGAGCGTCACCAACACGCCGGGGCGCAGCAGCAACTGCTGCGGCTCCGCCCCGAGCCCCATCCGGCGCCAGTTGCCATCGAACCAGAGCGACGTCCGCTCGGTCACCGGCGACTCCGCCGACACGACGAGCCAGGTCGCCAGTTGGTGTGTGGTGGGCCAGCTCCCCTGCGCGGCGAGCGGCGCCCCGCCGAAGGCGAGGAGCGCGACGCATGCGAGGCAGGTGAGGCACGCCCCGTGGACGCGGGCGGTACGCCGACGGACCGGCGGACGTCGGGGCGGACTCGTTCGCGGACGCATCGGCAGGCGCATCGGCAGGCGCATCGGCAGGCGCATCGGTAGGCGCATTGGCGGCATCCCGGAATCATCGCGAGATTCCCGCCTATGCGCACCTGCCGACGCCCGTCATCCGTGCCCCCCCGCGCCATCGGACGGCGCCGCGCCCTCCGGCGCATCGTCCCGCTCGCCGCGCTCGCCCTCGTCGCCGCCTGCGATCCCGACGCGCAGGGGGCGACGCAGGTGAAGATGCACGACAACGCGTTCAACGCCCCCGTCGTCCGCATCCCCGACGGCGCGGGCGTCATCTTCACCAACGCCGGTCGCAACCCGCACAACATCGTCCCCGTCGATCCCGCGCGCTGGGGCACCGCGGTCACGCGCGCCGACGGCACCGCGGGCGCCGATACCGCCGCGGTCCTGTCGGGTGGGACGCAGGCGCTCACCTTCGCGGGCCCCGGCGTCTACGCCTACTACTGCGCGTATCACGGTACCAAGGAGGGGCAGGGGATGGCCGGCGCCGTCGTCGTCGGCGACGTCGCCTACGAGGGCGGCGCGACGGGGAAGCTCGCCGCCGTCGACGCCGCCACCGGGACCGTGCGACGCGTCCCGCAGCAGCATCCGACCATCCAGGGCGCCGTCGACGCCGCCCTCCCCGGCGACCTCGTCCTCGTCGATTCCGGCGTCTACCGCGAGGAGGTGCAGGTCACGACCCCCGCGCTCGTGATCCGCGGCACCGATCGCAACGCCGTCGTCGTCGACGGCGAGTTCGTCCGCCCCAACGGCTTCAACGTCCTCGCCGACGGCGTCGCCATCGAGAACCTCACCGCCCGGAACCACACCTTCAACGGCGTCTTCTGGACCGGCGTCACGGGGTACCGTGGCCGCTACCTCACCACCTACAACAACGGCGACTACGGGATCTACGCTTTCGATTCGAAGGACGGCCTTCTCGAGGACAGCTACGCGAGCGGTTCCCCCGACGCGGGGTTCTACATCGGCCAGTGCGATCCCTGTCGCGCCGTCATCCGGCGCGTGATCTCGGAGCACAACGCCGTCGGCTACTCGGGGACCAACTCGAGCGGCGATCTCCACATCCTGAGCAGCGTCTGGCGCTTCAATCGCGGCGGGCTCGTCCCGAACTCGCTCGACACGGAGCTCTATCCGCCGCAGCACCACACCACCATCCGCGGCAACCTCATCTACGCGAACCACAGTCGCACCGCGCCCGGGAAGGGGCTCTCCCCGCTCGCGTGGGGGAACGGCGTCGTCATCGGTGGTGGGCGCGAGAACGTCGTCGAGGGGAACGTCATCCTCGACCACGCGGGCCACGGGGTGATGATCGCGCCCCTCATCGACAAGCACTGGTGGCCCGCCGTCGGGAACCGCGTCCTCGACAACCGGATCCTCGGCTCGGGCCGCGCCGACGTCTCCGTCGGTGGCCCCACGAGCGCGGAGAACTGCATCGGCCCATCGCAGGGCCCGATGACCACCGCACCCCGCTTCCTCGCCTGCGAGCTCCTCGGTGATTCCGTCGTGAAGCGCCGCGGCGACGAGAACGATCTCGTCCCCGCGCTCGCCCTCGCGATGCGGATGTGGCGGCTCCGCGATCCCACCTACCCCGACTGGCGGACGCAGCCCGTCCCGCCGCCGCAGCCGACGATGCCCGATCCCATCGGCGCGCCGGCGTTGCCCGCGGTGAACGTCTACGCGGGCCTCGCGGACGAGCTCGCCCTCGCTCCACTTCCAGCCATCACCGATTCGGTCGTCGCGGCGTACGGCCTGAATGCGACCACGACCACCGGGGCGCGACCGGCCCTCGATCGTTGGCTCGCGACGCTCCAGGCCTGGATGCCCCTCTCGCTCGCACGCCTCGGCGCGGTGGGGATCCTCCTCGTCGCCTGGGCGGTCCGCATCCGTCGGCGCACGCGTGGGAGCGCCGACGTGCATGCGGGACACGCGGCCCGCCGCGTCTGGCGGCTCGCCGCGGCCGCGGTCGTCGCGTGGGTCGGGCTCGCCCTCGCGGTGGCCGTCCGCCTGAGCGCGATGTAGCGCGGTGCCCACGCGGCGCGAGCTCCTCTTCGGTGCGGCGGGCGCCGCCGGCGCGCTCGCTCTCGCCGCGGCCGCGCGCACCGCACGCACCACCTTCCGCACCGCGAGTGAGCGCCCGCGCGGTGCCGACCCGATGGCGCACGGCCCGTACGGCCACGGCGTCGAGCCGCCGACCTCCCTCGGCCCCGCCGCCCTCGATGCCGCGACGATCCCGCCGCCTCCGGTGCGCGGCCCCGTCACGCGCGACCTCACCATCACGCAGCGCCCCGTCGCCGTCGCGCAGGGCACGACCCTCGACGCCTGGACCTTCGAGGGGACGATCCCGGGCCCGATCCTCCGCGTCACCGAGGGAGAGACGCTCACGCTCCGCGTGCGGAACCTCACCGGCCATCCGCACAACCTCCACACGCATGGCGCGCACGCCCCGGAGAGCGACGGCTGGGAACCGATCCCGCCCGCCGGCGAACGCACCTACGTGCTGCAGCCGCGCCCCGCGGGCGTCTATCCCTATCACTGCGACCTGACCCCGGGCGCGCAGCACCTCGGCCGTGGCCTCTACGGCCTGCTGATCGTCGATCCGGCCACCTGGCGTCCACCCGCGCAGGAGCGCGTCCTTCTCCTCGGCGGCTTCGATACCGACGGCGATGGTGTCTCCGATGCCTTCGGCTGGAACGGCGTCGCCGGCTTTCACGCACGGCATCCCATCAAGCTCGCGCGCGCGACCCCGGTGCGGCTCTACGTCGCGAACTTCGTCGTCGACGAGCCCGTCGCGACCTTTCATCTCCACGCGCGCACCTTTGATGTGTTCCGCTCCGGCACCCGCCCCACGCCCGACGAGCACACCGACGTCGTCCCGCTCACGCTCGGCGAACGCGCGATCCTCGAGTGCACCTTCGACGCGCCGGGCCGCTACATGTTCCACCCGCATCAGGCGCGGATGGCCGAGCGCGGCGCGATGGGGTGGTTCGCGGTGCGCTAAGGGCCCGTCGCGCCCTTCATCTCCCGCACGAACGCCGTCACCGCCTCCCGCCGCGCCGCGGGCGTCCCGTGCGCCGCGATCCGGTGCACCACCGCCGACCCGGAGATCGCCCCCGCCACCCCCATCGCGCGCGCGGCGCGCACGTGCGATGGCTGCGCGATCCCGAACCCGAGCAGCGCCGGCGCCGCGCCGGCGGCCCGGAGCGCCGCGACCACCGACGCCGAGTCCGCCTGCAACGTGTCGTCGGCACCGGTGACGCCCCCACGCGACGTCACGTACACGTAGCCCGCGCTCGCCCCCGCCACCTCCGCCACGCGTGACGCCGACGCGCCGGGAGGCAGGATCCGGGCGAGCGCGACCCCGGCCCGCGCGAACGCCTCGGCGAACCACGCCTGCTCGAGCGACGGCGCGTCGGGGATCACCACGGAATCCACCCCCGCCGCCGCGCACTGCGCCGCGAACGCCTCGACGCCGGCGTGCACGATGAGGTTCGCGTAGACCAGCAGGCCGATCGGCACCGTGGGATGCGCGTCGCGCACGGCGCGCAGCAGCGGCCAGCACGCCGAGATGCGTGTCCCGGCGTCAAGCGCGCGCGTGACCGCCGACTGCACCGCCGGCCCGTCCGCGATGGGATCCGAGAAGGGCAGCCCGAGCTCCACGCCATCGGCCCCGGCCTCCACGGCCGCCGAGATCAGCGCGAGACTTTCGTCCATG
>CAZGIE010000021.1:0-12468 GCA_964526485.1 uncultured Gemmatimonas sp. | reverse complement strand
CCTCCGCCTGATACCGCAGCACCGTCGCGAGATCCTTATCCCCGCGCCCGGAGAGGTTCACGAGGATGTCGAGCGGTCGGTCCGAGGCGCGTGCGAGCTCCAGCGCCCCCGCCACCGCGTGCGCGGACTCGAGCGCGGGGATGATCCCCTCGCTCCGCGCCACCAGCGAGAACGCCGTCATCGCCTCCGCGTCGGTGCACCCCACATAGCGCGCGCGTCCCGTCTCCTGCAGATACGCATGCTCGGGGCCGACGCCGGGATAGTCGAGCCCGGCGGAGATGGAGTGCGACTCCTGCACCTGCCCCTCCTCGTCCTGCAGGATCTGCGTGTAGCAGCCGTGCAGCACCCCAGGCCGGCCGCGCTGCAGCGTCGCCCCGTGTCGCGGCGTCTGCAGCCCCTCCCCCGCGGGCTCGACGCCCACCAGCTGCACCCCCGCATCGGGGATGAAATCGGTGAAGATGCCGATGGCGTTCGAACCACCGCCGACGCTCGCGACGACCACATCCGGCAGATGGCCCGTCGCCGTAAGGAACTGCGCGCGCGCCTCACGCCCGATCACGCGCTGGAACTCGCGCACGATGAGCGGGAAGGGATGTGGCCCCGCGACGGTGCCGAGCAGATAGTGCGTCGTGGCGTACGACGCGGACCAGTCGCGAAGCGCCTCGTTGATCGCGGCCTTGAGCGTCGCGCCCCCCTGCGTCACCGGCACCACCTCGGCGCCCATCAACCGCATCCGCTGCACGTTCGGCTGCTGCCGCTCGATGTCGGCGGCGCCCATATAGATCCGCGTGGGGATGCCGAGCACGGCGCCGGTGAGCGCGGTCGCCACCCCATGCTGGCCCGCGCCGGTCTCCGCGATGAGGCGCGTCTTGCCGAGCCGACGCGCGAGGAGCCCCTGCCCGAGCGCCTGGTTGGTCTTGTGCGCCCCGCCATGCAGCAGGTCCTCGCGCTTGAACCAGATCCGCGAGCCGGTCTCGACGCCGAGGTGGCGGCACTGGTACAGCGGCGTCGCACGGCCGGCGTAGGTGCTGAGCAGCGTCTCCAGCTCGGCCCCGAACGCGGGGTCGGCCTGCGCGGCGAGGAACTCCGCCTCGAGCGATTCGAGCGCGGGGACGAGGATCTCGGGGACGAAGCTGCCGCCGAAGCGGCCGTAATACGCGGACTGGATCATGCGAGCGTGCTCATGGAGACCATCGCGGGAGGAGCGGCGGGAGCGCCGAGGATCTGGAAGAGTTGAGTGAGGCGAACGGGGTCCTTCTGGCCGGGCGCGACCTCCACGCCCGAATTCACGTCGAGCCCGCCGACTCCGAGCGCGGCGGCCTCAGCGACGTTCTCGGGGGAGATGCCGCCGGCGAGGAACACCTGATCGCGATCGGGATGGCCGGCGAGGAGTCCCCAGTCGAAGCGCCGGCCGGTCCCGCCGTGCTGGCCGGCCGCATAGGTGTCGAGCAGCACGCGGTCGGCGCCGGCGAACCGAAGCGAGGGGAGCGTCTCGTGCACGCGCAGCGCCTTCCACACCTCCACACCGGACGGGAGTGCGGCGCGGAGCGCACCGACCATCGCGGAGGATTCATCCCCGCTCAGCTGCACGGCGCCGAGATCGAGGGTCCGCACGGCCTCGGTGATGGTCTCGATCGGCGCGTCGACGAAGACACCCACCCAGCTGAGCGGGGCGGCCGCGCGCACCGCCGCGGCCTGCGCGAGCGTCACACGACGCGGCGACCGTTCCGCGAAGATCAGCCCGCCGTGCGTGGCCCCCGCGGCGTGCGCCGCCGCGGCGTCCTCGGGGCGCGTGAGCCCGCAGATCTTCGTGAGTCCGAATCGAAGGCGGCGCACGGCGCGCGGCACGTCCGGCTCGGTCATCAACGCCGAGCCCACGAGGAAGGCATCCACCAACGGCGCGAGCGCGCGCACGTCGGCGTGGGTGCGGATCCCGGACTCGCAGACGCGCACCCGGTCGGGGGGCACGAACGGCGCGAGTCGGCGCGTCGTATCGAGGTCCACCTGCAGCGTGCGGAGGTCGCGATTATTGATCCCGATGACCGGGGCGCCCGACCTGATGGCGCGCACGAGCTCCGCCTCGGTGTGCACCTCGGTGAGTGTGGCGATCCCCACCTCGCGCGCCGCGGCGGCGCAGGCGGCGTAGGTGTCGTCGTCGAGCACCGAGAGCATCAACAGGATGGCGTCCGCCCCCGCGGCCCGCGCTTCGTAGACCTGATACGGGTCCACCACGAAGTCCTTGCAGAGCACGGGCACACCGACCGCGGCGCGCACGGCGCGCAGGTCGTCGAGGCTCCCGCCGAAGTACGGCGTGTCGCAGAGCACCGAGATGGCCGCGGCGAAGGGCGCGTACGCGCGCGCGATCTCCGCCGGCGCGTGCGCCGTGCGTAGCACCCCCGCTGAAGGGGAGGCGCGCTTGTGCTCGAGAATGAACCCCGGCCGCTCGCGCCGCAGCGCGGCGATGAAGTCCCGGTCGGAGGGCGTGCAGGCGGCGCGCACCGCCGCGAGCGGGCGTAGCGCCTGCCGTTCGCGGAGATCGGCTCGGGTGCGCGCGACGATCTCGCCGAGCACGCCCGGCGGCGCGCTCGGTCCCTGACTCGAACCCACGTGTTCGGGCGCGCCGTCAGCCACGCGTCGCCCCTGCATCGGGCGCGCACGCCTCCTGCGAGCACGCGACGAACCGCGCGAGCCGGTCCGCCGCGCGCCCGCTCGCGAGGACGTCGAGCGCGAGCGTCACCCCCTCGCGCAGGCTCCCCGCGCGGTCCGTGATGAAGGCGAGCGCCCCCACGTTCGCGGCGATCGCGTCGCGATGCGCCGGCGCGCCGCGGCCCTCCAGCACCGCGAGGAGCAACTCGGCGTTCGCCGCCGCGTCGCCGCCGGCGAGCGCCTCGAGCGGATACCGCGCGAGCCCGAGCGCCTCCGGGGTGATCTCGAGCGTCGTCACCTGTCCGTCGCGCAGGAGCGCCGCCTGCGTGGGCCCGTGCAGCGCGATCTCATCCAGCCCGTCCCCATGCACCACGAGCGCCACCTCGGCGCCCAGCCGGCCGAGCGTCTCCGCGAGCGGGGCGCAGAGCGCGGGGTCGTACACGCCGACGAGCTGGTGCGTCGGGCGGGCCGGGTTCACGAGGGGGCCGAGGAGGTTGAAGATCGTGCGCGTGCCCAGGGCGCGGCGGACGGGCGCGGCGTGCCGCATCCCCGGGTGGTGCTCCGGCGCGAAGAGGAAGCAGATCCCGACCGTGTCGAGGCAGCGGCGCGCCTGCGCCGGGGTCGCGCTGAGCCGCACGCCGAGCGCCTCGAGGACGTCGGCGGAGCCGGAACGCGAGGAGACCGCGCGGTTGCCGTGCTTGGCGACGGGGATCCCGAGCTCCGCGGCGACGATCGCGGCGGCGGTGGAGATGTTGATGCTGCGGGCGCCGTCGCCCCCGGTGCCGCAGGTGTCGGCGAAGCGGTAGTCGGGGCGGTCGAAGGGGGCGGCGGCGGCGCGGAGGGCCGCGGCCGCGCCGGCGATCTCGGCGGGCGTCTCCCCGCGGACCTTCAGCGCGGCGAGGACCGCGGCGAGGACCGGGCCTGGTACCGCCCCCGCGACGATCGCCTCGAAGAGCCGCTCCGACTCGCCGGCCTCGAGGGAACGCTCGAGCGCCGTGAGCACGGGGCGAGGGAGGGCGTCACGACGGACCGTGGGCGCGTGGGCGACCGGGGTCCGCGGGGCGGTGCGCAGGGAGGACGGGACGGCGGGCATCGTAGGGCTCCGAGGAGAGGGAACCCGCCGTGGGAGGAGGCGATGTGAAACGAAACAGCCCACGGCGGTGAACGCAGTGGGCTGAGGTGCGAAGCGGAGGTCGTCGGTGACCTAGACGCGGAGAGCCCGGCTGCGAGAGGTATCGCGCCAGGGACGCCAGCAGGAGGTCGACGAGCGGTTCGCCATTGGAGGGGGGACGATAGCGCGACCAGCCCCGGGCCACAAGCCCGGGGCCGGTCGTGCGCCTACATCACGACCTTCGGCCGCGGCGTCTTCGTGATCAGCCCCGGTACCCCGGCGCGCTCGAGCAGTTGGTTAAACGCCTGCACGTCGGTCGTCTCGAAGGTCGTCACCCGCGCCTGCAGCACCGCCCACTCCCGCTCGAGCTCCGCGAGCCGCTCCCGCACCGGCTGCGTCACCCCGGGGTGCCCCTCGAGCTGGCCGAGGAGGAAGCCGAACTGCCCGTTGATCCCGTTCGCGTAGTTGATGATGTCCTGGCCGTTCCCGGCCTTCGTGGTCATCGCCGGGTCGAGCGTGTCGGCCTTCGCCGTCAACCGACGCCCGGCGATGCCGATGGAATCGGCCATCGGCACGTCGCGCGTGCGCGAGACGATCCCCGTCACCTGCGTCTTCACGTCGCGCACGCGGAGCACGGCGTCGTTGATCTCGGTGATCCGTCGCACCAGCACGTTCGCCAGGCTGTCACGCTCGGCGACGATCACCGCCGGGATCGGCTCGAGTCGCGGGTCCGCCGTCACATCGAAGCTCTGCGACTGCGAGGTCGCGCCGACGGTGAGCCGCACCGTGTAGCGCCCCGGCACCACCTTCGCGCCGCCGCCGGAGGGCGCCCCGAAGAGCACGACCCCCTGCAGCGAGGTCGGCGCGTCGCGCCGCAGATCCCAGGTGAAAGTGTTGAGCCCCGCCTTCGGCGCGAGCCGCGCCGGCCCCGTCCCCGTGCTCGAGTAGGTCCGCAGCACCGTGCCGCGCGCGTCGAGGAAGGCGAGGGTCACCGTCGTCGCCGAGTCCGGCGCCGCCGCGAGGCGGTAATGCACCGTCGCGCCGGACGGCGGGTTGCGGCCCACGCTCGAGGCCCCGCCGCCCCACCCGCCGCCGAAGTCGGCGAGCGTCGTGGCGCGCGGCGTGAAGAGATGCACCGGCGCCTTCGCCACCTCGGGCGTCATCTGCCGGAGCGGCGAGAGGTCGTCGAGGATCCAGAACGACCGCCCCTCGGTCGAGGCGATGAGATCGCCGTGCCGCACCTCGAGGTCGGTCACCGGCGTCACCGGCATCCCCGCCAGCGGCTGCCAGCGCGCGCCGTCGTCGACGGAGAACCACGCCCCCGTCTCCGTGCCGGCGTAGAGCAGCCCGCGCCGCGTCGGATCCTCACGCACCACGCGCACCGGCTCGCCGGCACGCAGCCCGGTCACCTTGAGCGTCCACGTCTTGCCGTAGTCGGTCGACTTGTAGACGAGGGGCGAGGGATCCCCCACGCGATCGCGCCGGAAGGCGATCCACACCGTCGCCGGATCGAAGGGGGAGATCTCGATCTCGTTCACGAGCCCATCGCCCGCGTCGGGCGGCGTGACGTTGGTCCAGGTCGCGCCGCCGTCCCGCGTGAGCTGCACGAGCCCGTCGTCGGTCCCCACGTAGAGCGTCCGCGCGTCGTGCATCGACTCGTGGATCACGACGATCGTGCCGTACACCTCGCCGCCGGCCCCCTCGTTCGTGATCGGCCCGCCCCCCCACCCCTGCCGCGCCGGGTCGTCGCGGCTGAGGTCCTTCCCGCCGGCGAGCGGCGCCCAGGTGGTCCCGCGGTCGGTCGTGCGGAAGAGGACGTTCCCGCCGTGGTAGATCACGTTCGCGTCGTGCTGCGAGACGAGGATCGGCGCCGTCCAGTTGAAGCGGTAGCGCGTCGAGTCGGTGCGCTCGGTGAGGTTCATCTCCGGCCACGGCATGATCGCCCGCGAGGTCCAGGTCCGCTGGTCGAGCTCGTCGATGATCCCCTGATAGCAGCCGCCGTAGACGAAGTGCGGCGCCTTCGCGCTCACGCCGATGTTCGCGCTCTCGCACCCGGCGCCGTCCCACCAGTCGCGCACGGAGACGCTCCCCGCCACGCCGCGGCTGCGGATCACCACCGACGAGTTGTCCTGCTGCCCGCTGTAGAGCTTGTACGGGAAGTCGTCGTCGACGGTCACGTGGTAGAACTGCGCCGTCGGCTGGTTGTCCTGCGCGCTCCAGCTGCGGCCGCCGTCGAGCGAGACCGACGCTCCGCCGTCGTTTGCGTTGATCAGGTAGCTCGGGTTCGTCGGGTTGATCCAGAGCTGGTGGTTGTCGCCATGCGTCGCCGGGACGTTCGCGAACGTCGCGCCGCCGTCGATCGAGCGCATCACCGGCGCGTTCATCACCCACACCACGTCGGCGTTCTTCGGGTCCGCCGTCACGTTCATGTAGTACCAGGAGCGCGTCTGGATCAGCCGGTCCCCCGACATCTTCCGCCAGCTCTTGCCGGCGTCATCGGAGCGATACAGCCCGCCGTTCGGCTCCGCCTCCACGATCGCATAGACCCGGTCCGGGTTCGCCGGCGAGACCGCCACCCCGATCTTCCCCATCAGCGCGGGGAGCCCCTGCGTGAGGCGCGTCCACGTCGCGCCGCCGTCGGTCGACTTCCAGATCCCGCTCCCCGCGCCGCCGCTCCGCACGTACCAGGGCGTCCGCTGATGGTCCCAGAAGGCGGCGTAGAGGATCCGCGGGTTGCTCGGATCCATCGAGAGATCGCTCGCGCCGCTCGTCGCGTTCGCGCCGGCGAGCACCAGCGTCCACGTCGCGCCGCCGTCGGTGGTGCGGTAGATCCCGCGGTCGCTCGTCCCCTTCCAGCGATCCCCCTGCGCGGCCACATACACGACGTCGGGGTTCGACGGGTGGATGCGCACCGCCGAGATCTGCCGCGTCGCGGCGAGCCCGACGTTCACCCAGGTGCGTCCCTGGTCGGTGCTCTTGTAGACGCCATCGCCGTACGTCGACGACTGCCCGCGGATCGCGTGCTCGCCCGTCCCCACGTAGAGCACGTTCGCGTCGGAGGGCGCGACGGCGATCGCGCCGATCGAGCTCGTCTTGAGCTGCCCGTCGGAGAGGTTCTTCCAGGAGAGGCCGGCGTCGTCGGTGCGCCAGAGCCCGCCCCCGGTGTAGCCCGCGAAGTACGTCAGCGGCTTGTCGGGGATCCCGGCCACCGCGTTCGCACGTCCGCCGCGCGAGGGGCCGATGTTCCGCCAGCTGAGCTTCGCCACCTCCGTGTAGGTGGAGTCGGGGCGGGGGGCCGCGGCGGCGCCGCGCGACTGTGCCGACGCGGCGATTGGCGCGAGCGCGGGAGCGAGCAGGAGGAGGGCGGGGAGGAGGCGACGCATGAACGAACCCGGCGCTGGGGGGTGGTGGGAATGGGAAACGCGCTCCAACATATCGCCGAATCCGGAACCCCACGATGATCCGACGCCTCGCGCCCTCCGCCCTGCTCCTCCTCGCCGCTGCCGCCTCCCACCTCGGGGGGCAGGGCGCACCGCGTCCGACCCGTACCGCCGGCCGCCCCGCGCCGCCGGCCTCGGCGACCGCACCGACCACCCCGCCCAAGCCCACCCTGGTGGTCTTCCTCACCGTCGACCAGCTGGGGAGCGACTATCTGGCGCGCTTCGGCGGGAACCTCACGGGGGGTCTCAAGCGCCTTCGCGATGAGGGCGCAACCTGGCTCTACGGGGTACATGATCACGCCATAACAGAGACAGCACCGGGACATGCGGCCACCATGTCCGGCAGATTCCCCGTCCACACCGGCATCGCCAGCAACTCCCAGGGCGTCAACACCCGCGAAGCCCCCCTCATCGATTCCGAAGACCTCGGCGCCTCCCCCTTCCGATTCCGCGGCACCGTCCTCCTCGACTGGATGCTCGCGGCCAACCCCGCCACCCGCTCCCTCTCCGTCTCCCGGAAGGACCGCGGCGCCATCCTCCCCGTCGGCACGGTGAAGACCCACGTCTATTGGTTCGCCGCCAACGGGCGCTTCACCACCTCGCGCTATTACCGCGACACCCTCCCCACCTGGGTCGCGCGCTTCAACGCGCGCAATCTCCCCGCTCGCTACGCGGGCCAGAGCTGGACCCCGCTCCTCCCCGACGACCGCTACGCCGAGCCCGACTCCGTCAGCTTCGAGGCCGACGGCGACTACACCTTCCCGCATCGCCTCACCCGCGACTCCGTCCGCGCCGGCCGCGACATCCGCGATTGGCCCTGGATGGACTCCCTCACCCTCGCCTTCGCCCTCGAGGGCACCCGCACCCTCGCCCTCGGCGCCGACGCGAATCGCACCGATCTCCTCGCGATCTCCCTCTCCACCACGGACGCCATCGGCCACCGCTACGGCCCCGACTCCAAGGAGATCCACGACCAGGTCCTGCGCCTCGATCGCTACCTCGGGCAGTTCCTCGACTCGCTCCTCGCCCTCCGCGGCCGCGATCGCGTCGTCATCGCCCTCACCGCCGATCACGGCGTGCAGCCGATCCCCGAGATCCGCTCGGCCTGGTATCCGAATCACGACGCGCAGCGCGTCGATCCCGCCCCCGCGTGGCGCGCCGTCCGCGCCGCGCTCCGCCGCGCCGGCGTCGACTCCACCGCCGTCGACAGCGATGACGGCTTCCGCGTCGTCGACGCCGAGGCCTTCCGCCGTGCGAACGTCGACCCCGACGCGATCGCGCGCGTCTGGGTGCAGGAGCTTCGGAAGATGAACGGCGTCGCGCACGCCGACCTCATCACGGATCTCGCCCGCGCCGACACCGTCACCGACGTCACCGCGCGCCGCTGGCTCCATCAGTTCGCCCCCGACGGCCCCATCCGCGCCGTCGTCTCGCTCGAGCCCTTCGCCTACTGGAAGTCGACCACCTACGCCACGCACGGCTCCCCGAACGAGCCCGACGCGCGCGTCCCCGTCCTCTTCTGGGGCGCCGGCATCGCCGCCGGTCACCGCGCCGGCGAGGCGCGTGTCGTCGACATGGCGCCCACCCTCGCGCAGCGGCTCGGCATCCGCCCCCTCGAACGCCTCGACGGCGTCCCCCTCACCCTGCATCCCTGACCCCTCCTCCGATGGCGAAGGCGCCCGCACCCCTCGAACAGCGCACGCTCGGTCGCACCGGCGGCGCGATGACCATCCTTGGCCTTGGCACCCGCCGCCTCGCCGCGGCGGGGCAGCAGGCGACCATTCGCGTCGTGCGTGAGGCCATCGATGCCGGCGTCAACGTCCTCGAAGTCAGCCCCGCCTTCGCCGACGGACGCGCCGAACGCTGGATCGGCCTCGCCCTCCGCGACGGCTACCGCGAGCGCGTGCAACTCATCTGGCAGTGCGGCGCCTACCTCCGCGACTACAAGACCTCGATGGCGCAGTTCGAGGCCACCCTCGGCCATCTGCGCACCGACCACCTCGAGATGTGGTCGTTCCACGAGGTCATCTACGACAACGATCCCGACTGGATCTACGAGCACGGCGGCCTCGATGCCGCGCAGGAGGCGCGCGACCAACGGCGCGTCCGATGGATCGGCTTCCACGGCGAGAAGTCCCCGCACATCGCGCTCAAGCTCCTCCAGCGCGGCTTCGCCTGGGACGCCGTCCTGATGCCGCTCAATCCCTTCGATGCGTCGTTCCGCTCCTTCGAGAAGCAGGTCCTCCCCGAGGTGATCCGCCGCGGCGGCGCCGTCATCGGCACCAAGGCCCTCGCCGGGGGCGCCATCCCCGCGGGGAAGGTCGTGAAGGTCGACGACGCCTTCCGTTACGTCTGGTCCCTCCCTGTCTCCAGCGTCCTCGTCGGGTGCGATTCGAGCCCGATCCTCAAGAAGACCCTCAAGGCCGCCGCCGATTTCCAGCTCTTCCACGCCGGCGAGATGGACGCGATGCGCCAGAAGGCGCGCGCCACCGCCGGCGACGGCCGCTGCGAACGCTACAAGACCACGCAGGACTTCGACGGCGCGGGCGGACTCGCCGCGCACGGCTTCACCACGAAGTGACATCGCTGATCGGCCCACCGTATCGCTCCCGCATCGATCTGACGTCGCCGACCGGCGTGCTGTATCGCTCCCACACCGTGACCCTGTGACCCTCCGACTCCGTCGTTCCCTCGCGCTCCTCGTCGCCTGCGCGCTTCCCCTCGGCGCGCAGACCCTTGGTGGCTACACCCCCGCCCGCGCCGCGGCGCAGCGCAGCGCCGAACAGGCCGCGATCCGCCGCCCCGACACGGCGCGCGTCGGCGTCACTGCCCGCGCCCTCGCTGACCGCCCCCATATCGCGGGTACCGCGGCACAGGCACGCACTCGTGATCTGGTCATCGACGCCATGAAGGCCGCTGGCCTCGAGACCGAGGTACGCGAGTACAAGGTCTGGCTCCCGCACACCGTCGAGTACGGCGTCTGGCGCGTCAGCCCCGAGCCGAAGCAGCTCGAGCTCCGCGAAGGGGAGATCCGCGAGGATCCCACCACCCTCGCACACCCCGAGTACCCGACCGTCAACGGCTACTCCGGCACCGGCGATGTCACCGGCGAGGTCGTCTACGTCAACTACGGTCTCGTCGAGGACTACGCCGTCCTCGACTCCCTCGGCGTCTCCGTGAAGGGGAAGGTCGCGATCGCGCGCTACGGGCGGAGCTTCCGCGGCATCAAGGCGCGCGAGGCCGAGCGGCACGGCGCCGTCGCGCTGCTGATGTACAGCGATCCCGCCGACGACGGCTATGTGCAGGGCGACGTCTATCCCGAGGGACCCTTCCGCAACGATCGCGGCGTGCAGCGCGGCAGCGTGATGAACGGCGCCGGCGATCCGAGCACGCCGGGGTATCCCTCGCGCGCGAACGCGCCACGCATCCCGCTCGACTCGATGCCCGTCCCGCGCATCCCCGTGCTTCCGCTCTCGTATGGCAACGCCGTCGAGCTCCTGAAGGACGTGCGCGGCACCGACGTCCCGCGCGGGTGGCAGGGGGGCCTCGCCTTCCGCTATCACGTCGGACCCGGCCCGGTGCAGGCGCGCGTGAAGGTCTTCAGCGACTCCGCGACCGCCGCCTACAAGTCGATCTGGAACACCTTCGGCATCGTGCGTGGGAGCGAGTTCCCCGATGAGATCGTCGTCATCGGCGCGCACCGCGATGCCTGGAGCCCGGGCGCCGTCGACAACGTCTCCGGCACCGCGAGCGTCGTCGAGGCCGCGCGTGCGGTGGCCGAGCAGATGAAGACCGGCTGGCGCCCGCGCCGCACGCTGATGTTCGCGACGTGGGACGCGGAGGAGTGGGGGCTCGTCGGCTCCACCGAGTACGTGGAGGACGATTCGCTCCGGCTGATGCGCGGCGGCGTCGCGTATTTCAATCAGGACGTCAGCGCGAGCGGGCCCAGCTTCGGCGGCGGCGGTTCCCCGACGCTGCGCGGGATGCTCCGCGAGGTCGCGCGCACCATCCCCGACCCGAGCGGGGCGGGGAGCGTCTACGACGTGTGGCGCACGCGGGCCGGCGTCCGCGCGGGTGAGGAGCCCGCGATGGGCGATCCGGGCGGCGGCTCCGACTTCGCCGGCTTCTACAACCACCTCGGCATCCCGCACGCCGACTGGGGCTTCGGCGGCGGGAACGGGATCTATCACTCGAACTACGACTCCTACACGTTCATGGAGCGGTTCGGGGATCCCGGATATCGCTACCACACCGCCGCCGCGCGCATCGGGACCGCGATGATGATGCGCATCGCGAACGCCGACATCCTCCCGTACGACTACGTGGAGTTCGCGCGCACGATGCGCCGCTATCTCCCGCCGATCGACGCCAACCTCCGCACGCGCGGATGGGCGGGGTCGAGCGCGCCGCTCGCCGCCGCGATCAACCGGATGGAGGCCGCCGCGCAGGCGTTCAATGCCGCGCGCGATGCGGCCCTCGCCGCGAACCTCCCCGCCGCACGGCAGCGCGCCACCAACCAGGCGCTGCTCCAGGTGGAGCGCGCGATGACGCGCCCGCAGGGGCTCCGCACGCGTCCCTGGTATCGCAACCTCATCTATGTGGCCGACGTCGACAACGGCTACAGCACGATGGTCTTCCCGTCGGTGAACGAGGCCATCCGCTACGGCGATGCGGCGCAGTTCGCCGAGGAGCTGGGAGATCTCGTGGGGAGATTCGATGCGGCGACGGGGGCGCTCCGCGCGGCGGAAAGGGCGCTGAAGGCTGGAGGCTGAAAGCTGGAAGCTGGCCGTGCGCGCCTGTCGTCACGTTCAGCTTTCAGCCTCAAGCCTCCAGCCTCAGTACCTGCTCACACTCCGATCCACCGTCACACTCCACCGGTCGATGCCGCCGGTGAGATTGATCACTCGGTCGAACCCCGCGCTCCGCAGGTACTCCGCCACCATCGCGCTCCGCATCCCGTGATGGCAGAGCACGACGATGTCGCGGTCGCGCGGGAGTTCGCCATGGCGGCGTGGCACCTCCGCCATCGGGATGTGCCTGCTCCCCTCGAGCGCGGCGACCTCAACCTCCCACCCCTCGCGCACATCGAGGACCACGAGCGGGTCCCCCTTGGCGAGGCGCACCGAGAGCGCCTCGGGGTCGATCGCACGCGGCGTCTCCGTCGCTGAACCACCGGCCGCCGCCCCGCGTGCCGCGCCCGCCGTACCGTTCGCGCTCGGCGCGCCGCAGAACGCCTCGTAATCCGCGAGCAGCTCCGTCTGTGCGCGCGTC
>CAZGIE010000020.1:0-17523 GCA_964526485.1 uncultured Gemmatimonas sp. | reverse complement strand
GTTGTTGATGAGCTCCATGATGACGACGGTCTTGCCGACGCCGGCGCCGCCGAAGAGCCCGATCTTCCCGCCCTTCACGAAGGGGGCAAAGAGGTCGATGACCTTGATGCCCGTCTCGAAGACCTCGGTCTTCGGCTCGAGGGCGACGAAGTCGGGGCGCTTGCGGTGGATGGGCCAGCGCGGCGTCGCGGCCGGGATGGCGGCGCCGTTGTCGACGGGCTCGCCGAGCACGTTGAGGATGCGGCCGAGGGCCGCACCGCCGACCGGGACGCTGATCGGCGCGCCGGTGTCGGTCACGGGCATCCCGCGCACGACGGCGTCGGTGGTGCTCATCGCGACGGCGCGCACCTGGTTCCGGCCGATGTGCTGCTGCACCTCGGCGACGACGCGGACCGTCTGGCCGCTGTCGGTGGTCGCCGCGATCTCGAGCGCGTTGTAGAGCTCGGGGAGCTCGCCGGAGGCGAACTCGACGTCGAGGACGGGTCCGATGACCTGGACGATCTTGCCGGTGGTCGTGGTGGTGGTCGTCATAGTTGGGATCAGCCCTGGAGCGCGGAGGCACCGCCGACGATCTCGGCGATCTCCTGCGTGATCTGCGCCTGGCGGGCGCGGTTGTAGGTGCGACGGAGGAGGGTGAGCATCTCGCCGGCGTTGTCGGTGGCGCTCTTCATCGCCGTCCGGCGCGCGGCCTGCTCGGCGGCCGCGGTCTCGACGAGCGCGCGGTAGACCGCATTGCGCACGTACGAGGGGAGGAGCTCGGTGAGGATGGCCTCGGCCGAGGGGTAGAGCAGGTAGTCCTTCCCGCCCGCGGCCCCCGCGGGGGGCTGCACCGGGAGCACGCGCTCCGCGGTCGGCGGGGTGGAGAGGACGGAGTTGAAGCGCGAGCCGACGACGTAGACGGCGTCGAGCGCGCCCGAGACGAAACGCGCCATCAGGCCGTCGACGAGCGAGGCCGCATCGGCGGCGGACGGCCGATCGGTGATGTCCGCGCGCTCGGTGGCCATCGCGCGGCCGACGTAGCGGAAGTAGCCGGCGCCCTTCTTGCCGACGACGTGGAGCTCGACGGCGGTGCCCGCGGCCTCGAGGCGGGCGAGCAGCGCGCGCGCCTCCTTGATGAGGTTCGCGTTGAACGCGCCGGCGAGGCCGCGGTTGGAGGTCAGCAGCACGACCGCCGCGCGCGCCTCGTGCGCCGGCTGCCGGAGGAGCGGGAAGCGCTCCGCGAGCTCCGGCGCATAGAGGCTGGCGATCACGTCGCCGAGCGCGCGCGCGTAGGGCCGCGCGGCGACGACGCGGTCCTGCGCCCGCTTCATCTTCGAGGTCGCGACCATCTCCATCGTGCGCGTGATCTTGCGCGTGTTCTCGACGGACTTGATGCGACCCTTGAGTTCGCGGCCCTTGGCCATCGGGCTTACCGGCTCCCCTTGTACTGCTCGATCGCGCGGCGGAGCTCGGCCTCGGTCTCCTTCGAGACCGCCTTGTCCTTCTTGATCGCCTCGCCGACGTTCGGGAACTGCGCCTTCATGTACGCGTGGAAGCCCGCCTCCCACTCGCGGACCTTGGCGACCTCGACGTCGTCGATGAAGCCGTTGGTGACCGCGAAGATGATCATGACCTGCTGCTCGACGGGCATCGGCTGGTACTGGCCCTGCTTGAGGATCTCGACCGTGCGGGCGCCGCGCTCGAGCTGCTTCTTGGTGGCGGCGTCGAGGTCCGACGCGAAGGCCGAGAAGGCCTCGAGCTCACGGAACTGCGCGAGGTCGAGCCGGAGGCGACCGGCGACCGACTTCATCGCCTTGATCTGCGCCGAGCCGCCGACGCGCGACACCGAGATGCCGACGTTGATGGCGGGGCGGACGCCCGCGAAGAAGAGGTCGGCCTCGAGGAAGATCTGGCCGTCGGTGATCGAGATGACGTTCGTCGGGATGTAGGCCGACACGTCGCCGGCCTGCGTCTCGATGATCGGGAGCGCGGTCAGCGAGCCGCCGGGCGCGAAGATCGTCTTGCCGTCCACGACCGACGGGTCGTTGGAGAGCTTGGCGGCGCGCTCGAGGAGGCGGCTGTGGAGATAGAACACGTCGCCCGGGAACGCCTCACGGCCCGGCGGGCGGCGGAGCACCAGCGAGAGCTGGCGGTAGGCCGCGGCCTGCTTCGTGAGGTCGTCGTAGACGGCGAGGGTCGGCTTCCCCTCGTGGTACATGAAGTACTCGGCCATCGCGACGCCCGAGTAGGGGGCGATGTACTGCATCGGCGCCGGGTCGGAGGCCGAGGCGACGACGACGATCGTGTACTCCATCGCGCCGGCCTGCTTCAGGCGCTCGACGACGGCGGCGACGGTCGACGCCTTCTGGCCGATGGCGACGTAGACGCAGATGACGCCCTGGCCCTTCTGGTTGATGATCGTGTCGATCGCGATGGCGGTCTTGCCGGTGCCGCGGTCGCCGATGATGAGCTCGCGCTGGCCGCGGCCGATCGGGATCATGGCGTCGACGGCCTTGAGGCCGGTCTGCATCGGCTCGCCGACGGGCTGGCGGACGATGATGCCCGGGGCCTCCGACTCGACCTTGCGGGTCATCGTCGTCGCGATCGGGCCCTGCCCGTCGATGGGGCGGCCGAGGGCGTCGACGACGCGCCCGATCATGGCGGGACCGACCGGGACCTCGAGCACGCGGGCGGTGCGGCGGACCTCGTCGCCCTCCTTGAGCTTGAGGTAGTCGCCGAGCACGACGGCGCCGATGTTGTCCTCTTCGAGGTTCAGCGCGAGCGCGGTGATCGTCTCGCCGGTCTCGGAGGACTGGATCTCGAGCATCTCGCCGGCCATCGCCTTCTGGAGGCCGTAGATGCGGGCGATGCCGTCCTTCACCTCGAGGACGGAACCGACCTCCTCGACGTCGAGGGCGTTGAGGTCGGCGGCCTCGATCTCGCGGAGGAGGATGTCCTTGATCTCGCCGGGACGCAGGGCGGTCTGGGAAGCCATGAGAGAGTTCGGGAAAGGTCGAGAGAGGGAGCGTGAGGCGGCGGCCGCCCCGGAATGCCATCAGCGGGGCGCTGTTTTGCCGCAGCTTGTGAAAATAATCACAAGTGGCCGGAAGGAGCAACTCCGCCGGCGCCCCGCGACCGCGAGGCGCCGGAGACCAGAAACCGCTCCACCAGGTCCTGCGACCGCAGGCGCGCCAGCGAGAGCGACCGGATTCCGACCACGCGCTGGGAGGTCACCGAGAGATGTGACGTCGAGGCGAACCCCAGCACTCGCGCGATGTCGGGCAGGTCGCGCCCCATGTCCTTGGCCAGTTCCGCCGCCCCGAGGATCCGGACGAGGTCGATGACCCGCTTGAGGTTCGGCGCCCCCCCGGCCGAGAACTGCCGGCTCAGATGCTCGCGGGTCAGCCCCACTTCCGCCGCCAGCGCGCTGGTCTGCACCCCCCGCCCCCCATGGCGGAGGATCGCCCCCCAGACCCGCTGCTGCAGCGGGGTCCGAAGTCCCAGCGGCTCCGCCGCCGGCGTGAGCGCCGCGGCGAAACGGTGGGTGAACGCGAGCGGGACGAGGAGCTCCGCCGCCGCATCCTCCTCCCCCTCCACGATGAGCTCGGCGAACTCCATCGGGCCACAGGCCCGGGCGACGCCGGCGATCTCAGTCGACCGGACCGAGGAGAGGGCGAGGAACGGAACGCTCGGGAACGCCCGGGCCTCGGCCGCCGCGTCCCACGCTCCCTCGTTCCCCGACGCGAGGTCGACGACGACGGCGTCGACGAAGCGCTCCAGGAGCGCCGCGCGGAGTTCCGCGCCGTCCCGCACGACGTGACAGCTCCCCAGCCGACGGGGGACGAGGCGACGCAGGATCGCGCGCCCCCGGTCCCGACCACTGCACCCGACGACGCTCAACGACATGGCGTCAGGACGCGAGCGCGTCGGGCGTGGGCGTCTCGGGGACCGCTCCCTCGAGCACCGCGCGCGCCTGCCGGAGCACGCCGCGCGCATTGTCGTAGGCGAGCATCCGGTCGGCCTGCTCGAAGGTCGCCCAGCGGCAGGCGGTGATCCCTTCGGCCCGCTGCGGGGCCGTGCGACGGTGCCGCGTCTCGATCAGGAAGAAGTGACAGGTCTTATGGATCCGGCGACCGCGGAAGCGGAACTCCCAATCGATGGTGTCGACCTGCGCGTGCACCGAGAGCGCGCCGAGTCCCGTCTCCTCCCCGACCTCCCGCAAGGCGGCCTGTGCCGGCGCCTCCCCCGCCTCGACGTGTCCTTTGGGGAATCCCCAATGGCGGTAGGCGTCGCGGATGAGGAGGACGAGGGTGCGGTCGCCGTCACGCCGGAAGACCACGCCGCCGGCGGAGACCTCCTCGTGGATGCGCCGCCGCTCGTCGCTCACCCCAGCGCCCCGCCGAGGGCGCGTGCGTCGGCGTCGAGCTCGGCGCGCCCCTCGATGAACTGCCGGATGATCGGGTCGGTACTCTGGCGGATCTCGTCGACGGTCCCGACCTGACGGACGCGCCCCTCGTAGAGCATCGCGATGCGGGTCCCGACGGTGTAGGCGCTCCGCATGTCGTGGGTGATCACGATCCCCGTGACACCGAGCTGGCGCTGCATCCGCACCATCAGGTCGTCGATGATCGCGCTCGTGACCGGGTCGAGCCCCGTGGTGGGCTCGTCGTACAGGAGGTATTTCGGGCGGATCGCGATAGCGCGCGCGATCCCGACGCGCTTGCGCATCCCGCCGGAGAGCTCCGAGGGGAGCTTGTCGCCGACGCTGTCGTCGAGGTCGACGAGCCGGAGCGACTCCCGGACGCGCTCGGCGATCTGGGGCTCGGTGAGCTCCCCCTGCTTCCGGAGGCCCATCGCCACGTTCTCGGCGATGGTGAGCGAGTCGAAGAGGGCGGCGAACTGAAAGACGTAACCGATCTTGGACCGGAGGCGGTAGAGCTCGCGGCGGGTCAGGCTGCCGACCGTGACCCCATCGACCTCGACGTGCCCCTCGTCGGGCTCGAGGAGCCCGACGATGTGCTTGATGGCGACCGACTTCCCGGTGCCGGAGTAGCCGATGATGACCATCGTCTCCCCCTCCCGGACCTCGAGGGAGAAGCCCCGGAGGACCTCGTTCTCGCCGAACGCCTTATGGACGTCGTGGAAGCGGATCACCGGGGCGCGCCGCCGTCACGCCGCGAAGCTGCCGAGCGCGCGACCGACATCGCCCTCGCGGAGGCGCTTGAGCGCACGATCGCGGAGCTGGCGGACGCGTTCCCGGGTGACGCCGAGCATCGACCCGATCTCCTCGAGGGTGTGCTCGCGGCCGCCCTCGAGCCCGAAGTACAGCCGCAGGACCTTCGCGTCGCGGGGCGGGAGGGTGCCGAGGGCGTGCTCGATTTCGTCGTTGAGGAAGCGGTTCATCGCCTCCTCCTCGGTGTCGGGCATCTCGTCAGCGACGAAGCGCTCGATGAGGGAACGGTCGCCATCGGGGTCCATCGGGGCGTCGAGGCGGACGTCGCCGGTGTTGAGCGCGGCGAGCGACTGCACGACGTCGACGGAGAGGCCGGTGAGCTGCGAGAGCTCCTCGGGGGTGGGCTCGCGGCGGAGCTTCTGCCGGAGGATCTCCGAGGCCTTGATGATGCGCGAGAGGTCGGCCGTGCGGTTGAGCGGGACGCGGACCGTGCGCCCCTGCCGCGCGAGCGACGACAGGATGGCCTGACGGATCCACCAGACGGCGTACGAGATGAACTTCACGCCCTGATCCGGGTCGAACTTCCGCGCGGCGGTCAGGAGCCCGACGTTCCCCTCGCCGATGAGGTCGATGAGGGGGAGGCCGCGGTTCTGGTACTTCTTCGCGACGGAGATGACGAAGCGGAGGTTGCGCTTCACGAGCTCCTGAAGGGCATCCTGGTCGCCGGCGCGGATCTTCCGAGCCACCTCGATCTCCTCGTTCCCCTTCAGGAGCGGGTACGTGGAGACCTCATAGAGGTACTGGTCGAGGATGTCGCGCTCGGGCTCGGCGGGAGCGATGCCGGCGGGCGCGGTGCGCCGCTTCCGGCGCTTGGTATCGGTGGCCATGGTATGGAGACCTCGGCGGCCTGGACGGCGCCGGTGGGATCAGGGTTCGGACTGCCGGACCAAACATACAGGCCCGCGGAGAAACCGCCAGTTTTCTCCTTGACCCCTAGGATACGCCCGGATAGCTTCTTTGGTTCCTGTCAGGACGCCGGGATCGGTCCTGCGCGGGGGCGTAGCTCAGTTGGGAGAGCGCTTGAATGGCATTCAAGAGGTCAGGGGTTCGATTCCCCTCGGCTCCATGCCCCGGTTCACTGGTGCGGCCCACAGAGCCAAGTCAGCGCACCGAGGCGACAGTAGTGCGACACACTACCGTCACACGCGGGAATAGCTCAGTTGGTAGAGCACAACCTTGCCAAGGTTGGGGTCGCGGGTTCGAGTCCCGTTTCCCGCTCTCGGGCGGTTAGCTCAGTTGGTTAGAGCGCCACGTTGACATCGTGGAGGTCACAAGTTCGAGTCTTGTACCGCCCATCGCCTCACGAACGGTCTCCGGTCGTGAGGCGTAGTCGTCTCCGACCCGTCGCTCCCCGCGGCGGGGTTCCTCCAGCCCCTCGACCGATGCCCACCATCCGCGTCCTGCCGGCCCTCGTCCCGCTCCTCCTCGCCGTCGCCCCGCTGGGTGCGCAGCAGGCGGCGTGCCCCGTCGACCTGAACCAGCCGGCGGTGCTCACTCAGGCCTACCTCGGGATCAACCGGGCGCGCCAAGCGGACTCCGCCGCGGCCCCGAAGGCGCTGCGCGACGCGATGCGTCCGCTGCAGGATCCGAAGAAGTGGGCGGCCAATCCGGTCGGCGCCGGCTTCCTCAAGGCACAGCTCTACGTCCTCTGGATGCTCCAGCCTGGCACGGGCGAGACCATGACGAACGAGGCGCTGGGTGCCGGCGGCGTGAAGACGGCGACGGTCGACCTCGTGATGACGACTGATTCGCTGCTCAAGGCCGTCGAGGCCCTCGGCCCGGGCTGTGCGGATGAGACGCTCCCCTGGCGGTACTCGCCGGCGTGGAACCAGCGCATCAACAAGGCGTACCAGGCCCTCGGCGCCGACCAGGTGGACAGCGCGGCGTACTGGCTCGATCGCGCCGCGGCCCTGTACGCCTCGTCGCCGTTCATCTCGAACGCCCGGGCGCAGCTGGCCAACAAGCGGGGCGACACGCCCGCGATGATGGGCTATCTCCGGGAAGCGATCGTCGAATCGGCCAAGGACACGTCGCTGGCCGAGACGCTGAAGCAGCTCCGCTTCCAGCTCGCCACGACCGCCAAGGACTACGCGATGACCGGCGGCGCCGCGCAGAAGGAGGCGCTCAACAAGGAGGCGCTCGAGCTCTTCGCGCTGCTCCTCGATCAGAACGCGGGCTCGAACGACGGGGCCTACGCCTTCTCCGCGGCGAGCGAGATCGTGCAGGTCTCGCAGGACTCGAGCGCGGTCCGTGCGCTCCTCGCGCCCCTGGTCGCAGCGCCGGCGCGCTACGTGGACCTCACGCTCCTGATGGCGGCCGACCTTGCACGCGCCTCGTCGCGGAGCGCGGACGCGATCGCGCTGTACGAGGGGGCGCTCGCGCGGAACCCGTTCATGCGCGACGCCAACTACTTCCTCGCCTACCTGTACTACGAGGCGAAGGAGGCGGCGAAGATGCTGCCGCTGACGGACCGACTGATCGAGCTCGACCCGAGCAACGGGGACAACTACCTGATGCGCGCCTACGCCTTCCAGCTGCTCGCGCAGTCGGAGCGTGACGCGCGGAAGAAGCAGGACCTCATCAAGCAGCAGGATGCGATGGCGGCCCGCGAGACGCAGCTGTCGTCGCTGCACAAGGTGGTCGTGAACCGGTTCGAGCGGCGGGAGAACGGGGCGGTGCTGGGCGGGGTCATCGAGAACCTCTCCCGCGCGGCGAAGCCGTACACCTTGACGGTGGAGTTCCTGGACGCGGCGGGGACGGTGCTCGAGACGATGACGGCGGAGGTGCCGAGCGTCGCGGCGAGCCAGCGGGGGACGTTCGAGCTCACGGCGACGAAGCCGGGGGTGTCCGCCTTCCGGTACAAGCCGCTGCCGATTCCGACGGCGGCGACGCCGACGCGTTGATTCCCGGTCCGAGGGGGCCTATCTTTCGGGTCTACTCGGCATCGCCTCCCGGGCGATACGGGGTGCTGGGCGCTCGTAGCTCAATTGGATAGAGCATCTGACTACGGATCAGAAGGTTGGGAGTTCGAGTCTCTCCGGGCGCATGAGAGCAGGTGTCAGGGTTGGAGTGTCAGGTTGTAGGTGTGGGACAGAAGACTTTACCGAACATCGGGGCGTAGCTTAGCCCGGTAGAGCGCCTGCTTCGGGAGCAGGAGGTCGGAGGTTCGAATCCTCTCGCCCCGACTGTACGTCATCGAAAAGCCCGCAACGCGTCATGGCGTGCGGGCTTTTTCGTGCAAGGCTCGACCGCGGTGCCCGTGTACGTCACCCCGAGACACCCGTCCGCGCCGTCCACCACGGCCCCACGCGCTCCCGGGCATCCGCGTAGGCGATCGCGATGAACTCGTCGACCTTCCCGAAGTCGAAGAGCCCCAGGTGCGCGATCGGCGGACGCAACGCGAGGTCGGCGCGCTGAAAGGCCTCCTCGGTGCGCCGCGCGCCGCCGAGGAGCATCGACTCCAGCACCGTCTCGAAGAGCCCCGGGTAGTACGGGGCCGATGCGCCGTCGCGCCACCGGTCGCGGAGCACCTGCCAGGCGGTCGGCGTCGACGGATAGCCGGAGGTGCGCGGGACGCGGTCGCTGACACTCACCGCGATCGTGATGCCGCTGCGCAGCTCGTCGGCGGGGAGATTGTTCACCACCGCGCCGTCGACGTGCAGCGAGCCGTCGGGCATCGTCATCGCGGGGCCGATCCCCGGGACGGCCATGCTCGCCAGACACCCCTGCACCACGGGGCCACGCCGGTGCACGCTGGCCGACGCCGTGGTGAGATTGGCACTGCAGGCGAAGCAGTCGATGAGCGCGTCCTCGTACGTGAGCGCGCCGAACGTCTCGGTCAGGAAGGCCTCAAGCGCCTGCGCGCGCACGGCGCCGATCACGGGCCAGGTGAAGGCACGGTGCGGGTGGTGCCGCGCCCACCCGGTGGCGAGACGCTCGACCATCTCCTCGAGGGTCATCCCCGCGGCGAGCTGCGCGGCGACGAACGATCCCATGCTGGTGCCGCCCACCTCGTCGATCGGCACGCCGGCCTCCTGTAGCGCGCGGATCACCCCATAGTGCGCCGCCCCCCGGGCGGCGCCGCCGCCGAGGGCGAGCCCGACACTCGTGCCGGTGATCATCCGTGCCACCCGGGCGAGGTCCTCGGGCCGCCCCGCACGCACGTGGTGACGGGCGGCATACCCGTGCCGCTCCATCCAGCGGGCGGTGCCGACCGGCGCCGTCCCATCGGCGGCCCGCACGACGATGAGCTCCCGGCGGGAGTGACCGAGCGAGACGGCCGGCTCGATCCCGACGGCCGACAGCGCATCGGCGGGGAGGACATCGAGGATGAGGTCGGCCTGTCGGAGCGCGACGTCACGCCAGATCGCGTCGCACTCATCGACCACACAGAGCAGATGCGCGTGATCGGCCTCGACGCGCTGGAGCCACCGCGCGATCGCGACCGCCTCCGTCGCGAGGCCGCCGGAGGCGATCTGTGCGTCGGCGAGGGTGCAGACCGCCGTGGCCCCGACCGGCGCGAACGCCGCGGCGAGGTCATGCGCGAACGGCGTGAGATCGCGTGCCCCACCGACCGCCCGGAGGGCCACGATGCTGGGGCGCGCCCGACGGGTGGGCGCGGGGCCGCCGCTCGCGAGGATGACGGCGAGGGTACGACTGAGCGCGACACCGATGGCGGGATGCTCCCGCATGAGGTCGGTGAAGACCGTCGCCGGGAGGCGCCCGAGCTCCGAATCGCGGATGGCGGTCACCGTCGCCGAGCGCGCATCGCCGGTGAGGAGGGCGAACTCGCCGACGACCTCCCCGCGACCGATCTCACGGATCACGGTCGGGCCGGCCTCCCCCTCGCGCAGGATGCGGAGGCGTCCGCTCAGCACCACGTACGCGGCATCCCCGGGATCGCCCTGCCGGAAGAGGCGCTCCCCGCCCGGCAGGACGACCGGTTCGAGCACGCCGGCGATGAGGTCGATGACCTCGGGCCGCAGGTCACGGAAGACCGGGCTCTGCCGCAGCGCCTCGGCCGCGTGCGTCAGCATCGGGCCGCGTCCGGGGTCCGCACCGCGCGTGTCACCCCGCCTCGGCGAGGGCGCGCTTGGCGTCGTCGAACGCCCCCTCGCTCCGGGCGATCACAAGCGTCGCGACGCCGTTGCCGATGAGATTGGTGACGGTGCGCGCCTCGCTCATGAAGCGATCGACGCCGAGGAGGAGCGCGACCCCCTCGACGGGGACGATGTCGGTGGCGGCAAGGGTGCTGGCGAGAACGATGAACCCGGAGCCGGTCACGCCGGCGGCCCCCTTGCTCGTGAGCATCAGCACCCCGAGGAGCGAGAGCTGCTGCCCGACGGAGAGATCCACCCCGTAGACCTGCGCGATGAAGAGCGCGGCCATCGAGAGGTAGATGCTCGTCCCATCGAGGTTGAAGGAGTACCCGGTGGGGATGACGAGCCCGACGATGGATCGATCGCAGCCATAGCGCTCGAGCTTCTCCAGCATCCGCGGGAGCGCCGACTCGGAGCTCGACGTGCCGAGCGCGAGAAGGATCTCCTCGCGGATGAAGCGGAGGAAGCGGAGCAGCCGGAATCCGTAGAGTCGGCAGATCCCGGCGAGCACGACGAAGATGAAGACCGCCATCGTCGCGTAGACGTCCAGCATCAGGCGACCGAGCGGCAGGAGGGTCTGCAGCCCGAACGCCCCCACCGTGTAGGCCATCGCCCCGAACGCGCCGACCGGCGCGACGACCATCACGAGGCTGACCACGCGGAAGAAGACGACCTGCAGCTTCTCGAGGAGGTCGACGATGCTGCGACCGGGCTCCCCGACGCTCGTGAGCGCGACGCCGAAGAGGACCGAGAAGAAGACGACGGGGAGGAGGTCGCCGCCGGCGAAGGCCGCGATGACGTTGCTGGGGACGATGTGGAGGAAGACGTCCGCGAGCGACCGTTCCCCGGCCGCGCTCGTGTAGCGCGAGATGTCACCGGTCGCGAGGGTGCTCACGTCGAGACCGGCGCCAGGCTTGGTGACGTTGACGATCACCATCCCGATCACGAGCGCGAAGGTCGAGACGACCTCGAAGTAGAGGAGCGCCTTCCCCCCCACGCGCCCGAGCCGGCGGAGATCCGCCATGCTCGCGATGCCATGGACGATCGTGAGGAAGATGATCGGGGTGATCACCATCTTCACGAGGTTGATGAAGGTGTCGCCGAGGGGCTTGAGCGCCTTCCCGGTGTTCGGGGCGACGACGCCGACGAGGACGCCGAGGGAGACGGCGATGAGGACCTGGAAGGTCAGGTTGCGGACGAGGCGACGGAGCATCGGGCGAATATGGCGGGCGTGGTCGTGCCGCGGCTATGGTGCGTCGAACCAACGCTCCGCGCGAAGCTGCGCCCAGAGCTCGGCGACGGCGGCCCCGCCCGCGGCCACGACGCGCGCCTCGTCGTCGATGGCGAGGTGCCCATCGACGACCTGCAGGTGCCCCTGTGTGGCGACGTGCCGGACGCTGAGGCCGTTGGCGTAGAGCAGGTGGTGCAGCGGCTCGGGGCCGATCCGCCCCGCGCCGACGAGGGGGCCGCTCACGTCGATCGCACACCAATCGGCGAGCGCCCCGACCTCGAGGCGGCCGAGATCGGGGCGGCGGAGCCCGTCCGCGGCGACGATGGTCGCGCCGTCGACCGCCTGGGCGATGGTCGGCTGGGGGAGTCGCGACCCGGTGGCGGCGTTGAGGAGCCGCGCGCGGGCACGGCCGGCGAGCACGGCGAGCTTGAGGTTCTCGACGTAGTCGTTGGAGTGCGTGTCGATGCCGACGTTCACCGCCACGCCGGCCGCGAGCGCCTCGGGGTAGGGCTGCATCCCGGTCGCATTGCCGGCGCCCCCTCCGGAGGGGCAGTGCGCGTAGATACCGCCGTGCCGCGCCATCACGGCCCAATCGTCGGCGGTCGCGCCCGACATGTGCGCGCCGAAGAGCGGGCCCTCGAACGCCCCAAGCGATGCCATCCAGACGGCGGGGGACATCCCGCGGAGCCGCTGCGTGGTGCGCGTCTCTCCCGCCCCCTGCGCCAGGTGGATGTGGATCCCGTTCCCGAGGCGCCGCGCCGCCGCGACGATCGCCGTCATCGTCTCCGGCGTGTGCGTGTCGGTGGCGTGGGGCGTCATCATCGGGCGGATGCGCCCCTCCTCCGCCCCGTTCACCTCGCGCGCGAAGGCGAGGTTCGCCTCGATCTCGCGGAGCGTCTCAGGCACCGAGCGCTCGAGCACGGTGTCGTCGGTCCGGCGCCAGATGGGGAAGAGGCGCGCGGTGCCCGGGATCATCCCGCCGGGATAGCCGCGCACCTGCCACCGGCGCGCGACCCGCACGTAGCTCTGCGCCTGACGCAGGCTGAGACTCATCTCGACATGCGTCGTACAGCCGGAGCGGAGCAGCTCCGCGACGTTGTAGGCGGTGATGGCGTCGAGGGCGTCGTCGGGGAGCGCCTCGAGGAGCTCGAGGGGCCGCTGATACGAGCGCCCTCCCTCGATGAGCCCGCGCGTGGGCGTACCGGAGGCCGCGTGGGTGTGCCCGGAGATGAACCCTGGGAGGAGGAGGCAGCCGCGCGCGTCGATCCGCGTGGCACCGCCGGTCATGCGCCCCTCGCGGATCTCGACGATGCGGTCATCGCGGACGCGCAGGGAGATGTCGGGGACGACGACGCGCCGCCCGTCGCGCTGGAGCAGCGCGGCACCGCCCTCCACGATGTAGTCGCGCCCGCGAGGCACCGGGGGCCGCTCGCTATGCGCAGGTGTCGCACCGAGGAGCCGGCGGGCGCCGAGCGCGGGGACGGCCGCGAGACCTGCGGCGAGGAGGGCACGCCGGTGGAGCGGGCGCCCGCCCGCCGGCTCAGTCATCCGAACCGGAGGTCGCGAGCCGCTCCGCCGCCGCGTGGATCGCGGCACGGATCCGCGGATACGCGCCGCAGCGGCAGAGGTGCCCGCGCATCGCGTCGTCGATCTGCGCATCGGTGGGACGGCGCGTGGTGCGGAGGAGTGCGACCGCCCCCATCACCTGCCCCGCCTGGCAGTACCCGCACTGCGGGACGCTGCCCTCGGCCCAGGCCATCTGCACCGCGGCGCCGACGGGGTCGTCGAGGCCTTCGATGGTGGTGACCACCTGCCCCGCCACGCTGCCGACCGGGGTGACGCAGGCGCGGACCGACGTCCCGTCGACGAAGACGGTGCAGGCGCCGCAGAGGGCCATCCCGCAGCCGAACTTCGGGCCGGTGTGGCCGAGGCCGTGTCGCAGCGCCCAGAGGAGCGGCATCTCGGGCGGCGCGTCGAACGCGGCGGGCGTGCCGTCGACGATGAATTCGATGCGCTCGGGGGTCATCCGCGGGTCTCCGGCGGCAGGCGGAGGGGGAGCGTGCGCAACCGCACGCCCGTGAGTCGAGCGATGGCGTTGGCCACGGCGGGCGCGACGGGCGGCAGCGCCGGTTCGCCGATGCCGGAGGGTACGGCGTCGCTCGCGACGAGGTGCGTCTCGATGACCGGGCACTCGTCGATGCGCAGGAGCGGATACTCGTGGAAGTTCCCCTGCGCGACGGCGCCGTCGGCGATGGTGATCACACCGCGCAGCGCGGCGGTGAGTCCCATGATGACGGAGCTCTCCACCTGCTGTCGCACGCCCGCGGGGTGGACGGGGAGCCCGCAGTCGACGGCGGCGACGATCCGCCGCACCCGGAACCCGTCCGGCCCGCCGCGCTCCACCTCCGCGACCTGCGCGACCAGCGATCCGAAGCTCCAGTGCAGCGCGAGCCCCTGCGCCACGCCATCCCGGACGGCGCCGTCCGCGCGCCACCCGGCGCGATCGGTGGCGAGGCGCAGCACCCGTGCCGCCCGCGGATGGGCGGCGAGCATCGCGAGCCGGAACTGGAGCGGGTCGCGCCCGGCGGCGCTCGCGCACTCATCGACAAACGACTCGAGGAAGAAGGCCTGGTGCGAGTGCCCGACGGAGCGCCACGACCCGACGGGAACGGCGAACTCGCGCTCCGCGTGCGTCGCGCGGATCGCCCCGAACTCATAGGGCTGGTCCCAGGTGCCCTCGGCGGTGGTCTTATCCGGCCCCGCGGATGTGAGCGCGAATCCGACGCGGCGACTGTACGACTTGAAGGGCGCCTGACCGGCGGAATGCGAGGTGATGGCGCGGACGGGCTGGGCCGCGTCGCCGAGGACGGCGCGGAGGTGCCCGACGGCGGCGGGGCGATAGGCGTCGTGGCGCATATCGTCCTCACGCGACCAGAGGAGTTGCACCGCGACACCGGGGACGCGCCGAGCGATCGCCGCCGCCTGCGCGATGAAGTCCACGTCGAGGCGTCGGCCGAAGCCGCCACCGAGGGACTGCTGGTGAAGCGTCACCTGCTCCGGCGGGAGGTCGAGGACCTTCGCGATCGCCCCGCGTGCGAATCCCGGCACCTGCGTCCCGACCCAGCACTCGGCCGCACCGTCGGTCACGCGGACGGTCGCGTTCATCGGCTCCATCGTCGCGTGCGCGAGATAGGGTGCCTCATAGGTGGCCTCGATCACGCTCGTCGCCTGAGCGATTACATCTTCAGGGTCACCGGTGCTCCGGAACGGGATCCCCGAGGGCTCCCGCGCGGCGTCCCGGAGCTCGGCGAGGATGGTGTCGCTCGAGAGGGTGGCGTGCGGTGACGCGGACCAGGTGATGCGGCGGGTGCGGAGCGCCTCGCGCGCATGCCACCAGGTATCGGCGACGGCCACGACGGCCGCGGGATCACCTAAGCCGGTGGGCTCGAGCGTGAAGACGGCGTGCACACCGGGCGCCGGGGCGGTATCGACCTCGAGCGGCGTGGCGCCGAAGGTCGGGGCCATCGCCACGGCGGCGTACTTCATCCCCTGGACCCGGACATCGAGGCCGTAGAGGGGCCCCCCGCGCGCCTTGTCGGCGGCATCGAGGCGTGGGAGGTCCCTCCCGATGATGCTGAACTCCGACGGGGCCTTGAGGGTGACACGACCCGGGCGGCGGGTCGCGGCGTCGGCCGCAAGCTCCCCGTAGCTGAACGCTCGATCACCGGTGAGGACACGTCCCTGCGACGCGCGGCAGGTGGCGACGTCCACACCGGCCCGCTCGGCGGCGGCCTCGAGCAGCGCCGCCCGTGCGGTGGCTCCCGCCTCGCGCGCGACCTCCCAGCAATCACGTACGCTCGACGAGCCGCCGGTCATCATCACGCCGACCTCGCGCATCGTCTTCGCCGTCAGCCAGCGCATGGAACGCACGAGCGGCCCATCCGCGTCGGGATGGAAGGGAAGACCGTCGACGATCACCGCGATGTTCCCGTAGATGCGGTCGATCGGACTCGGCGCGACCCGCACGTCCTCCCACCGGCACTCGAGCTCCTCGGCGACGAGCATCGCGAGCGCGGTGGTGATCCCCTGCCCCATCTCCGCCTTGGGCGAGACGACGGTGACCACCCCATCGGCACCGATGACGACCCAGCCGTTCAGCGCGACGGCACCCTCGGGCGTCTCGGGGGGATGCGATCCGCGCAACCGCTGCCGCGGTGGGGTCAGCGCCCATCCGACGACGAGGCCGCCGCCGATGCCGAGCCCCGTGAGGATGAAGTGACGACGCCGCATGCCCGAAGATGGCACGGGGTGGGCGGTGGGCACCAGCGGCGTGGGGGGATACGTTCATCCGTCATGACTCGCCATCCCCTCCTGACCGTCACGCTCGTCCTCGTCGCGGGCGCAGGCATCGCCGTCGCGGCGTTCTGGGCCCCCGATCGCCCCCTAGAGACGCTGGTGCCGCGCTGGGCGCCGCCCCCCTCGACCTTCCGCACCATCGACGGCGTCGCGATCCACCTGCGCGACGAGGGGCCGCGCGACGACGCGACGCCGGTTCTCCTCTTGCACGGGACCTCGGCGAGCCTGCACACATGGGAAGGCTGGGTCGACTCCCTTCGCTCGACGCGGCGCGTGATCACGCTCGACCTGCCGGGGTTCGGGCTCTCGGGCCGCACACCGGGCGACGACTATTCGGTCGCGCGGATGTCGCGACTCCTGCTCGCGGTGCTCGACACCCTCGGCGTGCGGCGCGCGATCGTCGGCGGCAACTCGCTTGGCGGTCGGCTGGCGTGGGGGCTCGCGGCGACCGACTCGTCGCGCGTAGCGGGCCTGATCCTGGTCGACGCCGCGGGCTATCCCTCGCAACCGACCTCCGTGCCGATCGGGTTCAAGCTCGCGCGGACGCCGGGGGTACGACGCGTCGCGTCCCGGCTCCTCCCGCGGAGCGTGATCGAGAGCAGCCTGCGCAACGTGTATGGTGATCCGTCGCGCGTGACCGCCGAGTTGGTGGACCGCTACTACGCGATGGCGGTGCGCGAAGGGAACCGCGACGCGCTGTTGGCGCGCTTCCGCGGGTTCGGGTCGCGGAGTGATACGCTCGCGCTGCGCGGCCTGCGGATCCCGACGTTGATCCTCTGGGGCGGGCGCGATCGACTCATCCCACCCGGGGATGCGGCGCGGTTCGCCCGCGACCTCGCGGGGAGCCAGGTGGTGATGTTCCCCACGCTCGGACACGTGCCGCACGAGGAGGACCCGGCGGCGACGATCGCGCCGGTGCTGGCCTTCATCCGCGCACGCCCCTGAGCCGAGACGACGGACGCCGGCGCCGCTGAGGCCGGGGTCCCGGGCGCGGCATCGCGCACGTCCGGCGCGCCCCACGGCCCCTCACGCACGCGTCGACAGAGGGTCGCGGTGGCGTCCACCCGACGGCACCGCCAGGCCGGTCGGGCGCGCAGCGCGTGGGCGAGCCGCCCGACGGTCGGCACGAGTGCGACCTCGATGCCCCAGTCGTCGAGGGTGCCCTCCCATCGCTCCTGCACCTGTAGGATGCGGCCGTAGGCCTCGACGTCGGCGCCGGTGAAGCGGAGCGGATCGACGAAGGCGCGCATGCCGGGCACCGCCCACGCGACGTACCCGCCCCACCGCCAGGTCGTGAAGAGGCGAAGCGTCTCCCGTTCCGCTGCGGGCGTCTCGGTGACGAGGGCCTGCACCCCCGCGACCGGAAGGCGCACGGGATCGATCAGCGCCGGCCGGCTCCCGCGCACCGCGAGAAAGAGGAGCACGCCGAGGACGACTCCGACACCGGCCCAGTGGCCGCCGAGGCGACGTCGATCCTCGACGCGGAGGCGGACGGCCCACTCGCCCGCGCCGCGCGGCGCGAGCGCGCGGATGGCGAGCGGCCACCCGGTGACGGCGAAGAGCGCGATGTGCCGTCCGGAGAGGAGCGCCGCGGCCACGCTGCCGAGCACGACGAGCTGCGCTCC
>CAZGIE010000019.1:0-18245 GCA_964526485.1 uncultured Gemmatimonas sp. | reverse complement strand
CGCCGCTCGGCGGTGTGGCGTTCATCGCCGGGTGGGTCTTGCTCGCCGTCGCGGCGGCGCGGGTGAGCTGAACCCCGGGTACGATGCTGGGGAACGACACGGGGGGCCGGCATCGCCGGCCCCCCGTGTCGTTCCTCCCTCAGACGGGCGCGCGCCTACCGCGGCGTCCGCCCCGGCGTGTACGGCACCCCCGCCGCGTCCGCCTTCGCCTCGAGCGCCTTGAGCTCCGTCGTCACGAACGCCTGCAGCGCCGTCTGGATCGCCGGTGCGCGCTCCCGCACGATCGCGAGTTGACGCCGCTGCGTCCCCGTCGGCTCCGTGAGCGCGAAGCTCGTCGCCGAGCCGAGGCGCCCGAGCAGTGACGTCGCGGTGGGCTCCGCGTAGCGCGCCGCGGTGTTGTCCCCCTGCAGCTGCTCGCGGATCCCGCGGAGCGTGGCCTTGGCGGCACGCACGTCGGCGTCGAGCGTGGTGGCGGTGGTCGTGAGCTCCACCGCGCGCTCGAGCGCGTCGAGCCGCGCCGCCACCTCGCCGAGCTGCGCGTTCACGCCGAGGACGAGGCGCTGCACCTGCTGCGCCTCGCGATGGAAGGCGAGCGCCCGCTCCCGCTGCGCCGTGGTCAGCGTCGCGTTCGGGAGGAGCTGCACCTCGAACGCCTGCGGCGCGGTGAGCGCGGTGCGCACCCCACCGACGCGCTTGAAGAGCTGCACCCGATAGCTGCCCGGTACGATGTGCGGACCGCTGCCGCCGCGCGCGCCGTCCTCGCCCCCGCGACCGCCACCGCCCCCGCCGTTCGCGGCACCGCCCACCGGCGTCACCGCCGGCCACCGGAGATTCCACGTCACGCGGTTCACGCCCGCGCTGTTGGTGCCGTCGAAGCGGGACACGACGGCGCCGCTCGCATCACTCACCTCGACCTCGACGCTCGGCGCCTCCTCCTCCTGCTCGGCCTTCAGCGCCTCCCATCCCGGGAACGGGACGTCGGCACCGCTGCGGTTGAGCCCCTGCTCCCGCGCCTGGCGGATCTGCCGCTGCGAGCGGAGCGCCGTGCGCAGGTGATACGTGAAGGTCGCGCCGACCGGGGGATTCTGGGCGAAGTACTGCCCCCCGCCCTGGAACCCCGCGCCCCCGCCGCCGAGCGGCGAGCCCGGCTGGTAGAGTAGCGCCGGCGCCGTCGGGAAGAGCGTCGCCTCGGCGCGCAGCCGCTCCGGCGTGAGCTGGCGCAGCGCCGAGTAGTCGTCGAGCACGTAGATGCCGCGGCCGAAGGTGCCGAGGACGAGGTCGTTCATCTCCGGCTGGATCGCGATGTCGTACACGGCGATCGTCGGGAGCCCGCCCTTCATCGGCTGCCAGCGCATCCCGTTGTCGAAGGAGACGAAGAGCCCGAACTCGGTGCCTGCGAAGAGGAGCCCCGGCGTCACGTGGTCCGCGCGGATCGCGTGGGTCGGACCGCGCGTCGGCAGCCCGCCCGTGATCACCGTCCAGGTGCGCCCGCGGTCAGTGGTGCGCACGAGGTACGGCGCGAAGTCGCCGCGCTTGAAGTTGTTGATGGCCGCGTACGCCACGTTCGCGTCGTGCGGGGAGGCCTCGAGGTAGGCGACGAAGCTCGAGTCCGGCACGCCGGGGATGCTCGCCACCTTCCGCCAGTTCTTCCCGCCGTCCTCGGTGACGTGCAGCAGGCCGTCATCGGTCCCCGCATAGAGCAGCCCTTCGGCCTTCGGCGACTCGGCGAGCGCCGTCACGGAGCCCGCGTACGAGGTGGAGGTGTTCCGCGCGACCGCGTCCACGCTCCAGAGCCGACCCTGCATCTTCATCGACGTGCGCGGGATGTTCCGCGAGAGGTCGGGACTGATCGGCGTCCACGAGTCGCCGCGGTCGTCCGAGCGATAGACGCGCTGCGACGCGTAGTAGAGCCGCGTGTTCGCGAAGGGGCTGATCACGAGCGGCGTGTCCCAGTACCAGCGCGCCGGCTCCTCGCCGGGCTCCTCCTCCGGCGCGATGCGCACCGCGTTCCCGGTGCGCCGGTCGAAGCGGACGAGGCCGCCGTTCTGCGACTCGGCGTAGATGGTGCTCGGGTCGCGCGGGTCGACGCGGCTCTGGAAGCCGTCACCACCCGCGGTCACGAACCAGTCGCTGTTGCGGATCCCGTTCCCATGCGCCGTACGCGCCGGCCCGCCGAACGAGAAGTTGTCCTGCGTCCCGCCGTAGACGTGGTAGAAGGGCGCCTCGCGACTCACGTCGATCTTGTAGAACTGCGGGATCGGGAGGTTGCCGAAGAAGCGCCAGCTGCGCCCGCGGTCGAAGCTCTCGTAGAGTCCGCCGTCGCAGCCGACGAGATAGTGGTCTGTGGCGTCGGGGTCGATCCAGATCACGTGGTTGTCGACGTGCTTCGCCGCCTCGCCGAGCTGCGTGAAGGTGCGGCCGGCGTCGTCGGAGACCATCACATAGGTGTCCATCGCATAGACGCGGTCGGCATCCTTCGGATCGACGAAGATCCGCTGATAGTAGAGCGAGATCGTCTGGAAGCCGCCCTGCCGGCGCCAGCTCACGCCGTTGTCGTCGGAGCGGAAGACGCCGCCGCGGTCGTTCGCGGCCTCGACGATCGCGTAGAGCACGTCGGGATCCGACGGCGCCCGCGCGAGCCCGATCCGTGCCTCCCCCTCGGGCACGCCGCTGATCTTCGTCCAGGTCGCGCCGCCGTCGGTCGATCGGTGCAGGGCGGACTCGGGGCCGCCCGCGAGATAGCCCCAGACGTGACGATGCCGCTGCCAGGTGCTCGCGACGAGGATGTCGGGGTTCCGCGGGTCGAGCTCCACCTCGTTCACGCCCGCCCACTTGGCGCCGCCGAGGATCTTGGTCCAGGTCAGGCCGCCGTCGGTCGTCTTGTAGAGGCCGCGCTCACCCCCCTCGGCCCAGAGCGGCCCCTGCGCCGCGACGTACACGACCTTCGAGTCGCGCGGGTCGATCACGATCTTCCCGATGTGCTCGGACTGCCGCAGGCCCATGTTCTTCCACGTGCGGCCGCCGTCCTCCGACTTGTAGACGCCGTCGCCGAAGCTCACCGAGCGCTGCGCGTTGTTCTCGCCGGTCCCGACCCACACGATCTCCGGGTTCTTCGGGTCGAGCACGACGGCGCCGATCGAGTACGACGCCTGGGCGTCGAAGATCGGCGTCCAGGTGGTCCCGGCGTTCTCCGTCTTCCAGACGCCGCCTGACGCAGCAGCGGCATACCAGGTCCGCTTGTTCGGATGCACCGCGAGGTCGGCGATGCGCCCCGAGGTGAACGCCGGGCCGATGCTCCGGAACCGGAAGCCGTTGAGGACCGCGGGGGAGATCCCGCCGGAGGAGTCGCTACCCGCTGTCGCGGCGGCGGTCGGGGTCGCGCCGGCCGTGGCCGGTCGTGCCCCACGCTGGGCGCCGAGGGTGGTGGCGAGAAGGGCGAGGCAGAGCAGGGGGAATCGCATACGGGCGACCGGATGGAAGGGGAGGAGGCGCCTTGAAGATGCGCTGTGGGGATACGTTCGTCACCTTCGCGGCGTTCGCGGTGCCGAGTACCGTACCGGGCACCATCGCGTGCGCGGCACCGTGCGGCGGGACATCGCCCCCGGGGTCGCCCTCGCTCCCGCTCGCGGGGCCCGAGTAGAATTGGGCGTGCCCCCACGACATGCGTGTCCTGTTCCCCACCGCCGGACCGGTCGCCCGACCGCGGCGGTCGTAGCCCTGCTCCCGCTCGTGGTCACGCTCGCCTGCGGCCGCGCCCCGGTCCCCGACGGAGCCTACGTCACCGACTGGTCCCGTCTCGCCCTCATCACTGTCCGGAGCGAGCGGCTCGGTCCGCCCGTCGCCGCCCGCCTCTCGGCGTATGCGGGCCTCGCGCTCCACGAGGGATACGCGGCCGACGTGCGCAGCGGGCTCGGATCGCTCGCGCCCCGGCTGACCGGCGCGCCGGTGATGCCGGCGGTCCCGAGCGAGGGCACGCTCGATGGGGCGATCGTCGCCGCGACGGCCGAGCGGGTGGTGCTCGATTCGCTCCTCCGCGACGGCTTCGCGAGCACGGTGCGTCGCGTCGACTCGCTCGCCGCGGCGCAGGTTGCCCGTCGCCGGACCGACGGTGTCGGTGATGACGAGGTCGCCCGCTCGGAGGCCCACGGCACCGCCCTCGGTGCCGCGATCCTTGCCTGGGCCGCGACCGACGGCTTCTTCGCCACGCGCGGACGCGAGTGGACGCCGCCGCGCCGTCGCGATCAGTGGGAGAACACCGCGACGCTCGACCAGTACGTCCCGCAGACCCTCTCCGGACAGTCGGACTTCGTCTCGACGACGAACCCGAACGTCCGGCTCGATACCGAGACCGCGTCGGAGAAGGGGCTCTTCACCAATCGGCCGAAGGCGGCCGGCCCGACGACCCTCCCGGCATTCAATCCGACGCGTCCGACGGAGCCGTACTGGGGCGAGCTGCGTCCCTTCGTGCTCCCGGATGCCGATGCCTGCGCACCCCCACCGCCCCCCGCGTACGATGAGGCGCTGGGCTCCGCCTTCCACGCGATGGGACGCGCCTTCTACGACTCGGTGCGCGTCCTCCCCGATTCGCTGCGTCAGGTCGCGCTCTTCTGGGCCGACAATCCCGTCGCGACGGGGACGCCCGGTTTCCACTGGATCAGCGTCGTCACGCAGATGATCCCGCGCCGCGGCCTCGACGCGCCGGCCGCCGCCGAGCTCTATGCGCTCACGACGATGGCGATCGCTGACGCCTTCATCGGCACGTGGCGTGAGAAGTACCGCTCCATGGTCGTGCGCCCGGTGGCGTACGTGCAGCGTGTCTTCGACCCGGCGTACCGGACGGTGATCCCGACCCCGCCGTTCCCCGAGTACCCGAGTGGGCACTCCGTCCAGTCGGGCGCGGCCGTCGAGGTGTTAATCGGCCTCCTCGGCGACACGCTCGCGTACGTCGACTCGAGTCAGGTGGACGTGGGGCAGCCGGCGCGGCCGTTCGCGTCGTTCAGCGCGGCGCGTGAGGAGGTGGCGTGGTCGCGGGTGTACGCGGGCGTGCACTACCTCCCCGCGGTCCTCGACGGCCTGACGCAGGGCCGCTGCATCGGCGGGCAGGTGCTCGCGTTGACGCGGCCGCGCGGATGAGCGTCGTCATGCCTCGGCGTGGGCCATGGGCGCGGTCGCCGCGTCGGCGCTGGCGCCGTGGCGCTGTACGCGGCGTCGGGTTGCTCGCGCTCGCCACCGCGTTCGCCTGCGACGCGCCACCCCCTGTTCCCGGGGATTGGATCGAAGGCGAAGGGTTCCGGTGGCGCACGCTCGATGTGCGCCGCGCCGCGTCGAACGCCGCGGAGGCGCGTGCGGGGTTCACGCCCCTCGATACCGACCGCACGGGCGTGACGCAGCGCGACGACGTGGCGGGTGCGGGCGCGATGGCGAACCGCGATTTGCTCATCGGCGCGGGGGCCTCCGTCGGCGACGTCGGCGGCGACGGCTATCCGGATCTCTTCCTCGCGTCGGTGCTGCGCCCCGCCGCGCTGTATCGCAATCGGGGCGACTTCCGGTTCCAGGACGTCACGCGCGCGAGCGGGATCCGCATCGACTCCCTCTCCACCGGGGCGACCTTCGCCGACGTCGATGGCGATAGCGACCTCGATCTCCTGGTCGGGACGCACGGCGGCCCGGTGATGCTCTGGCGGAACGACGGCACGGGACGCTTCGCCGATGCCACGGCGTCGAGCGGGCTCGTCGGCGGCTACGCCACCACCTCGCTCACCCTCGCCGACGTCGACGGCGACGGCGACCTCGACCTCTACGTCGCGACCTACAAGGTGCGGAGCGCGCTCGATGCGTATCCGCCGCAGGCGCGCGAGTTCAACCAGGTGGTGACGAAGACCTCCGACGGCCGCTACGTCGTCAAGCCGGAGTGGGCCGCCGAGTACCGCGTAGAGGACCGCCCGGATCTCGGGGGCGTGGTGCGCTCGCAGCGCGCCGATCCCGACCTCTTCTTCCTTAACGATGGGACGGGACGCTTCGTCCGGACGCCGATCCGTGGCGCGCGCTTCCGTGATGCGGCCGGTCGGCCGCTGGCGGATGAGCCCGACTTCTTCACCCTCGCAGCGCGCTTCTATGACGTGAACGGGGATGGGCGGCCCGACCTCTACGTCTGCAACGACTTCGAGGACCCCGACCAATTCTGGTTGAACGACGGCACCGGCGACTTCCGGCTCGTCCCTGACGCCGCGCTCAGCGCGACGAGCAACACGTGTATGTCGGTCGACTTCGGCGATGTGAACCGTGACGGCGCGGTCGACCTCTTCACCGCCGACATGCTGAGCCCCACGCTCGCCGCGCAGCAGACGGAGATCCCGACGCATACGCCGCTGCCCAAGGGGATCGGGCACGTCGGCGCGCGCCCGCAGTGGATGCGGAACATGCTGCACGTGGCACGCGGCGACGGGACCTGGGCGCAGATCGCCGACTATGCGGGCGTCGCCGCGAGCGACTGGACCTGGGGTTCGGCGTTCCTCGACGTCGATCTCGACGGCTACGAGGACCTCCTCGCACTCAACGGCCATCGGTGGGATGTACGCGATGCCGACACCTTCGACCGCATCCGCGACGCCTTCCCGCGCGTGCCGTGGAACGAGGAGCAGGGGCAGTTCCCGCCGCTCGCCACTCGGAGCATCGCCTTCCGCAACACCGGTGACCTCACCTTCCGCGCGATGCCCGACGGGTGGGGGCTCGGGACGGTCGAGGCGATCTCCCACGGCGTGGCGCTGGCCGACTTCGACCTCGACGGCGATCTCGATCTCGTCGTGACTCGACTGAACGCGGCGGCGGTGATTCATCGGAACGAGGCGACGGCGCCGCGGGTCGCGGTGCGCCCCGTCGGCATCGGGGGGAACCGCCTCGGCATCGGCGCGGTCGTGACGGTGCGCGGCGCGGCCGCGGTCACGCAGTCGCGCGAAGTCACCGCCGGCGGGTATTACCTGAGCGGGAGCGAGGCGCAGCTCGTCTTCGCCGCGCCGCCGGATTCGACGTTCACCCTTGAGGTGCGGTGGCCTGACGGCCGCGTCACGACGGTCCCCGCGGCGCGCGCGAATCGGCTGTACGAGGTGCGGCAGGCGGCGGCACGGGCATCGGTCCCGACGCCGGCCGATACCATCGGCCCGCTCTTCGAGGATGCGACCGCGCGTCTCGGTGGGCACGCCCACGACGAGACGCCCTTCGACGATTTTCGGCGACAGCCCCTGCTCCCGACGCGGCTGAGCCAGCTCGGGCCGGGGCTCACCTGGCTCGATGTCGACGCCGATGGCGATGATGACCTTGTCGTCGGGGCCGGGCGCGGTGGTGCGTTGACGCTCCTGCGGAACGACGGCGCGTCGTTCCGGTCGTCGCCATTGACCGATGTTGTCGTGGGTGACCTCACGGCGATCGTCCCCGTCCCCGATGGGCGCGGCGGGGTACGGCTCGCCGTGGGCCAGTCGAGCTATGAGGCGCCGAGTGCGGAGCGCGCACTCGCGATGCCCCGGGTGCTCGGGGTGCCACTGACCGGCGGTCGTGACGTCGTCACCACGCTCGTGCCAGGCGACACCGCGAGCATCGGGGCGGTCGCCGCAGGGGATGTCGACGGCGACGGATGGCTCGATCTCTTTGTCGCCCCGCGCGTGATCGCCGGGCTCTGGCCGGCCCCGGCGCCATCGATGCTCTGGCGTGGTGGCCCGGATGGACGCTTCACGCCGGATGTGAGGAATGCGGGTCCGCTGCGGGCGCTCGGGCTCGTCTCATCGGCGCTGCTCGTGGATGTGGTGGGCGATGCGCGTCCGGATCTCGTCGTCGCGACGGAGTTCGGGCCGGTGCGCGTGCTCCGCAACGACGGCGGGACGCTGGTCGATGTGACCGCGTCGGTCGGTCTGTCGGGGATCAGGAGCCGCTGGAACGGGCTCGCGGCGATCGATGTGGACGCGGACGACCGGCTCGATCTCGTGGTGACGAGCTGGGGGCGGAACCTCCCGTACGGCGCGAGCGCGGAGCGGCCGCATCTGCTGGTGACGGGACCGTTCGGGGCGTCTGGCCCCGGGCTCCTCTTCGCGCGGGCCGATTCGGTCACCGGGCGTGAGATGCCGACGGAATCGTTCGCGCGGCTCGGCGTGGCGCTGCCGGATCTCCGCCGACGGATCGCGACGTATCGCGAGTTCGCGGACGCCGATGTGGATGCGGTGCTCGGACCGGAGGCGCCGCGCGCCGTGCGGATCGGGGCGACCACCTATGATCATCTCGTGCTGCGGAACCGCGGGTCGCGGTTCGACGCCATCCCGCTGCCGGTGGCGGCACAACTCGCGCCGGCGTTCGGGATCGGCGTGTCGGATTTCGACGGCGACGGGCGGGAGGATCTCGTCCTGGCGCAGAACTTCTTCGCGACGGAGATCGCGACGACCCGATTCGACGCGGGGGTCGGCCTTGTGCTGCTCGGGGACGGCGTTGGTGGTTTCCGTCCGCTCGACGTCCGGGCGTCTGGGGTGGTCGTTCGCGGGGATCAACGCGGGGTGGCGGTGTCGGACTTCGACGGGGATGGCCGTCCCGATGTCGCGGTGGCCCAGAACGGGGAGGGGACGACACTCTGGCGGAACCGGGGCGGGGCGCCGGGGCAGGTCGTCCGGCTCGCCGGGGGACCCGGGAACCCGCTGGGGGCCGGGGCGCGCATCTATATAGAGGGGGATGGGTGGCGCGGCCCGACCCGGGTCGTCGCTGGGGGGCATGGGTATTGGTCGACCGATGGCGGCGCGCTGGTGATCGCCCGGCCGGTCGGGGCCCTCCGGCTGGTGGTGCGGTGGCCGTCCGGACGGGAGACACGGGTTCCCCTGCCATCGGGGAGTGCGTCGCTCGTGTTACGTTCGCCCTGAGACCGCGTCCTAGTAGTGTCACGGTTCGGTCTTGCCGTGTCGGCAGGGTCATCGTAAGTTCGCCGCTGTTACCCGCAGTTCATGCGTACGAGTCGGCGTCCGCCGATTCGTGCTCTCGTTCACCAGGAGCCCGCTTCATGAAGATGCGCACTGTCGCACGGCTCTCGGCGCTCGGTGTCGTCGCGATCCTTGGGGGTTGCGTCGACAACAGCTACGAGACCACCGATCTCAGCAACCGGTTTGAGGTCGCCCCATCGTACATCGGCGTCGATGAGGGGATTCCCGTTCAGATGACCGCGACGCAGGATGGCGCGCCGCAGACCGTGACGTGGGAGAGCAGCAACACCCAGGTCCAGGCAATCGTCTGCTCCGGGTTGCGGGGGACGAACTGCACGCCGGCGGGGAGCGCGACGTCGTGCTTCGCGGCGATCACGGCCACGAAGGCCGACGGCACGCAGAAGTCGTCGAGCCTCACGGTCTACAACCTCGTCGGCCTCCCGCTGACGAGCAACGTGCCGGTGACGGTCGGCGGCACCGTCGGCGCTGACATCCTCTACCGCATCTATGTGCCCGAGGGGAAGACGAACCTCACGGTCACGATGAGCGGGGGCACGGGCGACCTCGACCTGTACGTCCGTCGCGCGACGCCGCCGACGACCTCCACGGGCGGGTTCACCTGCCGGTCGTGGAACGCCGGGAACGGCGAGAGCTGCACCTTCGCGAATCCGACCGCCGGGACCTGGTACATCCGGATCGACGTGTACGAGGCCGGGGCCGGGGCGTCGCTGCGCGCCGTGGTGACCCCGTAACCACGAGCCGACCATGACTCATTCCATCCAGAGGTTCTCCATGTCGCGTGTGTTCACCCACGCCGTCCGCGCCGGGCTCGCGCTCGCGCTGTCCACGGCGGCGGCGCTCGCCCAGAGCGCCGTCTTCAGCGGCAAGGTGACGTCCGCCGGCCAGCCGCTCGGCGGCGCCAGCGTCGGCATCGTCGAGCTGGGCGTCGGCGCCACGACGGCGGTCGACGGCACGTATTCGTTCACGGTCCCGGTCGGCGGCAACGCCGGCCGCTCGGTGACGCTCCGGGCCCGCGCGATCGGCTACTCGCCGAAGCAGGCGACGGTGACGCTCGCCGCCGGGCGCATCGAGAAGGAGTTCGCGCTCGACAAGGACGTCCTCAACCTCGAGCAGGTCGTCGTGACCGGCGTGGGTGACGCGACGTCGCAGAAGAAGACCGCGTTCTCCGTCGGCGTCGTCGACGCGTCGCAGATCAAGGAAGCGCCGTCCTCCTCGCCGGTGGGCGCCCTCGCGGGCCGCGTCGCCGGCGCCTCGGTCGTGACCGTCTCCGGTCAGCCCGGGCAGGCTCCGGCGATCCGCCTCCGCGCGGCGACGAGCCTCACCGGCTCGGCCGACCCGCTGATCATCATCGACGGCACCATCACCCGCATGACCCTCGCGGACATCAATACCGAGGACGTCGAGCGGATGGAGGTCATCAAGGGCGCCGCGGCGAGCTCGCTCTACGGCTCGGACGCGGCGAACGGCGTCGTGCAGATCTTCACGAAGCGCGGCGCGCAGCTGGCGGAGGGCCAGACCTCCTTCCAGCTCCGCAATGAGTACGGGCAGAGCTGGCTCCCGAACAAGGTGCCGGGCAACACGGCGCATGAGTTCCGCCTCCTCCCGGACGGCGACTTTGCGCGCGACGCGAACGGCAACCGTATCCAGGAGTCGGACCGCATCGCCGACAACCCGTACCCGGTCGTCTACGACCAGCTCGGGCAGGTCTTCCGCCCGGGCACGTTCATGACGAACTACGCCTCGGTCGGTCAGCGGCGCGGGTCGACGAACTTCAACGTCTCGTTCCAGAACTCGCAGGAGTCTGGCGTCCTCGGCCTCCTGAACGGGTTCTCGCGGCAGAACTTCCGCATCAACCTCGACCAGGCGATCACCGACCAGCTGACGTTCCAGGCCGGTGCGTTCTACGGCCGGTCGAACTCGGATGAGGCGGAGAACACCGGCATCTTCTTCGGTCTCCGCTTCCTCGAGCCGAACGTCGACCTCCTCGCGCCGAACGCGGACGGCTCGCCGTTCAACGCGGCGATCAAGCAGCCGCCCCTCTCGGGCAACGTCGTGAACCCGCTCTACGGGCTCGCGAACCGCGACATCGCGCGTGACCGCGATCGCTTCAACGGCACCTTCAAGCTCACGTACAAGCCGCTGAGCTGGCTGACCGCCGAAGGCAACATCAACTACGAGCAGTCGGGCGACATGTACAAGTCGTTCACCCCGACCGGCTTCATGAACTCGTCGGGCGCCGTCGACGACGGCAGTCTCTTCCAGAGCTCGACGCTCGCGCGGACGAGCAACGTCGGCGCGACGCTCACCGCGGTGCGCAACTTCGAGTGGTTCACGAACACGACGAAGCTCGCCTACGTGTTCGAAGACCAGTCGGTCAACAACGTGAACGTCTTCGCGGCCTCGCTGACGGTGCCGAAGGTGCCGGAGTTCAGCTCGGCGGATCCGGCGGCGGACATCTTCCCGGGTTCGCGCTCGGTGTCGATCCGCAACCAGAACCTCTTCGCGATCACGACGTTCGACATCCGCGACCGCTACATCTTCGATGCGCTCGTCCGTCAGGACCAGTCGTCGCTCTTCGGTGCGGACCAGCGGACGGCGCTCTACAACCGCGTCTCGGCCGCGTATCGCGTCTCCGAGGACCTGAGCCTCCCGGGCGTGGATGAGTTCAAGCTCCGTGCCTCGTACGGCACCGCCGGTCTCCGCCCGGGCTTCGACGCCCAGTACGAGATCTTCTCGCTCGTCGGCGGCAGCCCGACCCCGGTCACGCTCGGCAACCGGGATCTCCGGCCGGCCTTCTCGAAGGAGACGGAGGTGGGCTTCAACCTCACCTTCCTCCGCAACTTCACCTTCGAGTACAGCTACTCCGACAAGGTCACCAGCGACCAGATCCTCCTCGCCCCGGTCTCGGCGGCGACGGGGTACCGGAACACCTGGACCAACGCCGGCACGCTCGCGGGCCAGACCCACGAGGCCGCGCTCGGCGCGGTGCTCCTCTCGTCGGGTGACATGTTCTGGCGCCTCAACCTGACCGCGGACCGCACGCGGCAGCAGATCACCGAGCTCAAGGTCGCGCCGTTCCTCGCGGGCCCGGACGGCAACACCGCGCTCTTCCGCGTCGGCGCCGGCGAGCCCTTCGGCGTGATCTACGGCTCGCGCTGGATCCGCACCCCGGAGCAGCTCGCCGCGACGCTCCAGTCCGGCCGCCTCACCGGGACGGCGGAGAACTACCGTCTCAATGAGGAGGGCTTCTACGTGCGGACCGCCGACTGGCGGACCATCAATGAGAAGCCGCTGAAGGCGTACACCGCGGATGGGCAGTCGGTGGTGCAGATCGGTGATGTGAACCCCGACCTGAACCTCGCGATCAACTCCACCTTCCAGTGGGGCGGGTTCAGCCTCAACGCCTTGATCACGATGGTCCAGGGCGGCGACATCTACAACTACACGCGGCAGTGGCCGTTCAACGAGCAGCGCGATCCGCTCTACGACCAGCGTGGCAAGGTCGAGGAGGAGAAGAAGCCGGTCTCCTACTACCAGACCTTCTACAACAACTTCGACGCGAACGACTTCTTCGTCGAGGATGGCTCGTACATCCGGCTCCGCGAGCTCTCGGTCAACTACCAGGTCCCGAAGGCGCTCGTCCAGCCGCTCAACTTCCTCGGCTTCGAGAGCGCCCGCGTCGGCCTCGTCGGCCGCAACCTCTGGACGTCGACCAAGTACTCCGGCTACGATCCGGACGTGACGGGGACGTCGGGCCTCGGGGGCAACCCCTTCGTGTACCGGGTGGACTACTTCACCTACCCGCAGTTCCGGACCTTCACCATGATGGTCGAGCTCGGCTTCTAAGCCGCGCCCGCCGATCAGGAGAGCTGACATGCGCATGATGACCTTCGTCCGGAGCCTTGGCCTCACCGCCCTCGTGGCGGTCACGGGGTGCAAGTCCCTGGACATCACCAACCCGAACGCGCCGGACGCGGGGCGCGCCCTCGCCGACCCGGCGGCCATCGAGGCCGTCGCCGGCGGCGCGATCCGGCAGTGGGTGAACACGTACGAGGGCAACCTCGCCGTGGCCCCGCTCACCACGCAGGCGCAGACGTACAGCGCCTCGTGGAACAACTTCAACATGAACTTCTACTCGAGCCTCGACGCCGACGGCACGCGCAACTCGCGCTCGTGGCAGAACGACCCGGCTGCTGCGGGCCGGACGAGCATCGAGTGGTACTGGGAGGGGTATTACAGCGCCCTCTCGCTCGCGACGAACGTGCTCAAGGCGACGCGGAAGAACGGCCTCGTCATCGGCAGCGCCGCGAACACCAAGCGGGCCGAGGCGGTGGCGTTCCTGATGCAGGGCGCCGCGATGTCCGGCATCGCGATGAATTACAACAAGGGCTACATCATCGACGAGAACGCCGACCTGGCGAACCTCGCCTACGTGAACCGGCTCGCGATGCGCGACGCTGCGCTCGCAAAGCTCGACTCGGCGATCGCGATCTCGACGGCGAACACCTTCACGACGCCGGCACCGTGGCTCAACGGCCACAGCTACACCAACGTCCAGATCGCCAAGATCGCCCGGACGATGGCCGCGTATCTCCTCGTGAACTGGCCGCGCGACAACAGCGAGATGAGCACGGTCAACTGGACGCGGGTCCGCGACTACGCCTCCAACGGCATGTCGGCCGGCACCCCGTTCAACTTCAACTTCGAAGGGGACGGCTGCACCGCCTGGTGCCCCGAGGTCCTCGTCTGGTTCAACTCGCTCGACACGGGCCGCCTCCACACCCGCGTGGCCAACCTGATCGACGCCACGCAGCTCACCCCGTGGCCGGCGGGCGGGAACCCGCGCCCGAACTCCACGGACCGCCGCATGGGTGACGGCTCGTTCGGTGACGCCTCGATGATCTCCGGCTTCGGCAACTTTCCGAAGACGGCGAACGGCGGCACGGACTTCGCCTGGTCGTCGCAGGCGCCGTTCAACATGGCCCGCGGCTCGTACCATCAGTCGAACATCGGCCACATCCGGTACGACGCCACCGGCGTCCAGGCGCCGACCGGGATCTACTCCGGGTACGGCACCGCCCCGCTCTTCTCGGCGGCGCAGAACGACCTGCTCTGGGCGGAGGCGGCCCTTGAACTCGGCGACCTCGCGACGGCGGCGGCCAAGATCAACAACACCCGCGTGACCCGCGGCGGACTCGCGCCGGCGCTCGCCTCGGAGACTGCGGCGCAGCTCCGCGCCAAGCTCAGCTACGAGAACGAGATCGAGATCCTCGGCCTCGGGGCGGCGTCATACTACCACCGCCGCCGTGCCGCCAACGGCCTGATCACCGGCACGCCGCGTGAGATGCCGGTCCCGGCCTTTTTTAATGATACGGCGACCACCGAGATCTACACCTACGGCGGCACCAAGGTGAAGTCGGCCCTCCCGGCCAACGCCACCGCCGCGCCGGAGAACTGAGTCGGCTGGTTGTGTTCCTTGATGGGATCCGCGGGGGAACGCCAAGTGGCGTTCCCCCGCGGTCGTTTCGGGCCTTAGCTTTCGGTTGATGCCTCTCCCCATCAGCCTCCGCCACGTCCCCACATGCGCGCGCAGGTTGCGGCCTGTGCCGTGCCGGCGAGACGGGCGGCTGGCGGTGCGCCGGCTGGCCGTGGCCCTGCTGCTGTCCCTCGTCCTGCCCCTGCGGGCCGCCGAGGCACAGGGGACCGCCACGGCCCGTCTCCGCGGCAATCTCGTCGACGCCACCACGCAGGCACCGATCGTCGGCGCCCGGGTGGTCATCGCCGCGACCGGCCGCTTCGTCGCGACGGATACCACGGGTCGGTTCGAATTGACGGAGATCCCCTCCGGGGTCATCCGCTTTTTCGTCACAGCCGAGGGATACCCGCGTACGACGTTCGTCCTCGCCTTCGCCCGTGGCGAGGTGATGGACCAGCGCTTCGAGCTCGAGGCGGCGACGGCGGCCGCCCCCGAGCCGGCCGTCACCCCGTCGCGGGGCCGCGGCGAGGCGCAGCCACTCGCACCCTCTATCACGACCGCAGAGGCGTCCCGTGGGGTCCGCTACGAGGACTTCGAGCGCCGGGTGAAGACGGGGCGCGGGCAGTACGTCACGCGGCAGGTGATCGAGGCGCGGGGATACAACAACATCGGTGACGCGACCCGCGGGATGCGCGGCGTCAACGTGGAATGCGGCGGCCCGCGCGGCTGCCTGATCAAGATGGCCCGCACCTCACCGGGGTGTTACCCGCAGTACATCGTCGACGGCCGCCCGGACAACGCCTTCGGGCCATACATCGCCATCCGTGACATCGAGGGGCTCGAGGTCTACACCGGCGCGTCCGACGTCCCCGGGGAGTTCGCCGGCACCGACGCCGGATGCGGCGTCGTCGTCATCTGGACCGTCTCCGGTCCGGTCAAGAAGACCGCCCCGACGCGTCCCTGACGCGTCGGGGCGGTGGCTCGGCGGTCCCGCGGCCGCGCGGGGAACCGTCGAGGACTGACGCGATCGGCTCGCCCTAGAAGCTCCCGCCGAGCACGATGGCGTTGAGCACCAGCCGGTCGAGCGCGCGCCACCAGCCGCGGAACATCGGGTCGTTGGCGAAGAGCACGACGTGGCCCGCCCCGATCGACTCCTCGGCGATCAGCGTCGTGCCGCGGAGGAGCCGCTCGGTCTGCTCGGGGAAGACGAACCCCGCGCGCCGCAGCGGGCCGGTCGTGGGGAAGACCGCGACGTTGCCTCCCTCGCGCGAGAGCCCGTAGCGGTCGCTCCCGCTCTGCATCACCTGCAGCCGCTGCCGGTCGAGGCCGAGGGTGAGCCAGTGCGTGAGGTCGAACACCGCGTCGAAGTGCGTGCCCGGGACGTCGGCGAGCTCGTCGGCGCAGGCCGCCGGGCTCACGGCCGCCTTGAGCGAATCGGCGGGGGCGAGGGTGGCGGGCGCCGACTTCGCGTCGCGCTTCGGCTCGCAGGAGAGCCGGCGCACCGAGGTCAGGCCCACATCCTCGCGGGTGGCCCAGCGTGTGGCACCCCCGAAGGTCACGAGGGTCCCGCCCCCTTCGACCCAGCGCTTCAGCGACTCGCCGCGGCCGAGGCGATTGAGACTCCCACTCGGCACGATCACGACGTTGAAGGCGGAGAGGTCGCCTGACAGGGCGTCGGTGGTAATCGGGGTGAAGCGGATCCCGTAGCGCTGCTCGAGGCTCCACCAGATCGCCCCGTAGGAGCCCTGCGCGATCCCGGCGTCACCGACCAGCGCGATACGCGGGGCGGTGAGGGCGACGACCTCCGACGAGCCGGTGCCGTACTGCGCCGTCTCGGGGAAGGCGGTCGGGACCCCGCGCACTTCCACGCCGGCGGCCTTCGCCAGTGCGTCGAGGCGGGCCGGCAGCGTCGCGTCGTTGCGCGAGGCGCGGATCACCCAGGTCCCGCGCGGCCAGGTGACGCTCCCGGTCTGGATCGATTTGGCGGCGATGGAGACCCGGTACCCCTCCTGCAGCAGCTGGATCGCCACCTTCGCGGCGCCGTTCCGGTCATTGCGCCAGAGGAACGCGGAGGCCGACTCGCGGCCATCCACGATTCCGCCGGCGAGCTCGTGCGGGAGCACCTCGCCGTTGAGACGAGGGCCGTTCGCGAGGGAGAGCGGCGTCCCCGTCACGGGCGAAGCATCCTCCGTCCACCACGCGTCGACGCCGTAGGCCACGGGGAGGGACCAGGCGGACACGTCGTAGAACTCGTACCCCTCGGTATCGGCGGCATCGGGGGCGCGCTGCTGATTGCGGGCGAACCGGTCGTACTGGTTCTTCCGGAAGACGGGGTCGAGGTCGGGGTCTGGCTCGAGGACGGCCTTGGCGACCTTCCCCTGCGGCTGGGCGAGGTCGACCACGTAGCTCCCGGCGGGGAAGCTCTGCGCGCCGACGGCGTCGGTGGCGTAGGCGTGGGCGCGGAGACTCGTGCTCGGGGCTGTGGTGCGGGTCACCTCGACGCCGGCGCGGAGGAGGGCCGCCGCGAGTTCTGCCGCACGCGCCGGATCGTCGCCGGGGGTGAAGACCACACGCTTCATCGGGCCGGTGCGGCCATCGGCCACGGCCCGCTGGCGGAACGCGGCGTAGTCGCGGACCAGCTCACGCGCCCCGCGCGCCCCCGTCTCGAAGGTCGCGAGCGCGGCGGTGTAGTGCTTGGCGATCCCGTCACGGAGCGAGAGGAGGGTGCCGTCCTCCCGACGCTTGAGGAGCGCGGGCCCGCCATCCGTCTCGTAGGTGGTCCCCATCGCCCCCGTGAGGGAGGGCCAGGTGTCGTAGTAGCCCGGATAGTAGAGGTCGAAGTTGTCGCGGACGAAGTAGAACCAGCCGTAGCGGTCGAAGGCGGCGGCGTTGCCGCGCCCCACCCGCTCGGCCCACGTGAAGGGCCAGCCCGAGACGTTGGTGTTCACCGGGCGCGCGGCGGGGGCCATGTAGTACGTCGAGACGTAGCCATGGAGGTCGGCGGTGATCATCGGGTGCCAGCGCAGCATCCCGCCGACGATAGCCTGCACCTCGCGCTGCGTCATCGCCATCAGGTCACGGTTCATGTCGAACCGGTAGTGGTTGTACCGACCGGCGATCGTCCACGGCTGGCCGCGCTGCTGCTCCATCGCCTGGCGCTCCGGGCTTCCGACGGCGATCGAGTTGCTCCAGACCGCGAAGCGCTCATGACCGTCGGGGTTGGAGCTCGGGTTGATCACGACGACGGCGTCTTTGAGGAGCGCCAGGGTCGCGGGGTCCTCGGTGGCGGCGAAGTGATAGAGGAGCTGCATCGACGCCTCGAAGCCGGGGACCTCGTCGCCGTGGACGGAGCCGGAGAACCAGATCACCGCCGGGGTGCGCGCGGCGACGGCCTGCAGTTGCGCCGGCGTGGCGCCGCGCGGGTCGGCGAGCCGATCGAGGTCGGCGCGGATCGCGTCGAGGCGGGCGATGTTCTCCGGGGTCGAGACGAGGTAGAGGCGCATCGTGCGACGCTCGCTCGTGACGCCGATCTCCTCCACGCGCACGCGGTCCTTCGCGGCCTCGGCGATGCCGAGCAGGACGCGCTCCTGCCGGTCGTACTGCGTGTGCCAGTTCCCGACGGGGTAGCCGAGGATCGTCTCGGGGCGGGGGACGGCGGCGCGGTACGGGGCGTGGCCGTAGAAGGTGAACGCGCGGTCGTCGCGGATGGAATCGACGGGGAGGCGCGTCTGCGCGTGCGCGGGCATGGCGCCCGTCGCGGCGCAGGCGAGGAGGGCGAGGAGGAGACGGCGCATCGGTGG
>CAZGIE010000018.1:12386-19236 GCA_964526485.1 uncultured Gemmatimonas sp. | reverse complement strand
CTGAGCGGCTTTCCCGGCTCGGTGAGGAGGTGCCGGACGAGGAGCGCGGAGTGGCACATCATGTCGTTGAGCACGCCGCCCCCCTGAAGGGCGCCGTTCCAGAACCAGGGCATATGCGGGCCGGAGTGCTCCTCACCCGCGCGGGCGAGGTACGGGCGGCCCGTGGTCGCGGCGCCGCGCGCCCAGAGGAGCTTCTTGCCGGCCTCGACGTGCGGTGCGAAGAGCTGGTTCTCGAGGTAGCCGGTCATCAGCCCGACGCTCTTCACGAGCCGGGCGACCTCCTTGGCCTCGGCGACGTTGCGGGCGAGGGGCTTCTCGCAGGCGATGCCGCGGAGCGTGCCGCGGCCCGTCTTGATCGCGTGGACGATCTCCTCGACGTTCTCGATCCGCGCCTGATTGGGACCGCAGAGCCAGAGGGCGTCGATCGCCGGATCGGCGACCATGTCTCCGATGCTCTTGTAGGCCTTGGCGGCGCCGACGTCGAGCGAGCGGGCGAGCTGGGCCGCGGAGGCGGCGTTCTTCGGGTTCGGGGACCAGACGCCGAGGACATCCGCGTCGCGGACGCCCTGCCAGGCCTGGATGTGGAAGCGGGTGTTGAAACCGGAACCGATGAAGCCGACGCCGAGGCGCATGGGAGGGGGAAGGCTGAAGGCTAAAGGCTGAAGGCTGAAGGCTGAAGGCTGGAAGCTGAACGCTGAAAGTTGCAGCCCGTGGGCGCTGGCGGCGAGGCCTGTCGGTCCCTGGCCGGAGGCCGTTGCTCCACGTTCAGCCTCTAGCCTCCAGCCTCTAGTCTCTAGCCTCTAGCCTCTAGCCTCCAGCCTAGAAGAAGAAGAAAGAGAACCGCCCCCCGCTCGACCCGAGCGAGCTGAAGCGCTGGTTCACGATGGTGTTGTAGATCGACCCGAACGTGTACCGGATGCCGATGTTCGTGGTGATGCGGAACCCGGTCTGCAGGGCCTGCCGCTGGAGGAGGATCTCCTCCTCGGTGTTCCCGGCGATGGGGAGGTAGATCTGGTCGCGGACCCGCGCCGCCGACCCGTTGATGTTCAGCGAGAAGCCGCGTCCGAGTCGGAGGTCGGCATTGCTCGTGAAAGTGAGGGCGTGGCGGTCGAAGTCGTGCAGGTAGTTCAGCCAGTCGAGGGAGAGGTTGAGCGTCCCCCACTGCTGCCGCGAGACGAACGAGGCCGTGAGCTGCTGCGAGAAGCGCAGCTCCGAGGTCTCACCGAAGACCGTCTCGCGCTGGTAGTCGTAGTAGTTCGGTCCGATGTTGTAGAGGAAGGTCAGCTGCCGGCGCGTCTGTTCGGTCCACGGGAAGACGTTGTACTCGACCGCCGGCTGCATCCGGATCGCGGCGTCCTGGTTCAGGAAGTCCGAGTACCCCGCGCCGACCTTGAGCCCCGCCGACCAGTGGTCGGAGAGGGAGCGCACGGTCAGCGAGTTGATGTTGTACGTCCGCTGCTCGTTGGTCACGGTGAACGCCGGGCGGGTCGCCGTCGCCGGAACGTTAAAGCGCTGGGAGTTGACGTTGCCGCTCACCGAGAAGTTGAGCTTCCACTCCGCGGTGCTCCGGTTGGCCGAGAACGAGAGGGAGCCGTTCACCTGTTGCTGCCGGTCCTCGGCGCGCACGAAGGTGTTGAGGTTGGTGGAGTAGGTCCAGAGGTTCCACGGGTCGCGCAGGTTCGCGGCCCCGACCTGCGGCTGGCGCTGCACGCCGAAGGGCGCGGCGTAGGCGACCTGCATCCGCGTGGCGATCGGCGATCGGGCCACATAACGCGTGAGGCCGAGCTTGAAGATCCGCGCGAGCTCGCGCCGCACCTTGTCGTCCGCGTCGTTCGGCAGGGTGTTCAGCGTGAGGGTGTCCGCCATCCCCTCGAACCGGTTCCGGCCGATGAAGGTGACGGTGTACTCGCTCCCCCCACCTCCATTCGTCAGGGCCTGCGCGAGGATGAGCACGTCCGCGTCGAATCGGTCGCGCATCCAGTTCACGAAGTTGATCTCCGTGACGAAGAAGTCGCGGTCACAGCCGCGGGCGCGCCCCTGACAGTCGAGGAAGACCCGGATGGCCTGTGACTGGAGCGTCAGCGAGTCCGGTCCCGCTGGCGTGGCACCGCCCGTGGCGCCGGCCGCCCCGGCGGCGATACCGGGCGGTGGACCCCCGGGACGGGTGGGCATCTGGGCGGCCAGCGCGGGGGCGATAACGGCGAGGGCCAGCAGCGCGGGACGGCGCAGGAGGGACGGGGAGGGCATCGGTCGGGTCCGTGAAAGGGCTCGGCGAGGCAGAGGCACCCCGCAGCCTCGACAAACGCGGGAGCCACCTCCGTAGTGCCCCTGACCCCTGACCCCTCCTACCTGCCCCCTGCCAGCCGCTCCACCAACCGCCGCGTGAAATCCACCAGCCCCTCGTAGGCCGCGACCGGGACCCGCTCGTCCGTCGCATGTGCGGTCCCGATCAGCTCCTCGGTCACGAAGAGCCCGATCACCCCGAACACCGGGACCCCGATGTTCCGCAGGTAGACGCCGTCGGTCGCCCCCATCTCCATGTACGGGATCACGGGGACGTTCCCGACCTGTTCCCGAACCGTCTCCTCGAGGGCGCGCTGCAACACGGGCGTGAGGATCGACGGCGGGCTCGGCGTGGCGGGCGAGCGGACCGTGACCTCCACGCCGTACGGCGCGACGATCCGCCGGAGGGTCGCGATGACGGAATCGGCGGGCTCCCCGGGGACGATCCGGCAGTTCACGTTCGCCTCGGCCGCCGAGGGGATGGCGTTCGGCGCGGTGCCGCCGCGGAGCAGGGTGGAGATGCAAGTGGTGCGGAGGATCGCGTTCCCCTGCGGGGTGCGGGAGACGACCGCGGCTGCGGCGGCGTCGCGCGGGTTCTGCGCGAGCGTGCGCATCGCGGCGCCGAGCGCGCCCCCCGCGAGCGGGGCGCGCCGGCGCAGGTACTCGCGGGAGACGGGGGTGAGCCGCACCGGGAAGCGATGCCGTCCGACGCGGTCGAGCGCGCCCGCCAGCCGGTCGATCGGCGAGGGGCCGTCCGGGAGCGAGCTGTGCCCGCCGGGCCCGCGCACCGTAAGTGTGACGTCGAGATACACCTTCTCGGCGGCCTGCACATTGAAGGCGACAGGGCGTCCGTTGACGACCTCGCCGGACCCGCCGTCGGCGTTCACGACGAACTCCGCGCGAACGAGCTCGGGGCGGTTCGCGACGAGCCACTGCACGCCGTTGTCGCCGCCCCCCTCCTCGCCGGCGGTGAGCGCGAGGAGGAGATCGCGCTCGGGGGTGACCTGCCGCCGGACGAGGTCGAGGAACGCCGCGGCCAGTGCGGCGGCCGGTCCCTTATCGTCCTGCACGCCACGGCCGTAGAGCATCCCGTCGCGCTCGGTGAGCACCCAGGGATTGGTCTTCCACGCGGCGGAGTCGACCTCGACGACATCGAGATGCGCGAGGAAGAGTCGGGGCGCGGCGGTGCGGTCGCGCCCGCGGAGTCGGACGACGAGGTTGCGGTTCCGCTCCCCCGCGCCGAGGACCATCACGTCCGCCGCGGGGACGCCGGCCGCTCGGAAGCGCGCGGCGAGCGCCTCGGCGAGCGGCGTCGTGTTCCCGTCGGCGGTGGTGCGGGCGGCGATCATCTGCGCCAGCATCGCGCGGGCGTCGGCGCGCACGATCGGGCTGTCGGCGAGGCGCGCCGGGGCGGGCTGCGCACCGACCATGGCGGCGCACGCGTTCACGAGCACGACCGCCGCGGCGTTCAGCCTCCAGCCTCCAGCCTTCAGCTTCCGACCTCCAGCCTTCAGCATCTGCTCACAGCCCCAACTTCCGCATCACCTCAGGCGGCGTCCCCTTCCACTCCGCCACCGGCCGGTTGCCGGTGTAGCCGAGGTCGGCGATCCCGATGCGACTGGAGTAGAAGCCGCTCGCGGTGAGATTGCGGAGGTTGTTGAAGAACTCGACGCCGGCCTTCACGTCCGCGGCGGCGCGCTTGGGGAAGGCGATCGCGTCGAGGATCTCGCGGCGCTGCGCATCGGTCGCGCTGACGAACGACTTCTGGAAGCGCTTCCGGCTCTCGGCGTTCATCCAGCCGAGGCCGTTCCGCATCCAGGTGCGCATCGAGGCGTACTCGCCCAGCATGAAGTCCATGAACTCGGGGACACCGGCATCGGTGGCGCTTCCCGATCGGGCATCGCGCGGGATGAGGTAGTCCACGAGCATCCGAAGGAGGCGCCACTCGTCGGGCGTGAACTGCTTCGGCACGTAGGGGCGCGGGCGGGCGGGCTGCGCGCTGCCGGCCGCGGGCTGGCCCTGCGGGTCGAGGGCGGCGTGGACGTGGTCCGCCGCGCGCTCGAGCGCGTCGGGGGCGATGGCGATCCCCGCCGGGACGGCGAGGAGGTGCTGGAGCGCGTCGCGCCGGTTCATCTCGGTCATCAGAGGGCCCCCGCGCGGCGCTGCCGCGTGATGTAGTCGCTGACGCGCATCGAGAGCGCCAGGATCGTCCAGGTGGGGTTCTTGTCGGCCTGCGAGACGAACGATCCGCCGTCGGCGACGAAGAGGTTGTCGCAGTCCCACGCCTGACACTGCGCGTTGAGCGCGGAGTCGCGCTCGGAGGCGCCCATGCGCACGCAACCGAGCTCGTGGATGATCGCGCCGCCGTTCGCGATGCCGTACCCCTGCTCGCGCGTGGGCATCGGGCTCCACACCTCGCCCCCCATCTCGGCGATCAGGGACCGGAAGGTCTCCTGCATGTGCTTCACCTGCTTGTACTCGGTGTCGCGCCACTCCCAGTGGAAGCGGAGCACCGGGATCCCCCACTTGTCCTTCACCTCGGGGTCGAGCTCGCAGTACGACTTCTCGTTCGGGATCATCTCGCCGCGGCCGGAGAAGCCGACCGTCGCGCCCCAGTAGCGGCGGTACTGCGCCTTGAGGTCCACGCCGTAGCCGCCCCCCTCGGGGTAACTCTGGATCCCGCCCATGAAGCCGTAGGACGGCATCCCGAGTCCGCCCCACACCTCGATGTGGTAGCCGCGCGGGAAGTCGAGCTTCGCGTTGTCGAGCCACCACGGCATGTAGATGTGCCCGCCCCCCACGCCGTCCGCATTGTGGGGCGGCACATCCACGAGCCGCGGGATGAAGCCCGCCACATCGGTGCCGGTGGTGTCGGTGAGGTACTTCCCGACGACACCGCTCGCGTTCGCGAGGCCGTTCGGATGCCGCGTCGACTTCGAGTTGAGCAGGATGCGCGCCGACTCGCACGCGCTCGCCGCGAGCACGACGATGCGCGCACGCACCTCGCGATCCTCGCCGGTGCGCTTGTCGATGTACGAGACGCCCGTCGCGCGCCCATCGGGCCCTGTCATCACCTCGCGCGCCATCGCATCGGTGATGAGCGTGAGGCGCCCGGTGCGCATCGCCGGAAAGATCAGGACGTTCGGCGACGAGAAGTTCGAGTTCGTCATGCAACCGCGGTTGCACTGCCCGCAGTAGTGGCAGGGGGCGCGGCCGTTGAGCGGCTTGGTGATGACCGAGAGGCGGGCGGGGATGCAGGTGATCCCCATCCGGTCGCTCGTCTGCTTGACCAGGTGCTCGTAGTAGCGGGGCGCCGGCGCGGGATGGAAGATCCCGTCGGGGTGGTTCGGGAGGTTCTCGACGCTGCCGAAGATCCCGATGAGCCGGTCGACCTCGTCGTACCAGGGCTTCAGCTCGTCGTAGGAGATCGGCCAGTCGTCGCCGAGCCCGTCGATCGACTTCCGCTTGAAGTCGTCGGGGCCGAAGCGGAGGGAGATCCGGCCCCAGTGGTTCGTACGCCCGCCGAGCATCCGGCCGCGCCACCAGTCGAACTTCGTCCCCTCGGCCTTGGTGTACGGCTCGCCGGGGATGCTCCACCCGCCGATGCAGGCGTCCCACTCGCCGAACGGCCGGTCCGGGGTCGAGGCCCCGCGTCGCGGCGAGTCGTACGGCATCTTGAGCATCGCCGAGTCCTTCGTGTTGTCCCACATCCCGCCGGCCTCGAGGAGCACCACGCGGGCGCCGGCCTTGGTCAACTGGTAGGCGGCCATGCCGCCGCCGGCTCCGGAGCCGACGATGGCGACGTCATAGAGGTCGTTGCGGGGCTGGGACATCGGTCCTCGGGGGGAGAGAAGGACGGGAACGACGGGCAGACTCGGCAGGCAAATCTACCACCCGGGCGCGGCATCGGCCCGACTGTGGGCGGGGCGGCCGCGGGGCACCCTTCGGGACACCCATCACCGGAGCTGCCCATGGCGCTGACCAAGACCCCGACCTCCTCCATCAACCGCGACATCACCCGGATGCGGAACCGCATCCAGCGCTTCCTCGAGGAGCCGTTCGGCTTCGACCTTCCCTTCCCGTCGGTCGAGGAGCGGCGATGGGAGCGCACCATGTGGTCCCCCGCCGTCGAGGCCACGGAGACGCCGACGGAGTACGTCGTGACCGCGGAGCTGCCGGGCATCGAACCGAGCGCGGTTGACGTCGAGATCGCCAACGGGATGCTCACCCTCAAGGGGCAGAAGGCGGAGGAGCGCCGTGAGGAGGACAAGGATCGCTCCTGGCACCTCTGGGAGCGCAGTTACGGGAGCTTCGAGCGGAGCTTCCGATTCCCGAACGATGTGAACGAGGCGAAGGTGCACGCCGAGTTCGCGAACGGGGTGCTCACGGTGAAGGTCCCGAAGAGCGAGGTCAGCCACCCGGCGGGGCGGAAGATCCCTGTGATGAAGAAGTAGCGCCGCGCCGACCGCCGTCGAGACGAGGTGCGTCCGGCGGCGGTCGACCTGGGCTTACAGTCCCAGCGTGCGCAGGTGCGCGCGCCCGGCGGCCGCCGTGGCCCAGGCGTCCG
>CAZGIE010000018.1:0-12376 GCA_964526485.1 uncultured Gemmatimonas sp. | reverse complement strand
CGGGTTGTCGTGCTCGACGTAGACGTTCGTCACGCGGCCCGCGCGCGCGGCGGTCAGGATCGCGCGCCAGTCCATCACGCCGGCGCCGACGTCGCGCTGCTCGTGCGCGGGGCCGCCCGCGGAATCCTTGAGGTGGAGCATCGTGATGCGGCTCGCGTGCCGCCGCAGCAGGGCGACCGGATCCTTCCCCGCCTTGAACGCCCAGTAGCAGTCGAGCTCGAAATCGACGACCGCCGCATCGGTCTCGGCGAGGAAGATCTCGACGCGGTCGCTCCCCGCGAGCGGCTGGAACTCGTAGTCGTGGTTGTGATAGCTCGTGCGGATCCCCGCGCTCCGGCCCGCACGCCCCGCGTCGGAGATGATGCCAGCGGTGCGCTTCCACGCATCGAGGGTGCCGTTCTCCGCCGCGTTCGTGGAGGCGACGATGAGCGTCCCGTGCCCCATCGCGGCCGCCGTCTCGAGGGTGCGACCGATGCGGTCGGGCTGCAGCGCGTCGAGCCCATAGTGCGCGGAGGGCGCCCGGAGCCCGTTGGCCTGCAGCGCGGCGCGGAGCTGCGCCGGCGTGCGGCCCCACTCCCCCCACCATTCGATCTCGGTGAAGCCGAGCTCGGCGATCCGTGCGAGCGTGCGCTCGGGATCCTGCCGCATCTGGTTGCGCAGCATGTAGAGCTGCACGCCGATCCCCTGCAGGGCCGCGGTCCCGGCGGCGGCGTCCGCCGACGGCCGGGGCACTGGGGGGGCGGCCGGGTCGAAGGCCTGCGTCATGCCGGTGGCGAGTCCGGGGCCGAGGGCGAAGGCACCGGTGGCGAGGAGGAAGTCGCGGCGGGTGGACATACGGGAAGAATGCAGGCCGACGCGGTCAGGCGCGAGGCGGTGCGCCGCCGAGGTACTTCGTCGGGAACTTCGCCATCGACGGCCGATAGAGCGCCTGCAGCGCGGCCACGTCGCGGTCCATGTCGCCCGTGACGGTGACGAGCGGATGGAAGACGATCGTCTTCCGCGGGAAATCGAACCCGACCGGGAAGATCGGGACCTGCGCCCGCTCGGCGATGCGATAGAACCCCGACTTCCAGCGCGTCGTCAGACTGCGGGTGCCCTCGGGGGAGATGACGATCAGCGCGCTGGGATGCGACTGCACGTGGCGGACCGTCTCGCCCACGACATCCCCCGCTGCGGCGCGGTCGACGGGGACGCCGCCGAGGAAGCGCATCACGATCCCGAGCGGGAAGCGGAAGAGTGTATGCTTGCCCAGGAACGTGCCGCGGATGCCGAGCGCGTACATCGCCATGATGCCGGTCGGGAAGTCCCAGTTCGAGGTGTGCGGTGCGACGATCAGCACGCACTTGGGCACGTCGGGGAAGGCGCCCTCGAAGCGCCACCCGGTGAGGCGCATCAGGGAGACGGCGAGCCAGGTGGTGAAGGCGTTGCCGCGGCGCGGGACCTGCGCTCCGATCGCGGGGACGTTCACGCGCCCGCCGTGCGCCGGCGTGGCGGGGGTCATCGTACCTCCTCCGCGCGCCACCGCGCGTCGAGCCGCCCGAGGATCCGTGCGCTCACGAGGCCGAGCACGACGAGCGTGATGCCGACGGAGGCGAAGATCGCCGCCCACCGCGGCGTGTCGGCGGCATCGCGCAGCATCTCGACGAGGAGGCCGCCGACCACGGGGCCGGCGAGGAAGCCGAACGAGCCCGCCACCTGGAAGGCGCCGAAGAGTCCGTCGCCGACGCCACGCCGCGCGAACTCGCTCACGAGGACGAGGCTCGGCGAGAACATCAGCGCGCTCAGCGTCCCCGAGAGCACCATCGCGACCGGGAGCCAGGCGAGCGGGAGGACGCCGTAGGTCGCATAGACGAGGCCGAAGCCGACGTTCCCGATGATGATCGGACGAAACCACCCCATCCGGTCGGCGAGCCGACCCGCGGGCCAGTTGAGCAGGGCGAAGGGAAGGAGGAAGAGTCCCATCAGCATCCCGCGTTCGCGGACCCCGACACCGTGTTGCTCGGCGAGGAAGATCGTGAACGAGGACGAGAAAACGCCAATCAGGAAGCGGTCGGCGAAGCCATAGGCGAGCGGCATCCAGCTCGCGAGGTCGGAGCGGTCCCAGCGGTAGCGCCCTCCGGGCGCTGTCGTCTCGGTCGATGCGCCGGCGGCCGTCGTCCCGCGCGGCGCCTCGGGGGCGCCCACTGCGGTCGCGGGAACGCCGATGGCCGCGAGGGCGGCGATCCCCAGCAGGACGACACCGACCGGATAGACGAGGAGCGGGTCGCGCGCGGCGAGGATGCCGCCCGTCGGGAGGCCTACGCCGACGCCGAACATCAGGGCCGTCGCGACGAGGCCGAGGGAGGCGCCGCGGCGTGCGCCCCCGGCCCGATTGGCCGCGATCATGAGGAAGGTGAGCGCGGGGAGGTGTGCTACGCCGTCGAGGATGCGCCAGACGAAGAGCGCGCCGAGCGACTCCGCACGCCACATCCCGACGAAGGCGATGGCGTCGAGGGCGAGGAGCGCGATGATCCAGCGGCGGGTGGCCCCGAGGCGGCGATGCCAGCGCATCGCGAGGGGCACCGCGACGATCCCCGCGAGCTGGTTGAGCGCGACGAAGAGGTGCGCCTGGAACCGCGTCCCCCCGTGGCGGTCGACGACCAGCTCGGTCAGCGCCGGCACGAGGAGTGTCAGCGGGACCAGGGTCAGGAAGGTCGCGATCGCGATCGGGGCCAAGGCGGCCGGCCGGGGGGCGACGGGCATCAGGGGAATCTAGCGGGGGTGGGGTGCAGGGCTGAGGTCTCTGGTGAGAGGTGATAGGTGTCAGGGGCCAGGTGCCAAATCCCGGTTGCTGTCGGCGGGTATGGTATGGCAGGTTGCACGGGGTCTCGTGGCGCCCGCTCGCCCCGGTCCCTGATCCCTGATCCCTGGTCCCTGACCTCTGCCCTTATCCCATGCGCTCCCTCCTCCCGCTCGTCCTGCTCCTGGCCGCCTGCCAGACCACCCGCAGCACCGCCACCACCGTCTCGGGAACCCCGGTTGTTCGGCCCGCGCCCGCTGGCACGACGATCGGCGCGGCCTCGCCGGCCCCTGCGGCTGCCCCGGTCGCGGCGCCTGCCGCCGTGCAGCCCGCCGGCAAGTGGCTCATCACCCTGATGGCGCAGGGAAGTCCGATGGATGTACAGGTCGAGCTCGTCCGTCTCGAAGACGGCGGATGGACCGGCACGGTGACCAGCGCCGCGGTCCCGCCTTTCCCGGTCTCCAAGGCCGTGCTGCCCGGCAACAAGATGGTCGCCACGCTCGCGATCCCGACCGGCGACTCCGCCACCATGACGCTCGAGTTCGACGGGGACACCGTCACGGGCGAGTGGGCCATGCCGGGTGACGGGTCGCGCCTCAGCGGGAAGCGCCGCTGAGCTGACGGAGCGCGCCGCGCGCGGCCCACTGGCCGGCGCGGCGCGCTTTACGGGACGGACGACGCGTCAGGCCGTCCGGTGCGGCCGGTGCCCGCTCAGCGGCCGGTGGGTACCACCGACGGCGCCGTCTCCCCCTCCTCCCCGGGATTCAGGAAGAGATCGGCCTCCACCGCGTGCTGCGTGTCGTGGAGCACCCGATAGCGGCCGTTGAGGGCCATCAGCTCGGCGTGGCTGCCACGCTCCACGATCTGTCCCTCCTCGAGCACCAGGATCTGGTCGGCGCTGCGGATGGTCGAGAGGCGGTGCGCGATGACGAAGGTCGTCCGTCCGCGCCGGAGCATCTGGAGCGCCTCGCGGATCTGGCGCTCGCTCTCGCTGTCGAGGCTCGAGGTCGCCTCGTCGAGGATCAGGATGTGCGGGTCGGCGAGGATCGCGCGCGCGATCGCCACGCGCTGCCGCTGCCCGCCGGAGAGCCGTACGCCGCGCTCCCCCACCACCGTGTCGTATCCATCGGGGAACCCCGCGACGAATTCGTCACAGTGCGCGATGCGCGCCGCCTCGCGCACCTCCGCCAACGTCGCCCCGGGCTTCGAGAAGGCGATGTTCTCCGCCACCGTCCCGTCGAAGAGGAAGTTGTCCTGCAGGACGACGCCGAGCGTCGAGCGGTAGTCGCGGAGCTTGAGGGTGGCGAGGTCCTGCCCGCCGATGGTGACGCGTCCCGCCTGCGGTCGATTGAAGGCGAGGATGAGCGAGATGAGGGTGGACTTCCCCGAGCCGCTCGACCCGACCAGCGCGGTCGTCGAGCCCGCGGGCGCGGTGAACGAGACGTCGCGCAGCACCGGGACGCCGTCGCGGTACGAGAACGAGACCTGATCGAAGACGACGTCGGCGTCGAGGTCGCGGAGGACCTCCCGCTGGGCGTCGTCGTCATCCTCGGTCGGCGTCGTCATGATCTCGTGGATCCGGTCGAGCCCCGCGAACGCCTCGGTGATCTGCGTCCCGATCGACGCCATCTGCACGACCGGGAACGAGACGAGGCCCACGAAGAAGATGTAGGAGACGAGCTCGCCGATCGTCATCGTGCCGCCGGCCACGGCACGACCGCCGACCACGAGGATGAGCACGCCCACCGCGCCGATGATCACCGTGGAGATCGCGGCGATCGCGCTCGTCCCGGTGATGGTGGAAGCGATGTTCCGGAAGAGCCGGTGCGCCCCGCGGGTGAAGACGATCTCCTCGCGCTTCTCTGCGGTGTAGACCTTCACTACGCGCGCGCCCCCCATCGCCTGCCCGAGCCGCCCCGAGACCTCGGCCTGGATCTTCGAGCGGTCGCGGAAGATGGGCCGGAGCTTCTGGAAGGCGTACGCCATCACCCCGCCGAAGATGGCGAGGAAGCCCAGCGTGCAGGCGGTGAGGAACCAGTTGAGGTAGAACAGGTAGGCGAGCGCGATGACCGCGGTGAGGCTCCCGCCGACGAGTTGCACGATGCCGGTGCCGATGAGGTTCCGGATCCCCTCGGCATCGTTCATCACGCGGTTGATGAGGACGCCGCTCTGTGTGGCGTCGAAGAAGCTGATCGGGAGCCGGAGCAGTCGCGCCTGCACGCGACGCCGGAGGACGGTGATGGCGCGCTGGGCCGCGACCGAGATGACCTGGGAGAGGGCGAATGACGTCCCGGCCTGCACGAGGGTCGCGACGCCGGCGGCGATCGCGAGCCGCGTGACGAGCGCCCAGTCCTGTCCGAGCATCCCCTCGTCGATGATCCACTTCACGCTGCCGGGCAGGACGAGGCCCGCCGCCCGATTCACTAGCATGAGCACGAGGCCCACGCCGAGAGCGGCCCGGTGCTGCCACATCAGCCGGCGCGTCTCCGCCCAGGCGACACCGTAGTCGGTCTTACGCTTCAGAGGGACGGCAGGAGCGGACATGGCGGCGGGCTCGGGCGTGACGGGACGGGCGGTGGCTCTGGAGGGAACATAAACGAAGCGGGGTGGGCCGACCGGCCCACCCCGCTTCGCCTACCCGGCCCGTGGGCCGGATCGATCAGAACGTGTACGAGAGCCGCGTCGTCACCATACGCCCGACGTCCGGGACGCCGATGAACGAGTTCACCCGGTTGTCGAGCAGGTTCTGGGCGTTGACCGCCCAGCGGGTGTTCTGGAGCCACGGGACCGACACCGAGAAACCGGCGTCGATGAAGAGGTTCGACGGCACCGCCTCGTAGCGGATCGGGGTGCTCTGGTTGTACGAGTTGTAGACGCCCGAGTTCACCGGGAAACCGCCGGTGTAGCGGGTGCGGAGCTCGCCGGTCATCCCACGCGCCTGGTTGTCGTAGCGCAGGGTGACGGTGCCGCGGTTCTTCGCCGCGTTGGCCGTCAGCGGGTTCGCGGCCGTGGCGTTCGGCGCATTCGTCCAGACGTTGCGGTTGAGGTTCGAGTACGTGGCCGAAATCGAGTAGACGTCGTTGAACAGGTAGTCGACGGCGATATCGATGCCGCGGACGTCGATCTGCCCGATCGCGTTCTGATACGTGAAGACCAGGTAGTTCTTGTCGTAGTTCGGGTTATCGAAGTTGAGCAGGCCGCCCGGGACCTGGGCGAGCGAGGTCACCCAGTTCGTGACGACGGTCGAGACCGCGGGCGCCGGGACGCCGTTGGCGACGAGGGTCGGGCCCATCGCGGCGCCAAGGTAGGTGCCGAGGGTGGTCGGGTCGAGGAAGACCGCGTCGTCGAGGTTGACGACCTGGGTGGCCGGATCCGCCGGGCGGATCTGGTACCAGAAGTCGACGGCGAGGCGGAGGTTGTTCTTGAAGACGCCCTTGTAGCCGAGTTCATAGGTGTTCGAGAAGTTCGCGCTCAGCGGGGCCAGGTTGACCGGGTTCGTCCAGGGGACGATCGGGGTGCCTGGGGCGCCGAGGTTGCGCAGCACGCCGCGGACCTGCGTCGCATTCGGCGTGAGGCCGCGGAGGGCGGTCGCGACGTTCGCGACGGCCGGGGACGGGAGGCCGAGGGCGGCGAGGCCACCGGCGAGCTGGCCGGCGAAGGCGGCCATGATGCCCGGGACCATCACGTGACCAGACGCGGCCACCGGGGCGGCGCCGCCGAACGGCGAGCGCATGCAGAGGCCACCGTTGATCGCGGCGTCGCAGCTGCGGTCATAGTTCCACCCGCGCATCGACGGGTTGCCGAAGATCTGCACCGGCACGTTCCCGAGCGCCGGGCCGAGGTTCACGTTCTGGCCCGAGAACTGGTCGAGGCCGAAGGCGAACGAGGCCGGCGACCCGAAGGCGCGGTTGTACGTGAAGCGGAAATTCTGCGTCGGCGTCGCCTTGAAGACGAAAGCTGCGCGCGGGGAGAACTGCTCGCCCTCGAGGCGCGAGTTCTGGTCGCCGCGGGCCGCGAGCGTGAAGTCGAGACGGTCGGTCAGCGGGTGCGTCATCTGGAGGTACGCACCGATCTCGGTGATCGCGTCGTCATCCTCGTTCCGCCCCATGATCGTGCCTTCGGTGACGGGGTTGGTCGCGATGTAGTCCGCACCGGCCGTGAACTTCGTCGCGCCGAGGTTGAAGCCCTGCTGCAGCTGGCCGACGAGCACGGTCGAGTTGTCGACGACCGGGAGGCCCGTGCGGAGGTAGAAGGTGCCGTTGTCGTCGGTCGCGCTGGCGTTGCCGGCGTTCGACGCGTTGTAGAAGACCTGCGCGAAGAACTTCTTCCGACGGAAGCGCTGCTGGATGTTGGTGTAGCTCCAGTTCTTGACCTGCGCGGCGCCGAACGTGCCGGTGATCTCGAGCGCGCTGCCGATGTTCGAGTAGCCGATCGTGGTGATCGCCTCGGTCTCGGCGTTCGGACGCCAGTCGAGGCGCGCCTCGCCCGAGTACTTCTCGAGGTCGTAGTTGCGGAACTTGTTCTGGTTCAGGCGCGAGGCCGGGACGCGCGTGTCGAGCGTGCCGGTCGGGCCGACGCCCCAGAGACCGTAGTAGGCACGGGCCTGCGGGTTCGCCGTCGGGCCGAGGTCGACCTCGTTCGGGTCGGTGTACTCCCAGTCACGGGCGGTGAAGTACTCGCCCGACAACTTGAAGCCGATGGTGTTGCCGATCGTGCCGGCGTGACGAAGGCCGACGCGGGCCAGCGAGCGCTCGCCGCCGTCGAGGGTGATCGACGAACCCTGCGAGTTGAACGGCGACTTCGTGATCACGTGGAGCACGCCGGCGCCGGAGTTCGGGCCGTAGAGCGCCGAGGCCGGACCCTGCAGGACCTCGATGCGGTCGATATCATCGCCGGTCCCGGTGAAGAGGAACGGCACGTTGACGCGGAGCGACGGGACGCCGGCGAACCGGTAGTCCTGCAGCATCAGCATCGCGGTGGAGAAGGCGTTGTTGAAGCCGCGCGAGACGATGTTCGCCTGCACGATGCCGCCGTTCGAGATCGAGAGGCCCGGGGCCGCCTTGATGTGGTCGGTCACCGTCACCGAGGGGCGCTCCGCGATCCGCTCCGAGGTCACCACGGAGATCGCGTTCGGCGAGTCGAGGATCTTCTCCGGCTCGGCGCCGCGGGTCGCGGTCGTCACGACCTGGTTGAGCTGCGCGGCGAGCTCCGACATCTCGGCGTTCACCGTCGCGGTCCCGCCCGCGGTCACCCGCACGGCGTCGACACGCTTGGCCGAGAAGCCGATGCGGGTGAAGACGACGGCGTAGGTACCGGCCGGCACGTTGCCGATCCGGTAGCTGCCGTCCTCGCTGGACTGGCCCACGGCGATGCGGGCGGTCCCGGCGAGCACCTGGACCTGCGCCGCGGCGACCGGGTTGCCGGTGCCGGACTGCGTGACGCGTCCCGCGACCGAGCCAGCCTGCGCCTGTGCCGACGTCGCCGAGGCGACGAGCCCGAGCAGGGCCAGGGCCGAGCTGAGGAAACGAATGCGCATACGGAGAACACCTCAGGGTGCTTGGGGTATGATCGGCCGCCCTGCCGGACGGCACGGTCCGAGCGCCCCCTACAAGGTTGGGGGCACTCGACCCTCAAATGTCCCCCCGGCGCTAGCCCCAGTCAATACGTCCCGGCGGGTCGGTTCGGACGACCGACGCGCCGGGACGTCACCGCACGCCCGTCACCTTGTGCGTCTGGAGCGAGAGCCGCCATCCGGGATGGGCCAGGCAGTAGGCGACCGCCGCCGCCGTGTTCGCCGCCAACGCTGTGCCGTCCATCGGTTGCAGCAGGAAGTGCCGGAACCCCATACCGGCGAATCGCTCGGGAGGGGCTAACTCCTGCGGATACACCAACTTGAGCTCGTCTCCCCCCGTCACGGCCAGGGGGGCATCCGCCTTCGGGCTCACGCAGACCCAGTCGATTCCGGCCGGCACCGACTGCGTCCCGTTCGTCTCCACCGCCACCTCGAAGCCCTGGCGGTGGAAGGCGTCGACCGCCGCCGCATCCAGCTGCAATAGGGGCTCCCCACCGGTGCAGACCACGTAGGGGCGTCCCCCGGCACCGGCCGGCCACCGATCGGCCACGGCCTCCGCCAGCGCCTCCGGGGTCGCGAACCGCCCCCCGTCCGGACCCACCCCCACGAAATCGGTGTCGCAGAAGGTGCAAGTCGCGGACCCACGGTCCGCCTCGCGACCGGTCCAGAGATTGCACCCGCTGAAGCGGCAGAAGACCGCCGGCCGACCCGCGTGCACGCCCTCCCCCTGCAGCGTGTAGAAGATCTCTTTCACGGTGTACACCTACGCCTCCTCCGCCTCGGCGAACCCCTTCGCGCGGAGCGCGCAGGCGTCGCACCGCTGACAGGGTTCCCCGGACGGCGTCGGGTCGTAGCAGGAGATCGTCTCCGCATAGTCCAGGCCCAGAGCGCGCCCCGTGCGGATGATGTCCGCCTTGGAACAGGCGATGAGCGGCGTCAGGATCCGCGTGCGGGCCGTCCCCTCGACTCCCGCCTTCGTCGCCAGGTTCGCCATCGCCTCGTAGGCGGCGATGTAGTCGGGCCGACAATCCGGGTAGCCGCTGTAGTCGAGCGCGTTCACCCCGATCAGGAGGTCGGTGGCGCCGAGCACCTCGGCCCACGCCAGCGCGAAGGAGAGGAAGATCGTGTTCCGCGCCGGGACGTACGTCACCGGGATCCCCTCGGCCATCGCCGCCGCGTCCCGGTCCTTCGGCACGTCGACATCCGCCGTGAGCGCCGATCCGCCGAAGAGGCGCAGGTCGATGTCCACCACCACATGTCGCGCCACCCGGTAGCGCTCGGCGATGGCGCGGGCGCGGTCGATCTCGACGCCGTGCCGCTGCCCATACCGGAAGGTGAGCGCGTTCACGGCGTACCCCGCCTCGGTCGCGAGGGCGAGCACGGTCGTCGAGTCGAGTCCGCCGCTCAGGAGGAGGACGGCCGGGGTGCCGGCCGGCACCGGGGCCAGCGTGGCGCGCGGCATCAGCGCGGTGCGGCCGCGGGCTGCTGCTGCGTCAGGCAGTGCAACGTGCCCAGCCCCCAGACGAGGTCGACCGCGTGGATCCCGACCACCTGCCGGTCCGGGAAGCACTCGGCGAGGGTGTTCAGCGCGAGGCGATCGTTCGCATCGTTGAAGGTCGGGACGATCACGACGCCGTTGGCGATGTAGAAGTTCGCGTAGCTCGCCGGGAGCCGCGTGCCGTCCATCACGACCGGACGCGGGTAGGGGAGCGTGATGGTGCGGATCGGGGCGCCCGTCGCGTCGGTCGCACCCTGCAGGCGGTGCAGGTTGTCCGCCGAGCGCGCGTGGTTCTCGTCGGCGGGGTCGGGCTCGTGCGCGAGCACCACGACTCCGGGCGCGACGAAGCGCGCGATGTCGTCGACGTGGCCGTGGGTGTCGTCGCCGACGCACCCCTCGCCGAGCCAGATCGTCTTCGTGATGCCGAGTTGCTCGGCGAACATCCGCTCGTAGTCGGCGCGGGTGAACCCCGGGTTCCGCACCTGCACGTCGGTGAGGAGCCACTCCTCGGTCACGAGCATCGTCCCGCGGCCGTCGGTCTCGATGCCGCCCCCCTCGAGGATCACGCGCCCGCGCCCGTCGTGGCGCCCCGGCTGCGTGACGGGGTGTCTGGTGTGCGCCGCGACGAAGGCGCCGATCCGCGCGTCGGCCGCATGGTTGTCGTACTTGGCCCAGGCGTTGAAGCCCCAGTGCCGCCACTCCACCGAGCCGTCGGCGCGGTGCACGCCGGTGGGGCCCGAGTCACGGAGCCAGACGCGGTCGGTGGGGCAGCGGTGCAGGTGCACGCGTGCCTCGGGGACCTCGTGCATCGCGAGGCAGTGCCGCGCCTCCGCCTCCGTGGCCTCGTCGTGCACGAGGATGTGCACCGGCTCGTGCGCCGCGAGGGCGCGGGTGATCTCGGCGTAGACCCACGGGATCGGGCCGAACTTCCCCGGCCAGTCCGGCTCGTGGTGGGGCCAGGCGATCCAGGTGGCGTCGTGGCGCTCCCACTCCGCCGGCCAGCGCACGCCGGCCGCCGGGGCGGTCACGACCCGAGCCACCGGCTGAGGATCGGCTCGTACGCGTCGACGCGGCGATCGCGCAGGAAGGGCCAGTTGCGACGGGTGTACTCGATGAGCGCCGGGTCGCAGGTGGCGATCAGCGTCGTCTCCCCCGTCTCGGCCTGCGCGAGGTACCGGCCGTAGGGATCGCAGATGAACGAGTGGCCGAAGAACTCCAGTCCGTCGGTGCCGGCCTCGGCCTCGAAGCCCGTGCGATTCGGGGCCGCCACATAGACGCCGTTCGCGATCGCGTGCGCGCGCTGCGCGGTGCGCCAGGCGTCGACCTGCGCCGCGCCCCACTCCGCCTTCTCCGCCGGATGCCAGCCGATCGCGGTGGGGTAGATCAGCAGGTCGGCGCCGAGGAGCGCGGTGATGCGCGCGGCCTCGGGGTACCACTGGTCCCAGCAGATGAGCACGCCGATCGTCGCATAGCGCGTCTTCCAGACCATGAAGCCCCCCGCCTCGCCGTCGGGGCCACGCGCGCCGGCGGGCTGCACGGGGCGGTCCGACTCCCCGGGGGCGAAGTAGTACTTCTCCTCGAAGAGCGGGTCGTGCGGGATGTGCATCTTGCGATAGGCGCCGAGCAGCGTGCCGTCGGCGTCGATCACGGCGGCGCTGTTGCGATAGACGCCGGCGGCTTGCCGCTCGTAGAACGGGACGACGAGGACGACGGCGAGTTCGCGCGCGACCGCCTGCAGACGCGTGACGGTCGGGCCATCGACCGGTTCGGCGAGGTCGAAGCGTGACGCGTCGAGCCGCTTGCAGAAGTACGGCGCGTTGAAGAGCTCCTTCAGGCAGATCACCTGCGCCCCCTTCGCGTGGGCGGCGCGGATGCGCGCCTCGGTCGCGACGAGGGTCTCGGCGGCGGTGGCCTCGACGCCGTCCTGGATGACGGCGAGGGTGAACGGGGCGCGAGCGGTCATCCGAGAAATCTCACGGGGTCAGGAGCGGATCGCCACCACGAGATCCATCACGTTGGTCCCGGTGACGCGCGCCGGGAGGAGGGCCCCGACGCCACCGAGTGTCGGGTGTGCGTCGCAGCGTAGGAGCGCGGTGCGCCGTGCGGTCGGCCCGATGGCGCACCCCTCGTCGATGATCGCCCCCGCCGCGTCGGTGGGGCCGTCGCGCCCATCGGTGCCGGCGGCGAGGAGCGTCACCGCGGCGGGGGCGTCGGCAAGGACATCGACCGCGGCGAGCATCATCTGCTGGCAGCGGCCGCCGAGGCCGTGATCCGCCGGAAGTCGGACGGACGTCTCCCCGCCCCAGAGCAGGACGGTGCCCGGGGCGGCCCGGCGAGCGAGGTGCGCGATCACGCCCCCCGCGGCGGTGGCGTCGCCGTGCAGCGGCGCGGGATCGGTCACGACATGCCACCCCTGGGCGCGCGCGGCGGCCGCGGCGCCGGTGAGGGCGATCGCGTTGCCGCGGACCACGGGCGCGGCGACCGCGTCGAAGGCGGGATCGTCGGGCTTCGGTGTCTCGCGCGCCCC
>CAZGIE010000017.1:0-19256 GCA_964526485.1 uncultured Gemmatimonas sp. | reverse complement strand
AGCTTCACCTGGAGCGGGGACTCCTCGCCGCTGACATACAGGGTCCGATGCCCAGCGCCTTCGAGGAGTGCGGCGACCTGCAGGAGGATCGTGCTCTTCCCGATCCCCGGCTCCCCTCCGATGAGGACCATCGCGCCTGGCACGACGCCGCCGCCGAGGACGAAGTCGAACTCCCCGAGGCCGGTGCGCAGCCGATGCGACTCCTCGCCGCGGACATCCCGCAGCCGCGGCGTCTCCCGGACCGACCCGCCGTCCCCGAACGAGGCGGCCCCCGCCTTTCGGCGTGCCGCACCGGCGCCCTTCCCCGCCGGCGCCTTCGCCGCGACGGCCTCCTCGACGAGCGTGTTCCACTCCCCGCAGCCCTCGCAACGCCCGGCCCAGCGGAGCGATTCCGCACCGCATTCGGTGCAGCGATAGACGGACTTCGCCTTCACCCGTTCGGCTGTCGGCTGGTCCAGTTCTCGAAGCGCGTGTGCTGCTTGCGGAAGTGGAGCTTCACATAGCCCGTCGGGCCGTTGCGCTGCTTCCCGACGATCACCTCGGCGTACCCATCGAGCGGGACGTCGGCCATCCCGGGGACCATGCGGGGATTCCCCGCCTCATCGTACGGCCGCTCGTTCATCTCCGGCCGGTAGATGAAGAGCACGACATCGGCGTCCTGTTCGATCGCGCCGGAGTCGCGCAGGTCCGAGAGTTGCGGTTTCCGGTTCTCGCCGCCGCGCTGCTCGGAGGCGCGCGACAGCTGCGAGAGGGCCAGCACCGGCACCTTGAGCTCCTTGGCGAGCGCCTTGAGCGAACGGGAGATCATCGAGACCTCCTGCTGCCGGCTCTCGGAGTTGGCGGGCCCCGAGACGAGCTGCAGGTAGTCGACGATGATCAGGCCGATGTCGGCCTGGGTCTTGAGCCGCCGCGCGCGCGAGCGGAGCTCGAGCACGCTCAGCCCCGGCGTGTCATCGATCCAGACGGGCGCCTGCCCGAGGAGGGCGGCCGCCTTCGCCAGATTCGACGCGTCCTGCGCCGTCAACGCACCGGAGCGGAGTCGCTGCGCATCGACGTACCCCTCGGACGCGAGCATACGCAGCAGGAGCGACTCCGTGCTCATCTCGAGGGAGAAGATCGCGGTCGGCACGCCGCCCTCGATCGCGGCGTACTGCGCGATGTTGAGCACGAACGCCGTCTTCCCCATCGACGGCCGGGCCGCGACGATGACGAGGTCGGAGGGCTGGAAGCCGAGCGTCATCTGATCGAGGTCCTTGAACCCCGACGGGACGCCGGTGAGCGAGCCCCCCGCGGTGCGGAGCTGCTCGATGCGCTCCATCGCGGACCAGAGCAGCGACTTGATCTTGACGAACCCCTCGCTGCCGCGGCTGTCGTTGAGCTCGAGGATCTTGTGCTCGGCGAGGTCCAGCAGTTCCGCGGCATCGGCGGGGCTCTCGTGCCCCTCGCGGACGAGTGCCGTGGCGGTCTCGATCAGCCGGCGCCGAAGCGCCTTCTCGCGCACGATGCGGCAGTGATGCTCGACGTTCGCCGCCGTCGGCACCTCGTCGAGAAGCCCGCCGATGTACTCCTTTCCACCGGCGGCCGTGAGGTCGCCCCGCTGCTCGAGCTCGTTCGCGAGCGTGAGCGGATCGACCACCGCCCCGCCGCCGTGCACGGTGAGCATCGCCCGGAAGAGGCGGCGATGCCCCTCGCGGTAGAACATGTCCTCGGTGACGAACTCCGCCGCCGTGACGATCGCGTCCGACGAGAGGAGCATCGCCGCGAGCACGGCACGCTCCGCGTCCTCCGACCAGGGGGGCCGGCGGTCACGGAAGGGGTCGACGTTGGTCGACTTAGGGGCGATCGAAAATTCGACGGGCGAGCTGGACATCTTCCCAGGCCGGGCGTTTCCAATTGGGGTTCCGCAGGAGCGCGGCGGGGTGGTACGTGGCGACGAGCGGGATCCCGTGGTAGCGGTGCTCCAGACCGCGCAGCTTCCCGATCGGGGAATCTGTCTCCAAGAGCGTCTGCGCGGCAAACGTCCCCAGCGCCAGGATCACCTTGGGCTGCAGGAGCTCCAGCTGCCGGAGCAGGAACGGCCGGCAGGCCGTGATCTCCGCCGGGGAGGGATTCCGATTCCCCGGGGGCCGGTGTTTCAGGACGTTGCAGATGAAGACGTCCTCGCGCTTGAACTTGATGGCGTCGAGGATCTTGGTGAGCAACTCCCCGGACTTGCCGACGAAGGGACGCCCCAGCTCATCCTCGGTCTCCCCCGGGGCCTCTCCGACTACCACGAAGCGGGCGGCCGGATTCCCCTCACCGGGGACGTGATTCCGGGCGGTGCCGGAGAGCGTGCAGGCCTGACAGCGGGCGATCGCGGCCGCTACGGCGTCGAGGGTGGTGAGATCCTCCCGGCCGCTGCCGGCGGCCCCTGCCCCGACCTCGCGTCGGTGCGAGGCGTCTTGGGGCGGCACCGGGCCGGTGGCACGCGAGGCGAGCGCCGCGGGGACCGGTTCGGAGGCCGCCGGGTCCGCCAATGGCGCCGGAGCCGCGGGAGACGGGGTCGTTTCCGCACGCGCCGGCCGGGGGGCGGCGGACCGGCCCGGCGCCGCGTCGATGGCCTTGAGCGCCTCGCGCCAATCGCCGTCCTTGGCCGCTTCCGCCGCCGCCCGCCGAGACGCCGTGTCCGGAGGGGCGGCGGGGGGCATCGGCGCCGCGGCGGCCGAGCGGGCCGTCGTCCCCGCAGACGGAGGCGCGCTCGGGGGCGTCGCCCGCTGGGCGATCACGCGGAACGCTTCCTCGACACTCAGCCCGTCGAGGACGAATTCCGACTCCCCCAGCTCGCGGCGCTGGCGGAGATACGCGAGGAGCCGCTCGTGCGCGTCGCTCATCGCGCGCCCGGCAGTCGATCCCAGATCGCGTCCGCGGTCTCGGCCTTCGACAGCAGCGGCAGCGCCTCCCGTGACCCGTCGGCGCCGAGGAGGGTCACGCGGTTGGTGTCGTAGCCGAAGCCGGCACCCGCCTCGCGGGCGCTGTTCGCGACGATGAGATCGAGCCCCTTGGCCGAGAGCTTCTTCGTCGCGTTCGCCTCGAGGTCATCGGTCTCGAGCGCGAACCCCACGGCGACGAGGCCCACCGGCCGGGCGTCACGGGTCGCCGCAAGGATATCCTCCGTCGGCACAAGCGCGACCGGCGCCGGTGGCTGCCCCTCGACTTTCTTGATCTTGGCCGACGCCACCGCCGCCGGCCGGAAGTCGGCCGGGGCCGCGGCCATCACGAGGACGTCGGCGGTCGGCAACTCCTCGCGCACCGCAGCGGCCATCTCCGCCGTGGTCTCGACGGCGCGACGGCAGATGCCACCGAGCGGCGGTGCCACCTGCAACGGGCCGTGGATCAGGATCACCTCGGCGCCACGTCGCCACGCGGATTCGGCGAGCGCGACGCCCATCTTCCCCGTCGACTGGTTGGAGAGGAAGCGGACGGGATCGAGGGGCTCGCGGGTCGGGCCCGCGGTGACGATCACCCGGCGACCGCGGAGATCCTGCACGGGTTCGAGGAGGCGTCCGGCGTGAACGACGATCTCGTCCGGCTCGGGCATCCGCCCCGGCCCCGCTCCCTCATCGGGGGAGGCGAGCGGCCCCGTGCCCGGCTCGAGGACAATGCGTCCCGCAGCGCGCAGCTGCGCCGCGTTCGCCTGCACCTGGCCATTCGCCCACATGGCGTCGTTCATCGCCGGCGCGACGAGGACCGGCGCGGTCGTGGCGAGGAGGCAGGCGAGGAGGAGGTCGTCGGCGTGGCCGTGCGCGGCGCGGGCGAGGAACTCCGCGGTGGCCGGCGCGACGATGACGAGCTCGGCGGACTTGGCCAGCCGGATATGATCGAGGGCGTGGCCCTCACCGATCAGCGCGTGGTGGACGGGACGCCCCGTGAGCGCCTCGAAGGTCACCGCCCCGATGAACTCCCGGGCGGATCGGGTCATAACGACGTCGACGACGGCGCCGGCCTGCGCGAGGCGCCGCGCGAGCCACGCGGACTTGTAGCTCGCGATCCCCCCGGTCACGCCGAGGAGGATGCGCCGACCCTCGAACGGTCGCATCCGGGGCGTGCCGGGTCCGCGGGGTTACTCGCCCGTCGCGCGACGACGCGGGACGACGCGGTACTCGATGTCCCCGCCCGACAGGTCCTCGAGCGCACGAGTCGTGAGCTTCTTCTCGCCCGGCTTGGAGCCGTAACGCGGGAACTCGTTCAGGACGCGGGCGTACTTCGCCGCCACGAGGACGGAGAGGTACTTGTTGGTCGCGTGACGGGTGACGTCCGCGGGGGTGAACACCTGCATGGGAACCTCGGTGGGAAACGGGTGACGACCGACTACGTGGTGGCCGGCACCGCGCGCTCCAGTCCTTCGACCAGGCGAGCGATCACGGCCTCGACCTTCTCTCCCAGCGCCGGCAACCGCTCGCGCCGGAGCTGCTCACTCTCGATGATCTCCCCCACGCGACGCACCGCCTGCGCGAGGTCGTCGTTCTCGACCAGATACTGGTACCGCTCGGCGTCCCGCAGTTCGTGCCGCGCGTTGCGCAGCCGCACCTGGAACGCCTCCGGCGACTCCGACTGCCGGCCCTGCAACCGCGTGACGAGCACGTCGACGCTCGGCGGGACGATGAAGACCGTCACCGCGTCCGGGAACGCCGCCACCACCTGCCGTGCTCCCTGCACGTCGATGTCCAACAGCACATGCCGCCCCGACGCGAGGACCCGCTCCACTTCCGACCGGAGGGTGCCGTAGCGCCGCCCGTGCACCTCCGCCCACTCGGCGAACGCCCCGTCCGCCACGCGGGCCGCGAAGGCCTCGGGACTCAAGAAATGATAATCGACGCCGTCCTGTTCGCCGACCCGGGGGGCCCGGGTGGTGCAGGAGACCGAATAGCCAAGGTCCGACCGGGACCGGAGGAGCTCCCGGGCGATCGTCGTCTTCCCGCCCCCGGAAGGCGCGGACAGGACGAGCAGGAAGGGCTGGCCGCTCACTCGAGGTTCTCCACCTGCTCGCGGATCCGCTCCAGCTCCTCCTTGATCGCCACGACCTCCTGGAGCATCGCGGCGTCGTTCGCCTTGCTTCCGGTGGTGTTCGCCTCCCGGAGCAGCTCCTGCAGGAGGAAGCCGAGCCGCTTCCCGACCGGCTCCGCCCCGCCCCCCTGCAACGTCTCGCGGAAGGCGGCGATGTGAGAGGCGAACCGGTCGAGCTCCTCCCCGACGTCGAGCTTGTCCGCCAGGAGGACCACCTCGTGGGCGAGCCGCTGGGGATCGATCCCGACCCCGCCGGTGAGCTCCGCGACGCGCTCCTGGAGCCGCTGCCGTTGGGCCGCGAGGCGCTCGGGCGCCCGGGCGGCGATCCGCGCCACGGCCCGCTCGATCAGCGTGAGTCGGTCGCTCACGACGGTGGCGAGGCGTGCCCCCTCGGTCGCGCGCATCGCCTGCAGGGACGCCGTAGCCGCCTCCACCACCGCGAGGAGCTCGGCCGAGGTCGCCTCGCCGATGACCTCCTCCTCCCGTGCCACACGCACCACGTCGGGGAGGCGGAGGATCGTCCCGATCTCGATCCCGGCTGACAACCCGTGCGCCTCCTGCAAGCGGCGGAGTTCGGCGGCGTACCAGGCCACCCGGGCCTCGTCGATGGCGACGGCCCCCGTGCTGGTCGCCTGTTCGATGCGGACAAACGCGGTGACGTGCCCACGTGCGATGCGTTGCCGGAGCAGCTCGCGCACCTCACCCTCCCACGCGAGGAAGGGCGTCGGGAGCTTGATGGAGGGGTTGAAGAAGCGATGGTTCACCGAGCGGAGCTCCACGCTGACGCGCGAGCCCCCCACCGGCCCCTCGGCCGTGCCAAACCCCGTCATGCTCCGGATTACCATAGCCACTTAAGTTACGTTGCCACCGCAACTTGGGCAATGTGACGTTGGGTCAGTTCCAGAAATCCCAACGGACGCCGTAGAGCTGCACCAAGCGAGGCATCAAGAAGCCTGGCACCGTCTCGTAGACCTTCCCGACCGCGTTCCGATTGTGCCAGAAGATGTGCGCGCTCCCGAGCCGCATATCGAGCACCGTGCCGATGAAGGAGGCGCCGAGGGTCTCGCGGGTACCGCCGGCGGCCAGAGGGACAGACATCCCCCCCCGATACTCGTGAATCGCCGCGGCGGAGAGGCCGAAGGTCCCGCGCTTGATCTGGCGCCGGAAATCCGATGCCACGCGGAGCTCCGCCCGGGATTCAACCTGCGGCCGGTAGGGCCCCGGCTCCTGCCAGCGGAGCCCTCGCCATCCGAACGAGAAGGGACCCCAGAGCGTCCCGCCGGCGCTGACTTCGAGGCCGGTCGCCGCCGTGAGGTCCGCAGGACCGAACCGCGGGTCGAAGACCACCAGGGCGGGCGTGGTGGCCGCGGTCCGATGGACCAGCCCGGCCGAGAGCCATCGCCCGTACGCGAACGCCGTGAGGCTCGCGCGCGCCGCGGAGACGGTGGGACGTGGTGTCGAGTCCCCGCTCGGACGGCGCACGCCGTACCCCAGCTGGAGCTGGACCCACCGGATGGGCGACACCGACCCGACCACGTCGAGGCGATCGGTCGAGTCCGGCCCCGCCGTCTCGGCGAAGGCCGACACCGACGCCCATCGGCCCGTCCAGGACGCGCGAACCGCGGTCGCCAGCCGCGACTCCGAGGCGCGGACGCGGAGGCGCGCGGTGCCGGCGAGGTCGATCCCCCATCGATTCCCACCCGCCGACAGCACGAACTGCGATTGCGAGACGGCGGTGTCCGCCCCCGGGGTCGTGTCCCCGGTCTCGCGGTGCCGCTGCGCGCTGGCGATCGCCTGCATCCAGAGCCCGACGGTGTCGGGGCTCCCCCAGGCGGCTCGCAGATGCGCGTAGCCGTCATCGCCCTCGAAACGTGGGATCGCGTTCTGGACCGGGGCGCCGGCCAGCACATCGCGGGACATCGGAGAGCGGATGCGACCGAACTTCGCGGCCATCGCGTCGACGCTCAGTCGGCCGCGCGCCCATCCGATCCGACCGAACGGACTGAGGGCGTCTCCATCCCCCCCGGTCCGGACGCTGGTCGTGGATGATTGTTGGGCGCCGAACTGGATCGCACCGCCGTTCCGTAGCCGCTTGCCGTAGAAGCCGCGGTAGAGATTCGTGTTCTCCGACCCCGTGAGGATGTCGGTCCGGGTCGTCGGGACGGTGAAGCGGACGCGCCACGACCGCAGATGCACGCGCAGTTCCCCCGCACCCCGCTCGACCGCGACCTCCTCGAGATACCAGAGCGGAATCGTCGCGAGATCGGCGACGCCACCCGTGCGCGCGTCGAGGTCATCGAGCTCCACGCCGTCCAGATAGACCCGGACGCGGCCGACATCGCCGTACCAACTCGTCGCGGTCGGCGCCATGATGAACCCCGCGTTCGCGACAGTCACACCCGGGACATCCGCGAGGAGGTCGGTGAGCGTGACGGCACCGTTGGCGAAGATCGCCTGACGGTCCCAGACGTACCGCGCCCCGCGCCGCTCCGGGGTGAGCGGTCGATGCGAGACGGCGAGCGGCGCCCGCACCGTGTCCCGCGCGATCGAATCGGCGGCGGTGAGTGTTGTGTCCGTCGCCGCGGGGACCGCCGGCTCCGCCGCGGTCGGTCGCGCGGGGAGCGGGACGGCCGTCGGCGCCTGCGCGGACGCGCCGGTGGCGCTCAGCGCCAGGGCGCCGACCACCACCGCGCACGTCAGCCGGAAGCTCAGCGGGCTCTCCCGCGGACGAACTCGACGAAGGTCCGCACCGGCGTCCCGGTGGACCCCTTCGGCATGATGCCGAGGTCGGTCTCGGAGTATGCGGTGCCGGCGACATCGAGGTGCACCCACGGCATCCCCTCGGCGAACTCGGCGAGGAAGAGCCCCGCGGTGATGGTCCCCGCCGAGCGCCCGCCGATGTTGCGGAGATCGGCGCTGTCCGACTTGAGGAGCTCCTTGTACTCCTCGAACATCGGGAGCGGCCACCCCGGCTCGCCCGCCCGGGTGGTGGCCGCCAGCACCTCGTCGACGACGGCCTGATCGTTCCCCATCACCCCCATCGTGACGTGCCCGAGCGCGATCACGCAGGCCCCGGTCAGGGTCGCCGCATCCACGACCGCCTGCGGCCGATAGCGCTTCGCATAGTGCAGCACGTCGGCGAGGACGAGCCGTCCCTCCGCGTCGGTGTTCTGGATCTCGATCGTCTTCCCGTTGCTCGCACGGACCACGTCGCCGGGCTTCACCGCGTCGCCGTCGACGACGTTCGTCGTGGAGCCGACAAGGCCGACGACGTTCACCTTGAGCTTCATCCGCGCGATGGCCTCCATCGCGCCGAGAACGGCGCCGGCGCCGGACATATCGAACTTCATCGTCTCCATCCCGAGCGCCGGCTTGATCGACACGCCGCCGGTATCGAAGCAGAGTCCCTTCCCGACGAGCGCGACGGGCGCCTCGCCGCGGCGTCCGCCGCGGTACTCGAGCACGATGAGCTTCGGGTCCTGGCGGGTGCCCTGCGCCACCGCGAGGAACGACCCCATCTTGAGCCGCGTCAGCTCACGACGGCCCATCACGCTGACCTTCAGGCGGTGACGCTTCGCGATCTCGCGGGCGGTACGGGCGAGATACTCCGGCGTGCAGACGTTCCCGGGGAGCATCCCGAGCTGCCGGGCGAGCCGCTGCCCCTCAGCGACCGCCTGCCCCGCCGCGAGCGCGGCCTTGGCCGCGGCGGTCACCTTGGAGACCACGCAGGTGACGCGCGCGAGTGGCTTCCGGCGCTGCGCCGGTGGCGGCGCGGCCTGGAGGTCCCGGAAGACCCAGGCACCGAGGCCGCTTCCCGCCACCGCCCCTTCGAGCGCGGCGCCGTCGAGCGCCGGCGCCCAGAGCGTCATCGCGCCCACACCCATCCCGTTCGCACGCCGACCGGCGATGCCGGCGGCGCGCGTGATGCCCTTCACCGCCTCCGCCGACCCCATGCCAATGAGCAGAACGCGCTCGGGCCCGCCACCGGACCCCGGCCGCAGGAGCAGGAGCGTCTCATCGCGGCCCCCGCGGAAGTCGCGCTGCCGGACGGCCCGAGTGATCAGGCCGCCATAGACACGGTCGAGCCCGGCGAGCGCGCGCGGTACCGACGGGTCGCCCGGCAGGAGGACCGCGAGGAGCGGCGTCGCGATGCGGGCCGGATCACCCGCGCGCAGAGCGTACGCGATCGCGGTCACGCCATCCCCTTGATGATCGCGTCCGCGAATCCGGAGGTGGACACTTCCGTCGCGCCCGGCATCTGCCGCGCGAGGTCGTAGGTCACCGTCTTCGCGCTGATCGCCCGCTCGAGACCGGTGATGATCAGCTTGGCCGCGGCGTCCCACCCCATATGCTCGAGCATCATCACGCCCGAGAGGATGACGGAACCCGGATTGATCTTGTCGAGCCCGGCGTACTTCGGCGCGGTGCCGTGCGTCGCCTCGAAGACCGCCGCCTCGTCGCCGACGTTGCCGCCCGGCGCGATCCCGAGGCCACCCACCTCGGCGGCGAGGGCGTCGGAGATGTAGTCGCCGTTCAGGTTCGGGCACGCCACGACCGAGTACTCGTCCGGACGCAGCAGGATCTGCTGGAACATCGAATCGGCGATGCGGTCCTTGAGCACGACCGTACCAGCCGGCGCGGCACCCTGCAGGTCGGCCTCGGCCACGACCGTCCCCGCGAACTTCTCCTTCGCCAGCTCGTAGCCCCAGTCGCGGAAGCCCCCTTCGGTGAACTTCATGATGTTGCCCTTGTGCATCATCGTCACGGAGGCGCGGCCCTGCTTGAGCGCGTACCGGAGCGCCATCTCGATGAGCCGCTTGGAGCCGAACGCCGACATCGGCTTGATGCCGATCGCCGACTCGGGGCGGATCTTCTTCCCGAACTCGGTCTCGATGAAGCGACGGAGCTTCTCGGCCTCCGGGGTCCCCGCGCGGAACTCGATCCCCGAGTACACGTCCTCGATGTTCTCGCGGAAGATGACCATGTCGACCTTGCCAGGATGCTTCACCGGCGCGCCGACGCCCTCGAAGTACCGCACGGGACGGATGCAGGCGTAGAGATCGAGCTCCTGCCGGAGCGCGACGTTCAGCGAGCGGATCCCACCGCCGACGGGCGTGGTGAGGGGGCCCTTGATGGCGACCTTGAATTCACGCACCGCCTCGAGCGTCTCCTGGGGCATCCACTCGCCGGTCGTCGTGTGCGCCTTCTCGCCGGCGAGGACCTCCATCCAGTGGATCTTCTTCTTCCCACCGTACGCACGCTCGACGGCGGCGTCGAAGACGCGCACGCTGGCGCGCCAGATGTCAGGGCCGGTGCCGTCGCCCTCGATGAACGGGATGATCGGCTGGTCGGGGACGCGGAACTCGCCGCCGGAGGCCTCGATGCGCTCGCCCTTCGCGGGCACGACGGCGTACTTGTAAGTGGTCATCGCTCGTACGGTGGGGGGTGATGAGAGAAAGCTAGACCGCCCACCGCGCGGAGCAAGCGCGTCAGGCGACGCGATCGCGCGGCGTGCGGCCCTCGAGGACGGCAGCGAGGTTCTCGACGGCACGGAGCCCCATCGCGACCCGGGATTCCACCGTGGCGCTCCCGAGATGCGGGAGGAGCACCACGTCGTCCCGGCCGAGGAGGCCCCGGTGCACGACCGGCTCGCGTTCGTAGACGTCGAGCCCCGCGCCCGCGAGCCGCCCGGCCTCGAGCGCCGCCATCAGGGCGGCCTCGTCGACGACGTCGCCGCGCGCGGTGTTCACCACCACCGCGTCCGGCCGTAGCCGTGCCAACCGAGACGCGTCGATCAGATGCCGTGTCGCGGCACTACCGGGCGTGTGCAGGCTGAGCACGTCGACCTGCGGGAGCAGCACGTCGAGCGAGTCGACCCAGGTGACCCCGGACAGCGCGTCCGGCGCCGGACGACGGCGGCCCCAGGCGAGCACCCGCATCCCGAACCCGAGGCGCGCCCGAGTCGCCACGGCCTGGCCGATCCGGCCGAACCCGACGATGCCGAGGGTCTTCCCGGTGAGGCGGCGGCCGAGGTCGGTGGTCGGGCCCCAGCCGGACCACTGGCCCGAGCGCACCCGACGCTCCCCCGCGCCGGCGCCACGGAACACGGCGAGCATCAGCAGGATCGCGAGATCGGCGGTGTCATCCGTCAACACATCCGGCGTGTTCGTGACGACGCAGCCCGCGCGCGCGGCCGCGTCGAGATCGATGTGGTTGACCCCCACGCCGAAATTCGCGATTACCTTGCAGCGCCCGGTCGCATCGGCGAAGACCTCGGCGGTCAAGCGGTCCGTGACGGTCGGGAGCACCGCATCGGCGTCCGCAATCGCGGCGCGCAGCTCCGCCACGGTGAACGGGTGGTCGTCGTCGTTGCGCTGGACCTCGAATCGTTCCGCGAGCGCCGCCTCGACCGCCGCCGGCAGACGGCGGGTGACGACGACCCGCCAGCGGGTGCTCACACCGACTCGGCGTACCAGCGCTGCGCCGCGGCCACGCCCGAGCCGAGCGCGACGTCGACCCCGCATTCCCGAAGCGCGAGTTCCGCGCCGGCGATCGCCGAAAGGAGCATCAGCGGGTTGAGGTCGCCGAGATGCCCGATGCGGAACACCTGCCCGTTGAGCCGCGCGAGCCCGGAGCCGAGCGCGAGGTCCCAGCGGCGCGCGGCGATCTCGATCACCTGCCGCGCATCGACACCGTCCGGGGTGAGGATCGCCGTGACCGTGTTCGACCGGCGCTCTGGATCGCGCGCGCAGAACCGGAGCCCCCACGCGGCGACCGCGCGCCGGACCCCTTCGCCGAGGCGTGCATGCCGAGCCGCGATCGCGGGCATCCCGTCCTCCGCGATCATGTCGAGCGCTTCCCGGAGACCGTAGAGGTGCGCGAGGGCCGGCGTGTACGGGAAATACCCCTGATCGTTGTGCAGCACCTGTGGCCGGAGATCGAAATAGGCGCGAGGGAATCGGCTCCCCTCCACCGCCGCCATGGCCTTCGGCGACACGCAGAGCATCCCGAGCCCCGCCGGCATCATGAACCCCTTCTGCGAGCCACAGATCGCCACGTCGACGCCCCAGGTGTCGAACTGGAAGTCGAGCGATCCGATGGAGCTGACGCCGTCGACGAGGAAGAGCGCGGGATGCCCGCATCCGTCGATCGCCTCGCGGATCCCCGCGAGATCGTTCGTGACGCCGGTCGCCGTCTCATTATGGACGACGAGCACCGCCTTGATCGCGTGACCGGCATCGGCCTGCAGCCGCTCGGAGACGAGGGCCGGGTCGAGGGCCTCGCCCCACGGCAGGTCGATGACGTCGACGGTCAACCCGAGCCGTTCCGCGGTGTCGATGAAGAGGTGCGAGAACTGGCCGAAACGCGCCGCGAGCACCCGATCGCCGGGATTCAGCGTGTTGGTGAGCGCCGCCTCCCACATCCCCGTGCCCGTGCTGGCGAAGATGAAGGGCCGCCCCGCGGTGCTGCCGAAGACGGGGCGCAGGTCCTCGAGCAGCCCGCGCGTCAGCGCGGGGAAGGTGCTCGAGCGATGATCCTCCTGCGCCCGATGCATCGCGCGCAGGATCCGGTCGGGGACATTCGTCGGACCGGGAACGAAGAGATGGTGACGTCCGGGCATGATGGAATGTACGTTCCCGCGCATGGCTCCGCCGAGCGTCGTCCCCACCCCGGCCTTCCGCCTCCGGGCCGCCCTCACGCTTCGCTGCCCGGAGTGCGGCGCCCGTGGGCTCTTCCGCCATTGGCTGCGGATGCGGCCGCGGTGCCCCGCGTGTGCGCTGAAACTCGACCGCGGCACGCCTGACCACTTCGTCGGGGCGTACCTCGTCAATCTGATCCTCGCCGAGTTGCTCTTCGCCACCGGGTTCGGGATCTGGCTGATCGGCGTCTGGCCGGTCGTCCCGTGGGAGCGGATGCAGGTCGTCGCCGTCGTGGCGATGGTGACCGCCCCGCTCCTGTCGTATCCGTTCACCCGCACCGTCTGGCTCGCCGTGGACCTGATCCTCGACCCGGTGCGGCCGACCGATCGCTGAGGGACGCACCGATCGCCTTCGTCAGCTCGCCCATCGCCTATCGCCCTTCCCGCCGACCCGCCCCGATGACCGCCCCCATGCCCCACGCACGGCGCCTCCGCCTCGTCACCGCCGCACTCTGCCTCTTCGGCACCGCCCCCGCCGTCGCCCAAGGCTTCCACATCCGCTCCGCGTCCGCGCTCCTGCCGTGGTCCGAGCAGATCCGCGTGCGTGAGGGATGGCTCGCGGCGCGGCATGCGCGACTCCTCCCGATGATGCGCGCACACGGGGTGGCGATGTGGATCGTGGTGAACGAGGAGTTCCACGACAATCCGCTCGTTCCCCAGATCGCACCGCCGCGCCCATACACGGGCAACCGGGACCTGTTCGTCTTCGTCGACGCGGGCGAGGCAGGCCTGCGGAAGTACGCCGTCACCGGCTACACGGAGGAGAACCTCGCGCGCTTCTTCGACGCCCCGACGACCGAGCCGCTCCCGCCGGCCGCCACGCTCCGGCGACTCTGGGAGCAGTACCAGCCGCGGACCATCGCCCTTGGCATCGGCGGCGGCCGGGGGCAGACCCGCACGCTCGGCTTCGATGCGCATCGGCTGATCGCGGAGGCGATGGGGCCGGAGGCGGTCGCGCGCTTCGTCAGCGATGCGGCGCTCGCGACCGAGTATCTCGACACGCGACTCCCGGAGGAGCTCGAGCATTACCGCACCGCGGTGACCGTCACGGAGGAGATCGTGCGTCGCGCCCTCTCCAGCGAGGTGATCACCCCCGACCGGACGACGGTGGGCGACGTGCGGCGCGCCCTCTACGACATGCTCTGGGCGGCCGGCGTTCGGACCTGGTTCCAGCCCGACCTTCGCGTGCAGCGAACCGGCGGCGCGAACGCCTCGTCACGCGGATTCCTCGCCGTCGCACCCGAATCGCTCGTGATCCGCCCGGGCGACCTCGTGCACGTGGACTTCGGGCTGACCTACATGGGGTTCGATACCGACTGGCAGAAGATGGCCTACGTCCTGCGCCCCGGTGAGACGGACGCGCCGGCGGGGCTCAAAGCCGCGCTCGCGAACACCAACACGCTGCAGGACGCGCTGATGCTCCGTGCCGCGCGGCCGGGGCGCACCGGCGGTGACGTCTTCAACCAGACCATGGCGGAGATGCGCTCGAAGGGGATCGAGGCGATGGTGTACTCACACCCGCTCGGGAACCAGGGTCACGGCCTCGGCGCCTCGATCGACTTCCGCGCCGCCCTCCGGAGCGACACGCTCGGTCTCGCGCAGCGGCTGCGCGAGGGGTCCTACATGTCCATCGAGCTGAACACGGCGACCCCCGTCGCCGAGTGGGGCGGGCAGAAGGTCTTCGTGATGATGGAGGACTGCGCCTATCTGACGACGGACGGCTATCGGTTCTTTCGGCCCCGACTGGAGGCGTTCTACCTCATCCGCACGCGTCGCTGATCCGTCATGCCCGGAGTGGGAATCGAACCCACATGAGGTTGCCCTCGGGGGATTTTGAGTCCCCTGCGTCTGCCGGTTCCGCCATCCGGGCGCATTCGCTCTGAGAAGTTATCGCGCGCGCCCCGTCGGCGGGACCCGCCGACCGCGCCCGTCCGGTCGCGCTCAGCCGGTGGCGTTCAGGCCGTACCGCATGATGCGTCCGTGCGGCCCCTCGCGGTCGCGCTCCAGCGTGTAGACATCGCCTGCCGGCACCGGGCTGTCGGCCAGGAAGGCGTCGATGGACGCGAGCGCTTCGGGCGCGAGGTGCAGTCGCCCGCCGGCGAGGGTATCGACGAGGTGCGAGCGGTCGCGGGCCCCGGCGATGACCGCGGCGACCCCGGGCTGCGCGAGGACCCAGGCCACGGCGACCGCCCCGATCCCGACGCCGTGCGCCCGCGCGATCCCATCGAGCAGCCCGAGGAGGGCCTGAAACCGCGTCCAGCCGCCGGTCTCCTCGATGATCAGGCGGTACTTCACCAGCGAGCGGTTCTCGAGCGGTTCGGACGGCGCCGGGCGGCCCAGCCAGCGCTCGCCGAGGAACCCGCCCGCGAGGGCACCGTAGCAGAGGAGCCCGACCCCGCGGGCGGCCGCGAGGGGCGCCATCGCCGCCGCCGGCCGACGATCCAGAAGCGAGTATTGCACCTGGTGTGAGACGATCGGCACCCCCGCATCGAGCATCCGCGCGAGCGAGGGGGTGTCGAAGTTCGTCACCCCGAGATGGCGGATCCACCCGCGCTCGCGCAGCACGGCGAGGCGCTCGAGCGCCGCCATCCAGTCCCCGATCGCGTAATCCCACCAGTGAAACTGGACGAGGTCGATCGACGCGACGCGCAGGCGGTCGCGGGAGCGGGCGACGATCCGTTCGATCTCCGCCGCGTCGAGCGTCGCCAATCGGTCGAGGTCGGGGACGCACTTCGTGTGCACCTGCACGGACCGCGGTGTCCGCGTCGCGATGAAATCGCCGATGAGCGCCTCGACCCCCGTGTAGATATCCGCGCAGTCGAATGCCGTGACCCCCGCATCGACATACGCGCCCATGTCGGCGAGCGCCGTCTCGCGATCGATCACGCCGTGTCCGCCGGCGAGCTGCCATCCACCCTTGATGAGACGCGGGATCACGTACCCCGGCGCGAGCGTCACGCTCGGGATGGTCACGAGGGGGCCTGCTCCGTCGACGGATCCGGCATCGGCACGACCGTGACGTCCGCATGGCGGAACCGCCGCGTCCCGATGCGCGTGATTCGGAACCGCGCACCGCAGTGGGGGTCGGGACACGCCACCTCGGCGTCGGTGGTCATCCAGTCGGCGGCGCTCGTCAGCCGTTGCTTCGCCGGCAGAATCGGCGAGCGCGTACAGGGGGAAGCCCTGGCCGTCCGGAAATCGCAACATCTCGCCCTCGACGAGGAAGGCATCCCCTGCCAGGTGGCCGCAGACCATCGGGCGGTCGGTGGCGACGACCTCCACCCGGAGGTCAAAGAGGAGGAACTCGTCGGGGCCCAGCGTCGCATCAGTCATCCCGGAAGTGTAGCGCGGGCTGCGACGACGCGTCGCGTGGCACGCCGCCGACGGCGTGCCGCGGTGCCCGGCCTATCCGGGCACGGCGATCGGGAGGGTCGAGTAGCCGCGGAACTGGAAGCCCGGCCGGCGCACCGCGCCCGGGAGCACTGCGAGACGCGGAAGCCGCTCAGCGAGCAGCGAGAAGAGCACCTGCAGCTCGAGTCGTGCGAGCGGCGCGCCGAGACAGAAGTGGATGCCCCCGCCGAACGCCTGGTGCGCCGGCTCTCCACGACGGACGTCGAACCGGTCAGGATCGGGGTACCGTGCCGGATCGCGGTTCGCCGCGCCGATGAGCATCCCGACCCGCGCTCCCCGTGGGATTTCGGTGCCCGAGATGACGACGCGCTCCTCGAGGACCCAACGGCGAAAGAGCTGGAGCGGCGGATCCCAGCGTAACACCTCCTCGACCGCCGCCTCAACGGACGCCCCGCCGGAACGCAGGAGCTCCCAGGACGCCGGATGCTGCGCGAAGGCGGCGACGCCGTTCGCGGCCGCGTTCACCGACGCCTCATGCCCCGCCATCAACAAGAGCATCACGGTGGAGGTGATCTGGGCGTCGTCGAGTCGCGTCCCGTCGGCCATCGCTTCGAGCAGACCGGAGAGCAGGTCGGCACGCGGCTGGCGGCGCCGCTCGGCGATCAAGGCGCCGACGTAGGCGGTGAAGGCCGCGACCGCCGCCTCTGCCCCTGAGCGATCCGCCTCGGTGGCGGCCGGCTCATACATCCGGACCACCCCATGTGACCAGGTGAGCACGCGCGCGCGGTCCGACGCGGGGACACCGATCAGATCGCAGATGATGCGCAACGAGAGGGGTTCCGCGAGCGCGGCGACGACGTCGGTCCGTCCGCTGGGCCCGGCCGCGTCGAGCGCCTCATCGACCACCGCGCGCGCGGTGGCGCGCTGCGCCTCGACGGCCCGGGACGTGAAGGCCTCGAGAACCAGGCGGCGGAGCCGGGTATGGTCGGGGGGCTCCATCGCGAGCAGATCCCACCGCGTGTACGCCGCGAAGGCGGGATACGCCCCGCCGCGCCAGGGCTCGGCGACGGTCCCGGGCGGCAGCGCATCATCCGAGAGCCGATGCCGAAAGTCCGACCCGAGCCGCCGGTCGCGCCACGCGGCTTGGACGTCGGCGTATCGCGAGAGCAGGTAGGTGCCGTCGACGGCCGACTGGTACACCGGCGCATGCGTGCGGAGCCAGGCATACGCCGGGTAGGGGTCGGCGGCGATGGTGGGATCGGTCGGGTCGAACATCACGCCAATGCTACCCACGTTGCGGTAGCTTCTGCCACGTGACCGTCACTCCCTCGCCTCTCGGCTTTCGCCTCGGCTCCTTCGGGGCCGTACTGCCCCTGCTCGTCTTCGTCGCCGCCGGGACGACCCTCGCGGCGGCCGGTGCCCCGGATGAGCGCGGCTTCTGGCCCGTGCTCCTCGTCGCGCTCGCGGTCAGCCGCGCGGTCGCGCGCGACGGCGTGCGCTGGTCGGAGGCGGTGCTCGCCGGCGTCGCGCAGCCGATCGTGGCGGTGATGGTGCTCGCGTGGCTCCTCTCCGGGGTCCTCGGGACCCTGCTCGCGGCCGGTGGACTGGTGGACGGCGTCACCTGGGTCGCCGCCCGCGTGGGTGCGGGGCCGATGCTCACCACCGCGGTGAGCTTTCTCGCCTGCGCGCTCCTCTCCACCGCGACGGGCACCTCGTTCGGGACGCTGCTCGTCGCGGGGCCGATCCTGTACGGCGCCGGCGTCGCCAGTGGCGTCGCGCCCGCCGTGCTGCTCGGGGCGATCCTCGCCGGTGCCACGTGGGGCGACTCCATCTCCCCCGTCTCGGATACGTCGATCGCCAGCGCAGGCTCCCAGGGGGTCGACGTCGCCGGCACCGTCCGGACACGCCTCCGCTACGTGATCCCGGCGGGGCTGCTCGCGCTGACCGCGAGCGTGACGCTCGCAGCGCTGTTCCCGGGGACGTCCGCGCCGATCACCGCGGCTGCGGCCGGGCCGGCGCCTCGTGGTCTTCTCCTCGCGCTCGTCCCGCTCCTCGTCGTGACGCTGCTCGCGCGCGGCCGCCCGCTCCTCGACGGGCTGCTCATCGGCGTCGCGTCGACGCTCGTCCTCTCGCTCGGCGCAGGGCTGGTGGAACCCGACGCCCTCCTTCGCGTGGAGCCCGGGGCGTTCGGCGCGACGGGGGTGCTCATCGATGGGATACAGCGCGGGATCGGCGTGAGCGTCTTCACCATCCTGCTGATGGCGCTGCTCGGTCCGCTGCAGGCCTCGGGAACGCTGGATCGGTTCGTCGCGGCGGCGACGACGGCGTCGCCGCACGTGCCGCGCGCGGAGGGGACGATGGTCGCCCTGGTGACGGGAGCGGTCTTCCTGACGACGCACAGTGTGGTCGCGATCCTCGCGGTCGGTCCCGTCGTCCGGCGCATCGGCGAGGCCGCGGGAGTCTCCGCGTATCGCCGCGCCAATCTCCTCGACCTGACCGTCTGCGTCTGGCCGTTCCTGCTGCCGTGGTTCCTGCCGACGATCCTCGCCGCCTCGGTGACCGCGGGCGGCGAGGGCCTCCCTCGGGTCTCACCTGGGGCGGCCGGCCTCCACAACACCTATGCCTGGGCGCTCCTGCTCACCGTCGCGCTGGCGGTGGCCACCGGCTACGGCCGCTCGCGCGACCATTCGTCCTGAGGGGGGCGCTGGCCCGCCCGCGGCGGCATCGGCGGCCGCCCGCGCATCCCACCAGGTCCCGCCGCCCCCGACTGCCCACCGGGACGCAGCGGCATCCCCTCGACGCGCTGCCGCACCTGCTCCTGCAGACCGAGGAATCGGGCGCGCTGCACCGGCGTGAGGTAGGTCGCGAGCTCGCGTTGCTCCTCCTCCATCAACTCCAGACGGCTCCGCTGCAGCTGCATGAGCCGGTCGAGGAGTGTCGAAACCTGAGGGGCGCTGGCGCTGTCCCCCCGATCGAGCTGCACGCGAAGGGAGGCCCGCGCCTCGCGCTCCTGATTGAGCAGCGCGCGACGCCGTCCATCGAACCGCTGGTTCGTCGCGGCGAGGCGGCGCGCCTGCTCATCGGTCAGGGCGAGCTGCTGGCGGACCACCTGCGCCATCCGGACGCGGACGCGCGCCTCGAGGGAATCGCGTGTCATCCCGCG
>CAZGIE010000016.1:13864-20544 GCA_964526485.1 uncultured Gemmatimonas sp. | reverse complement strand
CTGGGATATGTCGTGGGTGGCGAAGGTCACGGGGCGCTATCGCATCGCCTTCGACGCCCCCGAGGTCAGCAACGGTGTCTGCCTGCATCAGGTGCGGTCCTTCCTCGCCGGGTATGCCGCCGTGCACGGGCTCACCGACGCCGACCTCACCGCCGTGCTCGTCATCCGACACAAGGCGGTGCCGATGATCATGGGCGACGCGACCTGGGCCGACGGCTGGCTCGGCGAGCGGACCGGGATGAAGGATCCCGTGTCGGGGGAGAAGGCGAAGCGGAACCCGTTCATCAACATCCCGGCCGGGGCACCGCACACCGCCGCCTGGCCCGACGGCGCGCTCGACACGCTCATCAAGCGGGGTGTCATCGTGCTCGGCTGCGACCTCGCGCTCGGGAACTTCGCGGGCCAGATCGCGCAGGCGAGGTCGATCCCGCGCGCGGACGCGCGAAAGCTGGTCTACGACCACCTGATCCCCGGTGTCACGGTGATGCCCTCCGGCATCTTCGCCACCTGTCGTGCGCAGGCGGCGGGGTGCGGCTTCATGTACGCGGTGTAGCCACCACGCGAGGCGCGCGCTCCGCGCGCCTCGCATCGGATGACCAGGTCGTGTGGTCGTTGGCGCCTCAGCTGCGGCGCGTCACGCCCCGGTCGTCCAGCAGCGCCTCGGCCGCCCGACGCCCGTTCCGCAGCGCCCCGTTGATGCTCGGCGTCTCGAGGTGGTCCCCTGCGGCGTAGCGCCCGGGGGCCACACGCACGAGTGCGGCGGCGGTCGCCTCGTCGCGAACCGCGCGCACGAGGGAGTACGGGACGCGGCTCACCCGGAGCAGGCGCCACCCGGCCACGGTCGTCGCGCCGAACCACTCGCCGAGCTGTGTCCGCGCCGCGCGTTCCAGCGACGCGTCATCGGGTGTCACGGGGCCGATGACGGTCGCGGAGACGAGATGCCGGCCGGCGGGCGCGTAGGTCGGCGCCCCGAGACCCGGCACGCAGCAGTGATGGATAGGGCCTCGCTCCTGCGGGCCCGCGAGCGCGATGAGCGGGACATCGATCGGTGCCTCGGGCACGTCGAAGCTCAGCGTCGCGCACCCGGACCAGGCGACCGCGCCGTCGGCGCGACCGAGCAGGGTCGCGTGGGTGCCCGCGTCGGTGGCGACGATGACGGCCTTCGCCGCGATCGGCTCCCCGTCCGCGAGCGTCACGCCGGTGTCGGTCAGTCGCGCGACCGGTGTCGAGCAGCGGATGGCCTCGGCGGGAAGCCCCGCGGCGAGCTGCGCCGGGAGCGCGCCCATCCCCTGCGCCGGAAGCGTGGCGCTCCCGGTGGCGAACATCCCGAAGAGGAAGGTGAACCAGTCGGCGGGCGAGGTGAGCGCCCGGTCGAGGAAGACGCCGCCGAAGAAGGGACGGAAGAAGCGGTCGATCGCCGCGTCCGAGAAGCCGTCGGCCCGGAGGCGATTCATCGTGGGCGTTCCGTCGGTGCCGATGCCGGCGCCGTCGACGGCGCGGAGCGCCCGTCCGCGCAGGCGGAGCATCCGCCACGCATCCAGCGGCGAGAAGGCACCGCTCCGGAGCGTCGCGAGGGCCGCGAAGGGATCGCGCCAGGGATCGCCGACGCGCCCGAAGCCCCTGCCGCGGCGCACGAGCGCCCCCGACCCGAACGCCCGGAGGTCGAGCGACGCGAGATCGAGCGCCCGCTGTGCCTCGGGGTACGAGTCGAGGAGGACCTGGAAGCCGCGGTCGATGCGGAATCCGTCCACGAGGTCGGTGGCGACGCGGCCGCCGACCGTGGCCTCGCGCTCGAGCACGAGGACCGAGACGCCGTGGGCCGAGAGGGTGCGGGCCGCGGCGAGACCAGCGAGTCCACCGCCGACGATGATGACATCCGGGGAGTGAGGCATCGCGGTGGAATATAGATTGCCCCGCATGACGGCTCCCAAGGTGTACGACGAGGCGTACTTCCGGCGCTGGTACCACGATCCGGCGCAGCGGGTGATCACCCCCGAGGCGGTCGCGCGGAAGGTGCGGCTCGTCGTGGGTATCGCTGAGTCCCTCCTCGAGCGCCCCATCCGGAACGTGCTCGACGTCGGGTGCGGGGAGGGGGCGTGGCGGGCGCACCTGCGGCGCCTGCGTCCGGCGGTGCGGTATACGGGGGTGGAGTCGAGCGCGTACGCGGTGCGGCGCTTCGGCCGCCGGCGTGGGATCCGGCACGGCACCTTCGGTACGCTCGACGAGGTCCGACTCGCCGGCGCGTACGACCTCATCGTGGTGTGCGATGTGCTGCAGTACGTGCCCGATGGGGAACTGGCCACCGGCCTCCGGGCGATCGCCGCGCGGCTCGGCGGCGTGACCTACCTCGAGGCGTACGCGACCGAGGATGCCATCGAGGGGGACCGCGGCGCGTGGCACCATCGGAGCGCGGAGCAGTATCGGCGCCAGTTCCGCCGCGCGGGACTCACCCCGGTGGGGATGCACTGTTACGTGGGACCCGCCCTCGTGGACCGTACCGTCGCGCTCGAGCGCGGGCATCCCTGAGGGGATGGCCCGGTCCGAGCGGCGTCCGCCGTTGACGGCCTAGGCGGGGGTAGCTAACCTTTCATCCGGATATACGGATGAAGAGAGCCCCCCTCCACGACCGCCTGTCGGCCCTCGCCGACCCGATCCGCACCAGAATCCTCCTGGTGCTGGAGCGGCATGAGCTGACCGTCTCCGAACTTCGGACGGTGCTGCAGCTCCCGCAGTCGACGGTGAGCCGTCATCTCAAGGTCCTCGCTGACGCCGACTGGGTCGGTGCTCGTGAGGATGGGACGTCGAACCGCTACCGGCTCGACGCCAAGGGACTCGACACCGGCTCGAAGAAGCTCTGGACCGCGGTGCGCGCCGAGGCCGAGCTCTTGCCGGCGGCGCGGCGCGACGCCGAGCGGGTCGCCGGGGTGCTGGCGGATCGTCACACGCGGTCGCAGGCCTTCTTCGCCTCCTCCGCGGCGCAATGGGATCGCCTCCGCACGGAGATGTTCGGGGCGCGCACCGAGCTCTTCGCGCTTCTCGGACTCCTCGACCCGGCCACCCGCTTCGGTGATCTCGGTTGCGGCACCGGGCAGCTCACCGAGTCGGTCGCGCCGTTCGTGGCCGAGGTGATCGCGGTCGACGAGTCCGCGGCGATGCTCCGCGCCGCGCGGGCGCGTCTCGCGTCGTTCGAGCATGTCGAGGTGCGGGAGGGTTCGGTCGAGGCGCTTCCGCTCGACGACGGCCAGCTCGACGTGGCCGTGCTCTCGCTCGTGCTGCATTACGTCGCCGACCCCGCGACGGCGCTGGCGGAGATCCGCCGCGTGCTCCGGCCGCGCGGGGGACGCCTCCTCCTCGTCGATATGCTCCCGCACGACCGTGAGGAGTACCGCCAGACGATGGGCCACGTCTGGCTCGGCTTCGCCCCCGACGTCGTCGCGCAGTGGGCGACGGCCGCCGGGTTCCGCTCGATCCGCCAGCATCCCCTGCCGGCGGCGCCTCACGCGAAGGGCCCGACGCTCTTCGCCGCTACCCTGTCCACCTGATCGTCCCGTTCGTTCAGCCCTTCGCCTTCAACCTCCAGCCTCCAACCTTCAGCCTCCTTATGACCTCCCTCGCTCCCGTGCTGCACCCGTTCGACGCCGTGAAGGCCACCGGCCGTCCCCCGTTCAAGGTCGCCGACCTCGCCCTCGCCGACTGGGGCCGGCAGGAGATCCGTCTCGCCGAGTACGAGATGCCCGGCCTGATGGCGCTCCGCGCCGAGTTCAAGGGGAAGAAGCCCCTCGCCGGCGCGCGCATCATGGGCTCGCTGCACATGACCATCCAGACCGCGGTCCTCATCGAGACGCTCGCCGAGCTCGGCGCCGACGTCCGCTGGGTCTCGTGCAACATCTTCTCGACGCAGGACCATGCCGCCGCGGCGGTCGTCGTCGGCAAGGATGGCTCCATCGCGCAGCCGCGCGGCGTCCCGGTCTTCGCCTGGAAGGGCGAGACGCTCGAGGAGTACTGGTGGTGCACCGAGCAGGCGCTGATGTGGCCCGACGGCGCCGGCCCGAACCTCATCCTGGATGACGGTGGCGACGCCACGATGCTCGTGCACAAGGGCACGGAGTACGAGGCGGCCGGCAAGGTCCCGGCCTTCGACGCCGCGAACGAGCCCGAGGAGTGGGGCGTGATCCTGGAGCTCCTCCGCACGACCCTCGCGGAGGACCCGCAGCGGTGGACGAACGTCGGCCGCGCCATCAAGGGCGTCTCCGAGGAGACCACCACCGGCGTGCACCGGCTCTATGAGATGACGCAGGCGGGGAGCCTCCTCTTCCCGGCGATCAACGTCAACGACTCGGTCACGAAGTCGAAGTTCGACAACCTCTACGGCTGCCGGCACTCCCTCACCGACGGGATCCTCCGCGCGTCGGACGTGATGCTCGCGGGCAAGGTCGCGGTCGTGATGGGCTATGGCGACGTGGGCAAGGGCTCGGCGCAGTCGCTCCGTGCGCAGGGCGCGCGCGTGGTGATCACCGAGATCGATCCGATCTGCGCGCTGCAGGCGGCGATGGAGGGGTACCAGGTCACGACGCTCGAGGAGGTCGTCAGCACCGCCGACGTCTTCATCACCGCGACCGGCAACGCCAACATCATCACCGTCGAGCACATGGCGAAGATGAAGGACAAGGCGATCGTCGGGAACATCGGCCACTTCGACAACGAGATCGACATGGCCGGTCTCAAGGCGGTGAAGGGGATCGTGCGCAACCAGATCAAGCCGCAGTTCGACGAGTGGGTCTTCCCGGACGGCCACTCGGTCCTGATCCTCGCCGAAGGGCGTCTGCTCAACCTCGGCTGCGCCACCGGCCACCCGAGCTTCGTGATGAGCTGCTCCTTCGCGAACCAGGTCGTGGCGCAGATCGACCTGCACCTCGCGGCGCAGGGGAAGCCGACCCTCTCCGGCACCAAGTACGACGCCAACAAGGTGTACGTGCTGCCGAAGAAGCTCGACGAGAAGGTCGCGCGGCTCCACCTCGACAAGCTCGGCGTCAAGCTGACCAAGCTCTCCGAGAAGCAGGCGTCGTACATCGGTGTCCCGGTGGACGGCCCGTACAAGCCGGATCACTACCGGTACTAGGACCGGACGAACGATGCGGCGGCGCACGTTCGTCTCCACGCTCGGGGCCGCCGGGGTCGCGCTGGTCGGCGCCCCGGCGCTCCTCGGGGCGCGGCGTGCGCCGTACGACCTCGTCCTCCGGGGCGGGGTGATCATCGACGGCACGGGGCGCCCGCGGTTCCGGGGCGACCTCGCCGTCAGCGGGGACCGGATCGCGCGGGTGGCGCGTCGCATCCGCGAGACCGGTCGCCGGGAGATCGACTGCCGGAATCACATCGTCGCCCCGGGGTTCGTGGACATCCACTCCCACGGCGACGGGTCGATGACCCTCGATCCCCTGATGGAGTCGGTGGCCCGTCAGGGGATCACGAGCATCGTGGTGGGGGCCGACGGCAGCTCCCGTGCCCCGAATGTCGCCGAGGCGCTCGAGGCGCCGCCGACGATCGGCGCGTGGCTTGCCTCGCTCGAGGTGGTGCGCCCCGCGGTGAACGTCGGCACTTGCGTCGGCCTCGGCACGGTGCGCGAGGTCGTGATCGGCGAGACCGACCGCCCCGCCAGCGACGCCGAGCTCGCCCGCATGGTCGCGCTGGTGGAGCAGGCACTCCGCGACGGCGCGCTCGGCGCGTCGAGCGGACTTGAATACACACCGGGCGCGTTCGCCTCGGTCGCGGAGCTCACCGCGCTCTGTCGCCCGCTCGCGGCGCGCGGCCTCGCGTACCACACGCACATGCGCAACGAGGACGATCAGCTCCTCGACGCTGTCGACGAGGCGATCACGATCGCCCGCGGGGCCGGATGCGGGCTGCAGATCGCGCATCTCAAGACGCAGGGCCCGCGGAACTGGGGGAAGCTCGACGCGGTCTTCGCGCGCGTCGAGGCGGCGCGGGCGGCCGGTGTCGACGCCGCCTTCGACCGTTATCCCTATCTCGCCTACCATACGGGGCTCACGAACCTCTTCCCGGTCTGGTCGCGCGACGGCGGGATGGCGGGCTTCTTCGCGCGCCTGGAGGATCCCGCTGCCGCCGCACGGATCCGCGCCGAGGCGCTCGACAACGCCGAGTTGATCGGTGGGTGGGACAACGTGCAGATCGCGAGCGTCTCCGCCGCCGAGGACAAGCCCGCGGAGGGGAAGCGGCTCGGCGCCTACGCGGCGTCGCTCGGGGTGCATCCATACGACCTCAGTGTGCAGATGCTGCGGCGTAACGACGGGTCGGTCGGGATGATCGGCTTTGCGATGACGGAGCCGAACCTTGAGCGCATCTACGCGCATCCGCAGGGAATGATCGCGTCGGATGGCGGGTCGTATGCCGTCAGCGGCCCGGCGCGCCGGGGCGTGCCGCATCCGCGCGGAGCGGGAAGCTTCCCGCGGGTGCTTGCCCGCTATGTGCGCGAGCGTGGCGTGCTCACGCTCGAGCAGGCGATTCACAAGATGACGGCGCTCCCCGCGTCCCGGGTGAAGCTCTCCGACCGTGGCGTGCTGCGCGCCGGCGCCCTCGCCGACGTCACCGTCTTCGATCCGGACCGCGTGGCGGATCGCGCGGATTTCGCGGACCCGTTCCAGTACCCGGTTGGGTTCCTTGCG
>CAZGIE010000016.1:3423-13854 GCA_964526485.1 uncultured Gemmatimonas sp. | reverse complement strand
ACGCTCTGCGCGAACTGGGTCGTCTCGGGATTCGGGCCGCGGAGCGGGCGGGCGCTGCGGGGCTGAGCCCCGTCAGCGCCAGACGTCGACGCCGCCCGCCTGCTGTCCCACTTCAACGCTCGCCACGCGCGTGAGCGATCGGAGGTCGATGATGTCGACGGTCGACTTCTCGGAGCCGACCCCCTCGTTCGAGACGAAGGCATAGCGGTCGTCGGCCGTCACCGCGACGCCGTGGACGACGCGCTTTGAGGTCGGGATGCGCGCGAGTTCGCGCCCGGTGGCGGCGTCGAAGACCGAGACCGACTGGCCCCGCTTGTTGGTCGCGAGAAGGCGCGTCCCGTCGCGCGTGACGGCGAGGTTGTAGACGCCCGGCCCGGCGGGGAGGCGTCGCGTCACGCGCCAGCCAGCGACGTCGATCTCCACGATCTCGCTCGACTTGTTGCAGGCGACCCAGACACGCGTGCCGTCCGCGGAAGGCTGCGCCCAGGTCGGTGAGCACCCAACGTCGCCGGGGGCGGGGGGCGTCATCCCGTGCCCGCCCATGTCGTGTCCCGCATGGGCGTCGGCCCCGCGCTGCGGTGGCGGTCCCGCCATCCCCACCTCCTGGCCCGGCGCGAGCGAGAAGTGGCGTGCGACCACGAAGGTGCGGGTGTCGATCTCGATGAGGAGGTCATCCATCATGCACGCCGAGTAATGGCGCGCCCCGTCGGGGCTCAACCGCGAGCCGTGCGGCATCGTGCAGGTCGGGATGCGAGCGACCTCCACCATCTCGTCCACGGCGACGGCGGAGACGCTCGACGGGACCATGTCGCCGTGCAGGTTGAAGTTCACCACCCACGCGTAGAACCCGTCGGGGCTCACCTGCGCCGTCGCGGGGAAGCTCCCGAGCACCGCGCGCCCGACCGGGGTGTCGCGGTCGGCGGTGAACTTCCAGAGGCTCCCACCCGGGAGACCGTGCGCGGTGGTCACGAAGTAGTGCCGCTGGTCGGGCGCGACGGCGACGCCGTGCGGGCCGTCGGGGTCGATCAGCGAGAGCCCGACGGCGGTGGTTCGCTCGACCCGAGCCCCTGATGGGCCGAACACGACGCGCGCCACCTCGTCGACCGACTCGGAGACGACGGTCGCGACGTACTCGCGGGTGGGGGGCGTCGCGGTGGTCTGCGCCGCAACGACACTCGGCCCGACCAGCAGGCTGAGGCCGCAGAGGCCTCCCGTGACGCGCGACGTCCGCGTCACGGCACCACGCCGGCCTTCGGTTCGATCCGCACGATCCAGAGGCCGTTGTACATGTCGTTCACGTAGGCGAGCCCGTCCTTCTTGTTCACCACCACACCCCACGTCATCGCACTGTTCTTCACGAAGCCGTTCATGTCGGCGGTGTTCAGGTGCCCGATCTCGCGCCCCTGCGCGCGCAGATCGCCCCGCAGCTCGCCCGAGACGTCGAAGACGCGGAAGCCGCCGTTGTACGCCCCGATGTAGAGCGAGTCGCCGGCCACCCAGACGTTGTGGACGCCGCCGAACTCCGGCTCGTAGAACGCGACGGCGCGCGGGCGCGTGACATCCGAGACATCGACCACCTGCAGCCGGCCGTAGGCGCGTCCCGCCGCGGCGTCGCGCGCCCCCTGCACGCCACTCGCCGGGAAGACCTCGTCGGCGATGAAGACGTAGTTCCGGTGGCGCCATGCGGTGTGCGTCCCGCGGATGAAGCCCGGGCCCCCCGCGGCCTCCACCTGCCGATAGAGCGCGTTGAGGTCGTACTTGTACTGCGCCACGAGCACCGGGTTGCTCGGCGTCCCGCCCTTGATGCCGTTGCCGACGTCGAGGATGACGAGGCCGTCGTTCCACCACGAGCCGTACAGCAGCCCGTCCTGCACGTCGATATCGTGGAGCGACCGGCCGGCATCCGGCCGGTTCTCCGTCTTCCAGAGCCCCACCTGCCGCGGCCGCGCGGGGTCGTCGATGTTGAGCACGTGCAACGCGCCGGTGCCGTCATTGGTCAGGAAGACATGTTGGCCGAACTTCGGATCCGTGTAGATGAAGCTCGAGTGCACGCCGGCGGTCACGCCGTCGGTGAACTCGCTGATCGGCTTCGGATGCCGCGGGTCCTCGAGCGAGGCGAAGACGACCCCGTTCTTCCGGTCGGCCGCGCCCTCGCGCGTGAACACGAGGAACTTCCCGTCGGGGGTGGTCATCACGTCGTTCACGCGCCGCGTGTTCGCGACGATGGAATCCGTCACGACCGGGTTCGCCGGATCGGCGATGTCGATGGTGTAGAGCACGTCGCCGCCGGAGCCCGAGCCGAGGTACGCGACCTCGCCGTTCGGGTGGATCCAGACTTCCTCCGTCGTGAAGCGCGTGCGCGGGAGGCGCCCGACCACCGTCAACGGCCGCCGCACGTCGCGCGCGGTGAGCGTCACCGCCGCCTCGGCGGTCCGGTTCCCGAACGACGCCGTCACCGTATAGTCGCCGGCCTCGTAGCCGACGAAGGTGCCGTCCGCCTCGAGGACGCCCTGGCCCGGCGTGAAGCTCCAGGTCGGGGTGAGCCCCGCGATCTCACGCCCCGCCGCGTCCTTCGCGACCGCGCGGAAACGGATGACGTCGCCGGTGCGGCCCTCGGTGATGCCGGGCGTCACGGTGAGGCTCGCAACGGCGGTGCCGAGGACCTGGACCGCGAGCGTCTGCGTCACCGCGCCCACCGCGGCGGTGATGGTCGCGCGGCCCGCCGCGATCGCCGTGACGAGTCCCGCCTCGTTCACGCGGGCCACGGCCGGGTTCGACGATCGCCAGGTCACACGGTCCGCGCGGCGGTCATCGACGCGGGAGTAGACCTCACCGGTGAGGCGGATGCGCTGGCCCGGTGCGAGCCGCGTCGGGGCGGGGACGATCGCGATCCGCGCCGCGGTCCCGGGGACCATCCGCACCTCGAGGCGCTCGACGACCGGACGCTCGCCCGGGAGGATCGCCGCGACGGCGATCGGCATCGTGCCCGTCGCGCCCGCCGTCACGAGTCCGGTCTGGTCCACCGTTCCCTCGAACCGACCGCCGGTGGCGCTGAACCGGAACTGCACCCCCGGCACGATGGCGCCGGCGGCGTCGCGCGCCTCGGCGGTCAGGCGCAAGGTGTCGCCCGCGGCCACCTCCCGCTGGGCGGGGGAGACGATGACGCGGGCGATCCGCGACGGCGCAGCCGACGGCGCCGGGGCCTGAGCCGAGAGGAGGGCGGGGAGAAGGGGCAGGCAGCGGAGGAGGCGGCGCATGCGGGAGGGGGACGGAGGTGGAAGGGACCGCTCGATAGTATATCGCGGCGTCATCGTCCCGGGGACGATAGGTTCCAACGGAACCCTCACCTCGGATGCCGATGCGACCCCTTCGTCCCCTCGCCCTCCTCGTCGTCGCCTCCACGACCCTCGCGGCGCAGCCCGCCGCGCCGGCCGCACCCGCCGCCGACCCGCACCTCGCGCGGGCGCTCCGGGTGCTCCGCACGACCCCGCTCATCGATGGCCACAACGACCTCCCCTGGGCCATCCGCGAGAGCAAGACCGCCCCGCACGACGTCGAGGCGTACGACCTCACCGTGCGCACCCCGGGGCATACCGACCTCGCGCGCCTCGCCGCCGGCCGCGTCGGTGGGCAGTTCTGGTCCGTGTACATCCCCGGGGATTCCGCGATCGCCGCGCAGGGCTATGCGAAGGTGCAGCTCGAGCAGATCGACATCGCCCGGCAGGTCATCGCGAAGTACCCGACGCGGCTGGAGCCGGTGACCACCGCCGCGGGCTTCCGCGCCGCGTTCGCGCGCGGCCGCATCGGGTCGGTGATGGGAATGGAGGGCGGGCACGCCATCGAGAACTCGCTCGGTGCGCTCCGCGCCTTCTACGCGCTCGGCGCGCGGTACATGACGCTCACGCACAATGTGACCCTCGATTGGGCCGATGCCGCCTCGGGCACCTCACGGCACGACGGCCTCACCCGCTTCGGCGAGGAGGTCGTGCGCGAGATGAACCGCCTCGGGATGCTCGTCGACCTCTCGCACGTCTCGCCGGCCACGATGAGCGACGCGTTGAACGTCACCGAGGCGCCGGTGATCTTCTCGCACTCGAACGCCCGCGCGATCGCCGACCATCCGCGGAACGTCCCCGACTCGATCCTCCGCCGCCTCCCGGCGAACGGTGGCGTCGTGATGGTCACCTTCGTCCCCGGGTTCACCTCGCCCGAGGTGATCGCGTGGAACCGCACGCCGGCGGCGCAGCGGCCTGGCGGACAGTCCGCACCGCGCGCGACGCTCGCGCAGGTCGCGGATCACATCGAGCACATCCGGCGCGTGGCCGGCGTCGACCATGTGGGAATCGGCGGCGACTTCGACGGGATTGAGGACGTCGTGCTCGGGCTCGAGGACGTCTCGCGCTATCCGGCGCTCTTCGCGGAGCTGGCGCGCCGCGGGTGGAGCGATGCCGACCTGCGGAAACTCGCGGGGGAGAACGTGCTCCGCGCCTTCACGGCGGCGGAGGGGGTCGCCGCGCGGCTGCAGCGCACCCGCGCGCCGAGCACGAAGACCATCGCGGAGTTGGATGGGCCGCGCTGAGCCGACTTGGGGGGGATGGGGCGGTCGTCGTCCCATCCCACCCTGGCGGACTCAGGCCGAGCGGGGTCCGGCGAGGATGCGCTGCCCCTCGTCGCGCAGCCAGCGCCGGAGGTCGGAGAGCGGGCCGATCGTGACGGCGCCGATCTCACGCAGCACCCCGGTGTAGCTCGCCGCACCGCCGCCGCCGACCACGAGCGACACCTTCGGCGGCAGCAGCTGCCGCAGGCGACGGAGCTCCTCGGCGACCTTCGGGTCGTCGATCGGATAGATGACGGAGAGGGCGATGGCGTCGGCGCGGGCGATCTGCGCGGCGCGTGCGAGCTCCTCCGCGGGGAGGTTCGGGCCGAGGTAGACGACCCGCCATCCGTGGCCGCCGGCGCTGGTGGCGGCGAGCATCGCGCCGAGCTCGTGCAGCTGGCCCGCCGGCGTGCCAATCACGAGGACCGGCGCTCCGAGCGGCGGGGCCGAGGCCTCGGACATCCAGGTGAGCACCTTCCGGATGGTCGCGCTCGCGAGGTGCTCGTTGGCGGGGAGGAGCAGCCCCTGATGCCAGAGCGACCCGATCGTGAAGAGCAGGGGTGCGATCACCTGGTCGAGCACCTCGTCCGCGGGGAGGCGGAGCGCGGCCGCGCGCAGCGTCTGCTCGAGGGCGTAGGCGTCGAAGCGCTCCACCGCCATCAGCGCGCTCGAGAGGAAGCCTTCGACGGCGGGACCGTCGCCCGAGGGGGCGCGATTCAACTCGGCCTGACGCTCGTCGGCTTCGACGATCGAGAGCAGTTCCCGTTCGGGGAGCCGAGCGACCTGCCCGATCTGGCGGCCCCCCTTGAGGGCGCGGACGAGCAGTCGGAGCCGCTCGACATCGGCGTCGGTGTAGTGCCGCTGACCGCCGGCGGACCGGACGGGTGCGACGGCCCCGTAGCGCTTCTCCCAGGCGCGCAGCAGATCGGGGGTGAGCCCGGTCCGTTGCGAGACCACGCGCATCGGGTGCAGGATAGTGCCGTCGGTCAGCTGTTCCATGCGTGGGAATATCTGGACATACATAGGTCATGTCAAGGAATCGGAGCAATTCGGTTGGACAGGACCTGTGGAACGGGTAGAACTCGTCCAAGTATTATCCTAGGTATGCTGGTTCCGAACCATTTCAATCCCAGTCAGGAGTCTCTCATGCGTCGCGCCATCGGTCTCATCGGTCTTCTCGCCGCCACCTCCCTTGGCGCGCAGGCGCCGCGGCTCGCCGCCGCCGCCAGCACCCGTGCCACCGCCGTCGTGACGCTCTCGGCGCCGCGCGTGGCCGGACAGCCCGCGCCGACGCCGCTGACCATCAAGGTCGATTACGGCCAGCCGCACGCGCGCGGCCGCAACGTCCCGACCGAGCTCGCGACGGAGGGGACGATCTGGCGGACCGGGGCGAATGCATCGACGACCCTCACGACCGAGGTCGACCTGACCATCGGTGGCACGGCGGTGCCGAAGGGGAGCTACTCGCTCTACACGATCCGCGAGCGCGCCGGCTATTACCTCATCATCAACCGGAACACGGGGCAGTGGGGGACCGAGTACGACGCGTCGAAGGATCTGGCCCGTGTGGCGCTGACGGCGGCGACCCGGTCGGTGGCGCTGGAGTCGTTCCAGATCGCGATGGTGCCGGCGACCGACGCGCCCGCGCGCGGGGCGCTGACGCTCCTCTGGGGGACGCTGGCGCTCTCGACGGAGTGGACGGTCCGCTGATGGCTCGGGCCCCGTGGCGGACCGTGACGGTCGCCGCGGGGCCGGTCTCGCGCCGCGGTCGGCTCAGAACGCGCGGCGCAGGGTGAGCGAGGCGGTGGAATAGGCGTAGGCGCCGACCGCCGAGGCGGCGGCGCTGGTGCTTTTCCCGGCGAACGCCTCGAGTTGCCAATGCGCGCCGAGGCGGCGGGCGACCCGGGCGTCGGCATGCCACTGAGATTGGACCTGCGCGGTGTCGACCCGCTGGATGCCGGCGCCGCCGCTGAGACCGGCGCTCCAGCGCGGGCCCTCGCGGCCCCACGCGGCGGTGGCCTCTGCGGACGAGAAGGTCGCCGGAGCGAAGTAACCATTCGTGAACCCGACGCGATTCGGGCGTTCGAAGGCGAACCCCGTCGCGAAGCCGCCGATCGTCAGGCTCGGCGTGACGCGGAGGCTCGTGCGAGCCCCCCAGTTCGCGCGGCGGTTCCCATCGCTGTAGTCGAATTGCCCTGTGGTGCCGGAGAGACTGAGCGCGGGACGCGGGCGCCATTCGACCGTGAGGTCCCCCTGCGTGACGTCGAGGGCGAGCGGGGTCACGAGGGCGATCTCGTCGAACGGCCAGCGGGCGCCTGCCGCGGTCACGCTGAGCGTCGGGGTGACGCGCACCACGGCGCTTGCGCGCCCGGTCATCACCTGTCGCGTTCCGCGCACCGGATCGCCCGGCGCCTGCGCCGCCGTGATGCTCCGCCCCCCGAGGGCCGCCGAGATCGTGCCCCGCGGGATGGGGAAGGCGATCGAGACCTCCGCCATCGAGCGGGAGGCGTTGCGGAACGGATCCGTCGCGTCGAGGAAGCCCGCGGTCGCGCCGAGACGGAGCCCATCCCCGAGCAGCCGCCGCCACCCGAGGGTCTGCCAGCGGTTCACGTTCCGCTCGCTGTCCTCGCTCCAGAAGCTGGCGGTCTCAAACTTTGTTGCGCGCTGGATGCGCACGTTTTCCCGCAATGTCCGCACCTCGGCGTTCGCGCTGTCGCGCGCGGCCGCGCGCTCCGCGAGTTGGCTGGCGGTGCGGAGGCGCCCCTGCCACAGCCGGATGCTCCCGAGGCCGACCAGCGCCTGCAGGTCGCCCGGCGTTTCCGCGAGTAACGCTTCGAAGCCGCGCGCACCGCCGTCGAGATCGCCCGACCAGGCCTGGACCTGCGCGAGCCCGAAGCGGGCCTCGCGGTTCTCGGCGTCGAGCCGGCGCACCGCCTCGTACCCTTGCCGCGCCTCAGCGAGACGACCGGCCCACGAGAGAACACGCGCGCGCGCGATGCGCGCCCGCAGCATCTCCGGGCCCGGGTGCGCGGCGATGACGGAGTCGTAGCGAACGATCGATTCGTTCCAGCGCTGCACCCATGAGAGGTACATCGCCTCGGTCAGCAGGAACTCCGGGTCGTCCGGGACGCGCTCCCGCGCGGCGCGGAGGAGAACGAGGGCGGAGTCGATGTTCCGGTTCCACGCCAGCGTCTGGGCGACGCGGAAGTTCGCCCGGACGGAATTGCGGTCCTCTGCCAGCGCGCGCCGATACGCCTGCGCCGCCTCGTCGGTGCGGCCGAGCTGCCACAGGGAGTCGCCGACCGCGACCTGCGCGCTGAGTGGGAGGGCACCGAAGACGACGGCGATGGCGAGCCGGAGGACGGAGGGGACCCGGAGAGGGCGTGGCATGGCGTTCGGGAGGCTCAGGGGGTGGCCCAGGCGCGCTGCAGGGCGCCGTAGACCGGCTTCAGATAGGTGTGCCATTTGGGGGTCTCCCACGTGGGCCACGCCCACGGCGCGATGCCGTCGAAGCGCAATTTCCCCTCGGGGGATAGCATCGGCAGGGTCCAACGCACGGTGGGCCCCGGCGACCAGACGACAACGGCGGCGCGGATGCCGTCCGTGGTCTCGGTCGGGCGCTCGGCCGGCGGCGGGCCGGCGATGGCGGCGTCGGTGAGCACCTGCCGCGACGAGGGGTCGCTCACGTTCAGCAACCCCCACGGGATGCGCACCTGCAGCATCCCCGCCGCGTCATCCACCCACCAATCCGCCAGCGAGTTCTCCGCCGCCCGTCCGCGGCGCAGCCGGCCTTGGTTGAGGCCGGTGGCGCGGATGACGCTGCCGTCGCGGCGATAGCGGGGCCGATTCGTCATGGTGTACAGCGTGTCGAACACCGCCTCCCGGCGCGCGATGCTCCGCACCGGACGGCGAAACGGGGCGCCTTGTTGGGGGCCGCTCTGCACCAGCCGCGCGGGGGTGTACAGGTTGTACTCCGGCGTCACCCGGAGCTGCGCGTCATCGGGCCCGTCGAACTCGAGGAGGAACTCGAACCCGATGCTCGCCTCGATCCCTGACGTCGGCAGCAGGAACTCCCCAGCATCGCCTCGATGCGTGTCGAGCGCGATCTGGATTCGTTGGGTACGCCAGTCGAATGGCCGGCCCTTCCACGCCTCCGCCTCCACGGCGAGGTAGAGGAAACCGGGGTCCGCACCGAGTCGCAGGCGCGTGGAGTCGCCGCCGCTCCGCATCACCACGGGCAGGCGCCGCCAGGCCGCGGGGTCGCCGCCGAGCGTCGGTCCCTCCGCGGAGCCCGGGCGGATCGCGAGGATCCCGTAATGCTGTTCCGGGCTCATCATGTTGTGCCACTTGGGTGCTCGCTCCGCGGGGCGCATGAACTCCGCGACGAGCCAGTTCGGCTTGAACCACTCATCCATCCAGGAGAAGACGACCGCCCCGGCGGCGCCGGACTCGCGGATCTCCCGCTCGAGCCGGACGACGATCTCCGCCTGTTGCGTCTCGGTCAGGCCCCCGTGGTGCCACCCCTGCGGCTGCAGGTGCGCGATGCCTCGGCTGGAGGGGACCCCGAACTCGGAGATGAGGAGCGGGATGCCGGCGTGGGCGCGTTTGAGATCCTGAAGGTAGCCGAAGTAGTTCGACGGGCCGAGCGAGGACCGGGCTCGGCTGTACTCCGGATCATGCAACATGAAATCCGGGAAGTACGGATAGACGTGATAGCTCGCGAACCATCCGGCGAGGTTGCGCGATGTGCGCTGCACGGCGGTCGGCGTGAGCGACACGGCCTCGTCGTCGTACACCTGCACGGCGAGCTGCTGCGCCGTCGGGGCAATCCCGCGCGCTCGGAGCTCCTCGGCGAAGGTCAATTCCGTCGCGTGGCGCATCGGATCCGTCGTCGGCCAGTTCGAATAGGCGATCGGGCGCTGCGCGTTGTAGGTGGCCTCCTCATAGCTGAGCAAGAGGTCGCACTGCTGCACCATCCACACGTTGGTGGGGGTGCCGTCCGCGATCGTGAGATGGCGTCCGTCGAAGCGGCGCGGCGCCGTGGGATTCCGGTCGTAGTCGACGACCGAGTACGGTTCCCACTCCCGCCCGACGATGTAGCCGATGGTCCACGGGGAGACGTCGGCGTCGTACCACCCGCCCGCGTGACCGGGCCGCGGGGTGATGTCGGCTGCGCCGTGCACCAGGTCGACGACGTCGCGGATCTCGGCGGCGAACTCGGCGCGGAAGGTCGAGTCCGAGAAGTCGTGGGCCGGGGGCAACTCGGTCCACACGCCGTGCATCAGGAAGACCGGCCGCGTCGGGTGCTTCAGGTTGTGCCCACGGAGCGCTCGATAGAACGCCGGCGGGAGGATGGTGTACACCCGGACGGTGTTCGCATTCATCGTGCCGATCTGCTGCAGCCAGCCGGCGTAGGTGGCGGAGTCCGTCGGCGGCTCCGAGGCCCACCGTCCGGGGAGCGCGAGGCCGAGGTTGACGCCCTTCACGTAGAAGGGCTGCCAGCGGCCGTTGCGACGCATCTCGAATCGTTCCTCCCAGACACGCATCGTGACGTCGAGCGAGGGGGCGCGGCGCTTCATCAGCGGCCGCTGCCGCCGCGCCCAGTCCGGGTCGAGTCGCGTGAGTCCTGCGCGGGCGCCGGGGTGCGCCGGGTCGATCTCGAGCGCGCGGAGCCAGGCGGTGCGGGCCGCTGCTGCCTGCCCCTGCCGGAAGCGCGCGGTGGCGACCCCGTCCCACGCGTCGACATAGCGTGGGACCCGCCGGGTGACATCGACGAACAGCGACTCCGCCTGCACGACCTGCCCGCGGCGCAGCGCCGCGAAGCCGAAGCCGAC
>CAZGIE010000016.1:0-3413 GCA_964526485.1 uncultured Gemmatimonas sp. | reverse complement strand
GGATCACCAATGCATATGCCAGGCCGATGCAAAGGCCGCCGACCAGCGCTACCGACGGCACGACCTGCCCGCGGTGCAGCGCCGCGTAGCGGAGGCCGGACAGAGCGTCGGCGGAGGCAGGGCACTCCGACAGCGCCGCGCTGAACCGCGCGGCGCTCGGGGCGATCGAGTCCGTCCGCAGGAGCCGCCACCCCTCCTCGAGCAGGCGCCCGGTGCTCCGTGGGCAGGCGGGGCGTTCCTGCGCGGCGAGCGGCGCCATCACCGCGGCCAGCGCGAGCATCGCCTCCCAGCCCCGGCGTCCGCCCCACCAGGTGCGTCCCGTCATGCGAGCGCCGCCCGCACGGCACCCGCGAGCGTCAGCGGGTCGAAGGGTTTCTCGAGGCAGGCGACCGCGCCGGCCGCCGCCGTCGCGGTCAGGACCGCGGGTGCGGTGGAGGCGGAGAGGAACAGCACCGGGATGTGCGCGGTCGCGGGATCCCCCTTGAGCGCGCGGCAGGTCGCGAGGCCGTCTGGGTCGGGCATCTGCACATCGAGGAGGACCGCATCGGCGCCGGTGCGTCGCACCGCGTCGAGGAGCGCCGTCCCGCTGCCGAAGGTCTCGACGTCGAAGCGCGGGTCGAGCCGGAGCGCGAGCGCCAAGATGGTGCGGATGTCGTCGTCGTCGTCGGCACAGAGGAGGCGCATCCGAGGAATGTGCCGACGGAGCCGGCGCGCCCGCAACGCGCGGGATTCCTTGCTGGGGTGGGGGCGGACGGACGATATTCCCGCAGTCATCCGTCGTTCCCCCCTCGCAGGAGCCCGTCGCTGCAGACCAATCCGACGCCCGAGCAATCGGCGTTCGACGATGCCATCAGCACCCTGCGCGTCCGCTTCGCGGAATCGGTCGGGGCGACGGTGGCGTCGTTCCGCACGGCGGCGGATCAGCTCGAGCGGGCCCCCGCCTCGCCGCCGGTGCTCGCGTCACTCCGCCGGGATCTGCATCGCCTCTCGGGCACGGCGGGCACCTTCGGGTTCCCGGAGGCGGGTCGCCTCGCCGGCGCGATGGACCTCGTGGCCGAGCGGTGGGCGGGGTCGCTCACCGTCGATCTGACCCGGCGCGGGAGCATCGTCCGCTCCTTCGCGTCGATCCTCGGCACCGCCCTCGGTCCGCGCAGCGGGGCCGCCGACGCGGTGCTCCCGAATCGGCTGATGCTCGTCGACCTCGACGATGAACTCGCGATGCCGATCGTCGCCGAGGCGCTGCATCGCGGGCGCTTCGTGGAGCGGATCCCGTCGCATCTGGCGCAGGAACTCATCGATACGCGCGCCCCGGCGGGCGTCGTGTCGGCGGCTGACGTGCTGCTCACGCTGGCGCCGGGAACCGCGCACGTGCTCCTCCGCGCTCCCATGCAGCAGCCCGCCCCGCACGGGCCGACGGCCACCGTCCTCGACCGGCGCGCCGGCGTCGAGCGCATCTTCGTGGCGCTGGAGTCGGCGCAGGCCCAGGGGACGCTCGCGGGGACGACGGTGCTGACGGCGCTCGGCGACGACGCGGCGACGCTCGCAGCGGTCCAGGTGGCCGCGGGTCGGCATGGGATGGCGGTGGTCGGCGTTCCGCCGGGAGAGGACGTCGCGGCGGTCGCCGTCGCGCATCAGGTCTCGGCGTTGGTCGTCCGCGAGGGCGTCGTGCGGGACACCCTCCTGCGCGTGCGGATGCTCCGCGAGGACGACCGGTTCGGCGCGCTCCCGATCCTGTTGCTGACCGAGGACGGCTCCGCCGACGTCCGCGAGCGGGCCTTCGCCGCGGGGGTGGATGACCTCCAGGTGCTGCCGCTGGTGCCGGTGGAGTTCGGGCGCCGCCTGAGCCGTCTCGTCGAGTTGCAGAAGCATCGATCCATGGCGCGCGAGATGCATCCGGTCTCGAACCTGCCCATGCGCGGCCGTGCATCGCGCGATCTCGAGGAGGGACTGCGCGTCGGGGCCGCGATGAACCAGACGGTGACGCTCGTGGCGGTGCGCCCCGACGTCCCCCCCCGCGACCGCGAGGCGATGGCCGGCTGGCAGGAGGACTGCCGCCGGATCGCCGCAGGGCTCGCGGGACCCGACCTCCGGATCGGGTTCCTCGAGGACGACACGCTCGGGATCCTGTATCCCGGCGGCGTGGAGGAGACGGAGGACCGCCTCCGGCCGTTCGCGGAGGCGGCCGCCGCCGGCCCGGTCCTGTGGCGCGCCGGGCTCGCGGAGCAGCGGCCCGGGGCTGACGTGGCCTTCGCCCAGGTGCTGCGCGCGGCGGAGGAGGCGTGGCTGATCGCGAAGGATGATGCGGCGCTGCTGCACCGGTGGAGTGAGTCTGACACGGGCGTCGCCCCGGACGTGGTGATCGTCGAGGACGATCCGGTGCTGACCGACCTGATGACCTATGCCGTAGCGACGCGTGGGCTGACGTCGGTGACCTATGCGACGGGGCCCGAGGCCTTGCAGGGGCTGTTGGCGATGCGGACCCACCGGCGGCAGCCGATCGTGCTGCTGGACATCGACCTCCCCGGCCTGGACGGGTTCTCGCTCTTCGAGCGTCTGCAGGTCGAGCGGGCCGGCGTGTTCCGAGTCGCCTTCGTATCGATTCGCACCAGCGAGGCCGACCAGCTGCGGGCGCTGCGGGCGGGCGCGATCGACTTCCTCGCGAAGCCGTTGAGCCTGCGCATCCTGTTCGCGAAGCTGGCGATCTGGCGCGCGCAGGGTGTGCCGACGTGAGCGGTCGCGCCCTCCTCCTCATCGTCGCATCGCTCCAGAGCGTCTTCCTCGTTCTTCTGCTGGTCCTCCTCCTCCTGCGCCGATCACAGAACCGGCGCTTCGAGGGCGCGCTCGACCTCGCCCGGTCCGGTCTCCCGGGACCGCTGCGCGCCTGGCTGGTGGATGGAGGGGAACCCGAGGCGGTGTTGCGGGAGCTCCGGCGTGTCCCGACGGGGGCGGCCGTCGGCTTCCTCGCGCAGCTCGCGAAGCATACGATCGCGGAGACGGACGCGGCGCAACTGCGCACGCGGCTGGCCGATGAGGACTGGGTGCGACGCGCGCTCGCCGGATGGCGATCCCGGCTCTGGTGGCATCGCCTCGAGGCGGCGCGCGCCTACGCGTTGATGGCGGGGCCCGCCGACCGGGATCGCGTCCTGCACCTCCTCGACGACGAGCATCCGGTGGTGCAGATCTCGGCCTGTGTCGCCATCCCCCGCAAAGTTTTTGAACGGGTGGGCGGATTGTGCACCGAATTCCCTGGAGCATTTAATGACGTCGATTTTGGCAACAAGTTAACAATGTATGGCTATCGCATGATCTGGACGCCACACGTTGAGATCTTCCACTTTGAGTCACTTTCACGCGACCCCAAGGTAAGCACCCTTGAGGTTCGATTGCTGGAAGAACGTTGGGGATCTGTAGTG
>CAZGIE010000015.1:14827-22781 GCA_964526485.1 uncultured Gemmatimonas sp. | reverse complement strand
GCGCACCCGTTCGGCACCGACGGCTTCTCTCGCGATGTGCTGAGCCGCTTCCTCGCCGGTGCGCGCCACACCCTCGGGATCGCGCTCGTGGCCGCGGGGGTCGCGCTCGGCCTCGGGACCCTCGTGGGGCTGGTCGCCGCCCTCGCCGGCGGGTGGCGCGAGACCGTGCTGATGCGCCTCACTGATGCGCTCCTCGCGATGCCGCGCCTGCTCGTCCTGTTGCTCGTCGTCACGGGCACCGGCGCGCTCCGGCTCGACGCGCTCGCCCTCGTCCTCGGCGCCACCGGGTGGATGACCACCGCGCGCCTCGTCCGACAGGAGACGCGGCGTCTGCTCGTCACCGACGCGCTCCGCGGCGCCGTCGCCCTCGGCGTCCCGCCGACGCGCCTCATCACGCACCATCTCCTCCCAGCCCTCGCCCCCACGCTCGCCGTCGCCGCGACCGGCGCCTTCGCCGGCGCGGTCCCGCTCGAGTCGGGGCTCTCCTATCTCGGCCTCGGCGTCCCGACGCCGCTGCCGAGCTGGGGGAACCTCATCGCCGAGGCCGAGGGAGACCTGCTGACTCGCTGGTGGGTCGTCGTCTTCCCGACCGCCGCGATCGTCGGCACGGTGCTGCTCGCGAACCTGCTCGCCGAGCGGATCACGGCTGATGACGATGCCGCATCGGCGCCGGACGCCGACGGGATGACGACGCCCGCGGCCCCCGACGACATGCCGCTCCCGTGACCGCCGGCACGCCCGCCCTCCGCGTTCGCGGCCTCGGCGTCGCCTTCGCCGGCGCTCGCGCGCATGTGCTCGACGGCGTCGACCTCACGCTCGAGCGCGGCGCCGCGATCGGCATCGCCGGCCCATCGGGGTCGGGGAAGACGACGCTCGCGCTCGCCCTCCTCGGTCTTCTCCCGGCCGGGGCCGCCGTCACGCCCGGGACGGAACGGTGGCTCGGGCCGACGCGACTCGACGCGCTCGGCCCCGCCGCGTGGCCCACCGTGCGCGGCCGACGCCTCGCGATGGTCTTTCAGGAGCCGCTGCTCGCGTTGCATCCCGCGATGTCGGTCGGGGCGCAGATCGCCGAGGCGGGGCGGCTCCACGGGCTCGCCGCGGACGAGGCCACGGACCGGATGCGGGAGGGACTCGACGTGATGGGGTTCGATGCGCCGGAGCGGATCGCCGCGCGCTACCCACACGAGCTCTCGGGGGGCCAGCGCCAACGCGTGCTCCTCGCGATGGCGATGCTGCTCCGGCCGGAGGTGCTGATCGCCGACGAGCCGACGACCGCGCTCGATCCCGCGCGTCGGGATGCCGTCCTCGATGCGCTCGACGCACTCCGTGGCACGCATGGCACCGCGATTCTCCTGATCTCGCACGACGTCGCGCTGCTCCATGCCCGCTGCGACGCGGTGCACCGGCTCGCCGACGGGCGCCTCACGCCGCTCGCCGTCCCCGCGAGGGCCGACGCGTCGGCGCCCGCCGCACCTGCCGCACCGGCCGCACCGAACGTCGTCGCCCCCCTGCTTCGGGTCGAGGACCTCCATGTCGGGTACGGCGCGGACGATGTCACGGACGCGGGCGCGACGGATGTCCTCGCAGGGGTCTCGCTCACGCTCGCTCGCGGCGAGGTGCTCGGCGTGATCGGACCCTCTGGGACGGGGAAGACGACCCTGGCGCAGGCGATCCTGCAGCTCATCCCTGCGCGCCGCGGACGCGTCGTGTTCGACGGCATCGACCTCGCGACCTGTCGTGGCGAGCCCCTGCGGCGGCTCCGACGCCGCCTGCAGTATGTCGCGCAGGATGCGGGGGCGTCGCTCCCCGCGCACCGGAGCGCCGTGGAGGCGGTCGCCGAGGGGCTCCTCGTCCACCAGATCGCGCGCGGCGCGGCGGCGCGCGCCCAGGCGCGGGCGTTGCTCGACGAGGTCGGGTTCCCCGCCGCGCGAGCGACAGCGCGCATCGCCACGTTGTCGAGTGGCGAGCGCCAACGCGTCGCCATCGCGCGCGCGCTCGGCCCGGGCCCCGACCTCCTCGTCTGCGACGAACCCACCGCGTCGCTCGACGGCGCACGGCGCGAACAGGTGCTCGCGCTCCTCGAACGGCTGCGCGACACCCGCGGACTCGCCCTCCTGCTGATCTCGCACGACCACGCCGCCATCGCCCGACTGGCCCCTCGGGTGCTACCCTTGTAGCGCCCGGCGACGGCGCGCCCGCGGGCGCGCCAACGCTGGAGCCCGTCGGATCGTAGGCTGCCGTCCTCCCCCCACGCCAAGCCCTTCCATGGCACACTCCGCCGACCGCCCCGCCGCGCCCGTCTCGCCCGAGGTCGCCCCGTACGTGACCGACACCGGCTTCTTCGGCCATCCGCGCGGCCTCTCCACGCTCTTCATGACGGAGATGTGGGAGCGCTTCTCGTACTACGGCCTGCGCCCGCTCCTCGTCCTGTTCATGGCCGCCGCGCTGAGCGAGGGCGGCTTCGGGCTCGAGCGGACGCAGGCCTCCGCGATCGTCGGCATCTATGCCGCGAGCGTGTACCTCGCCTCGCTTCCCGGCGGCTGGATCGCCGATCGGTGGCTCGGGCTGCGCCGCGCGATTCTCATCGGCGCCGCGCTGATCACGGGCGGCCACCTCGCCATCGGCGTCTCCGGCTTCGCCGGGAGCGGCGCGGGCCAGCCCTTCTTCTTCCTCGGGCTCATCCTGATCGTCCTCGGCACCGGGCTCCTCAAGCCGAACATCTCGGCGATCGTCGGCGACCTGTATCCGGAGGGCGGCGCCCGGCGCGACGCCGGCTTCTCGATCTTCTACATGGGGATCAACACCGGCGCGTTCATCGGACAGCTCGTCACCGGCTATCTCGGCGAGCGGGTGGGGTGGCACGTCGGGTTCGGGGCCGCCGGCGTCGGGATGCTCTTCGGCTTCCTCTGGTTCTGGTCGCGCGCCGCCGGTACGCTCGGCCCGATCGGGCAGGACATCGTCCGTGACCCCGATCCCGCGGTACAGGCCCGGCGCGAAGCCGGCGTCCGGCGCGGGACCTATGCGGGGCTCGCCGCCCTCGGCGCCGCCTTCGTCCTCGCCGCGAGCGGGATGGTCACCCTCGATCCGCTGGCGATCGGCCAGGCGGTGACCTTCGTCCTCGTCGGCCTCGCGGTGGTGTACTTCGCGTATCTGTTCATCGCCGGCGGCCTCACCGCCGACGAGAAGAAGCGCACCGCCGTGATCTTCGTGCTCTTCGTCTTCGCCGCGATCTTCTGGGCCGCCTTCGAGCAGGCGCCGACCTCGCTGCAGCTCTTCGCGAACGACTTCACCGACCGGAACCTCTTCGGCTGGGAGATGCCCGCGACCTGGTTCCAGGTCGTGAACTCCCTCTTCATCATCCTCTTCGCTCCCGCCTTCGCCGCCCTCTGGGTGGGCCTGGCGAAGCGCGGCATCGACCTCTCCAGCCCCACGAAGTTCGCCCTCGGCCTCGCGCTCGCGGGGCTCGGCTTCCAGCTGATGGTGAGCGCGGCGAACGCGATCGTCGCGAGCGGTGGCACCCTGCTCGTCTCCCCCTGGTGGCTGATCGGGAGCTACCTGTTGCAGTCGCTGGGGGAGCTCTGCCTCAGCCCCGTGGGCCTCTCGTCGATGACGAAGCTCGCGCCGCGGCGGTACGTCGGGCAGATGATGGGCGTCTGGTTCCTCGCCGCCTCCGTCGGCAACCTCATCGCCGGCCTCGTCGGCGGCCACGTCGACCCGTCGAAGCTCGAGCAGACCCCCGCGGTCTTCTCGGGGACGGCGATCGCCCTCTTCGCCTCGACCGCGATCCTCGGGCTCCTGGTGGTGCCGATCCGGCGGATGATGGCGACCCGCTAGGTTTATCCCATGCTGTACGTCTGCCTGCCCTCCTTCGACGAAGGGGAGACCGTCGGGGTCCTCCTCTGGCGCCTGCGGAAGCTCTTCCAGGACTATCCGCGGGAGTACGAGGTCCTCGTCTATGACGACGCGAGCACCGACGCCACGCGCGAGGTGCTGGCGCCGTACGCCAAGGTGCTCCCCCTCACGGTGATCGGCGGCCCCGAGCGGGTCGGCTATGGGCGGGCGGTCGATGCCCTCCTGCGCGAGGCCTCCGAGCGCACGCGTTACCCGCGCCGGGACGCGGTGCTCCTCATGCAGGCCGATTTCACCGAATCCCCCGAGGGGATTCCCGAGCTCGTGAAGCGCTTCGAGGGTGGCGCCGACGTCGTCGTCGCGGAGCGCACCCTCCCCGGGGATGCGCCCGAGGGGCTTCGGAAGCTGCACGACCTCGTCCGCTGGATCCCGCGCGTCTGGCCGCTCAAGCGGGCCGTGACCGTCCCAGGCGTTGCCGACCCCTTCGGGACGATGCGTCTCCTCCGCATCACCGTGGTGCGCGACCTCCTCCGGGCCGCCGGCGCGGCGCCCGCCTCGGCCTCCCCCGAGCCCTGGCAGGCCAACCTCGAGTACCTGCAGGCGACCACGCCGCATGCGCGGCGCATCGAGGCCGTCCCACTCCCGCTCCGCTTCGACGTCCGGCAGCGCGAGAGCCGACGCGATCCGTGGCCCGACGCCTGGGCGCTGGCCAAGGCGGCGTGGGCGGCGCGCCGCCGACCGGTCGCGCGCCCCACGACGTGACGACCCGCCGGGCTCTCGGCGCCCTCCTCCTCGGCGCGGCGCTGGGCGGTGCCGGCCCGGTGGCGAGTCAGGAGCGCCCGGTCCCGTTCGCCGTCGGCGAACAGTTCACCTACGACGTCCGCTTCGGCGCCGTGCGGGTGGGGAGCGCGCGGATGCGCGTCCTCGAGCGCGACACCGTCCGCGCGCGCGACGCCTGGCACGTCCGCTTCTCCCTCTCAGGGGGCACCTTCTTCTACAAGGTCGACGACGCCTACGAGAGCTGGATGGACGTCACCACCCTCAATGCGCTCCGCTTCGTCCAAGATCAGGACCAGGGCGGCCGGGAGCGCCTGCGGTCCTTCGAGATCTTCCCCGACCGCCGCGTCTACCGGGAGGTGCACCGGCAGAACCGGGAGCTCCCCTCGGTCGCGGACCCGCTCGACGACGGCTCCTTCCTGTACTTCATCCGCACCGTGCCGCTCGAGGTGGGGCGCACCTACCGCTTCGACCGCTACTTCAAGCCCGACCGGAACCCCGTGGTGATCCGCGTGCTCCGCCGCGAGCGCGTGCAGGTCCCCGCCGGGACCTTTTCGACGGTCGTCATCCAGCCGGTGATCAAGACGAGCGGGATCTTCGCCGAGGGGGGGCAGGCCGAGCTCTGGCTCACCGACGACGCGAAGCGCATGATGGTGCAGCTCAAGTCCCGCATGTCCATCGGCTCGCTCAATCTCTTCCTGCGGTCGTATCGGTGGTCCACCGACGCCGCGACCGTCGGAGGCCCGACGCCATGACGCCGGAACGCCGCCCGCCCCGCGAGATCGATCTCGCGCGCGTCCGCACCATCCCCGTGGCCACGCGCCCCAACAAGGTCCGCGGCGAGGACTTCGCCGCACCGCCCGGCGACGACCGCTCCTTCGCGGCCTTCCTCCGCGCGCTCCCCGACGTCTTGAAGGCGCAGGACCTCCGCAAGGTTGTGGAGGCGGTCGTACACGCGGCGCGCGCCAAGCGCGGCGTCATCGTGATGCTCGGCGGGCATGTGGTGAAGACCGGGATCGGCCCGATCCTCGTGGACCTGATGCGGCGCGGCGTGATCACGCACCTCGCGATGAACGGCTCCGCCGCGATCCATGACTACGAGATCGCCCGCTTCGGCGCGACGTCGGAGGACGTCGCCGCGGGGCTCAAGGACGGCACCTTCGGGATGGCCGAGGAGACGGGGCGTGGCCTGAACGAGGCGTTCGTCGCCGGCCGGGAGCATGGCTGGGGGATGGGGGAATCGGTCGCGCGCGCGCTCGAAGCCGCTGGTCCGCTCGCGAACCCGGAGCAGTCGATCATCCTCGCCGCGCATCGGCACTGGATCCCGGTCACCGTCCACGCGGCGCTGGGTGCCGAGATCATCCACCAGCATCCGGCCGCGGACGGGGCCGCCATCGGTGACACGAGTCATCGCGACTTCCGGCGCCTCGCCGCCTCCTGCGAGGACCTCCATCAGGGGGGCGTCGTGCTCAACCTCGGGAGCGCCGTCATCATGCCCGAGGTCTTCCTCAAGGCCCTCACCGTCGCGCGTAACGTCCATCAGGGGCGGCCGACGGGCTTCACGACGGCCGACTTCGACATGCAGCGCCACTACCGCCCGCGGATGAACGTCGTGCAACGGCCGGTGCTCGCCGGCGGCGCGGGATATGAGATCACCGGCCACCATGAGCTGCTGATTCCGCTGCTCGGCTGGGCCGTCGCGGAGGCGCTGGACAATGGCTGAAGGCTGAAGGCTGAAAGCTTGAGGCTGCAGGACCGGTTTCAGCCTGGAGCCGTCAGCCCTTCGCCTTTCGCCCCCCCCCTTTATGCCCCGCCGAACCGGGCCCGGAGCGCCGCCGCCCGCTCGGGGGCGAAGACGAGCAGGATGACGTAGACGAGCGCCCCCAGCAGCAGCGCCGGGAAGACCAGCGCGAGAAGGCCGACGGCGAGCCCCACCGCGGCCCCCAGAATCGCCAGCAGGAGCTTGAGCGCGAGCAGCGCCGCGAGGGCGAGGAAGCCGAGGACGAGGATGGTCTTGAACATGGGGATGGGGTAAGGGCGCTCCCATCGTACGGAGGGGAGGGCCTCGGGGTTTCGTGATGAGGCTCAAGGCGGCAGGCTCGGGGGCCTGGGTCGCCCAGAAGAGGCCACCGATCCCTTGCTCGAATTCAGACTGAGGTACCCTTCAAACTATTATTTAGACAGTTACCGCACCTCCCCTTTCTGGCGGCGTACCGGTATCCTCCAGCCGTTACGGGCTCCACGATTCCCCCCAGCGACAGGTGACGTGATGGCCGAAGTCCTGTACCAGATCATGGGGCGCCACCGGGCCGAGCCGCTCCCGGAGCGCAAGCCGTCGTGGCTCAAGGTGAAGGCGCCGGGCGGGCCGAACTACCTGCGCCTCAAGCAGATGATGCGCGAGCTCGACCTCCACACGGTCTGCGAGGAGGCGCGCTGCCCGAACGTCGGCGAGTGCTGGGAGCACGGCACCGCGACCTTCATGATCCTCGGCGATGTCTGCACGCGGAACTGCGCCTACTGCGCCGTCGCCCATGGCCGCCCCCCCAAGTTCGACCCCGCCGAGCCGAGCCGCGTCGCCGAGGCCGCGCGCGCGATGCGGCTGCGGCACCTCGTCATCACGAGCGTCGACCGCGACGACCTCCCCGACTTCGGCGCGTGGGCCTTCGCGGAGACCATCCGCCAGGTGCATGAGGCGGTCCCGGGCTGCTCGGTGGAGGTCCTCGTCCCCGATTTCCAGGGGGACGTCGACGCCATCCGCACCGTGCTCGAGGCGCGCCCCGAGATCTACAACCACAACACCGAGACCGTCCCGCGCCTCTACAAGAAGGCGCGTCCGGGCGGCCGGTACGAGCGGGTCCGCGAGATCTTCCGCATCGCGAAGCGCCTCGCCCCCGAGATCCCCACCAAGACGGGGATCATCCTCGGGATGGGGGAGACGAACGAGGAGGTCCTGCAGACGATGCGCGAACTCCGCGAGGTCGACGTCGACATCCTGACGCTCGGCCAGTACCTCCGTCCCTCGGACGATCACATCCGCCTCGATCGGTACGTCACCCCCGACGAGTTTCGGATGTTCTACGAGCAGGGGATGGCGATGGGTTTCCGGCACGTGGAATCCGGCCCCCTCGTGCGCTCGTCCTACCACGCCTGGGAGCAGGTCCAGGCGGCGGGGGTGGCGGAGTAGCGGCACCCCCCCGGCACCTGACCCCTGATACCTGACCCCTGATTTCATCCATGGCCTCCAAGAAACGCTCCGACGCTCGTCCCCTCCCCGGTGATCCGGCGCTCCGCCGCGAACTCCTCCACTCGATGCTCTTGCAGCGTCGGT
>CAZGIE010000015.1:0-14817 GCA_964526485.1 uncultured Gemmatimonas sp. | reverse complement strand
TTCGAGGAGAAGGTCGGCGAGGCCTATGCCCTCGGGAAGATCGGCGGCTTCTGCCACCTCTACATCGGGCAGGAGGCCGTCTCCACCGGCATCCTCTCGATGCTCCGTCCGGACGATTACGTCATCACCACGTACCGTGACCACGGGCAGGCGCTCGCGCGCGGGATGACGCCCCGGTCGATCATGGCCGAACTCTTCGGTCGCATCGATGGCTGCTCGCGGGGCAAGGGGGGCTCGATGCACCTCTTCGACCGGAACCTCAACTTCCTGGGCGGCCACGGCATCGTCGGCGGGCACGTCCCCGTGGCGGCCGGCGTGGGCTTCGCCATCAAGTACCGCGGCGGCGACCAGGTCATCGCCTGCTTCATGGGCGAGTCGGTCGTGAACACGGGGGCCTTCCACGAGGCGCTGAATATGGCCGCCCTCTGGAAGCTCCCCTGCGTCTTCATCATCGAGAACAACAAGTACGGCATGGGCACCGCCGTCGAGCGCGCCGCGGCCATCAAGGAGCTCGACCGCCGCGCCGACGCCTACGACGGGATGATGGGCGAGCATGTCGACGGCCAGGACGTCTTCGCCGTGCGCGAGGCGATGGGCCGCGCGCTCGCGCACGCGCGCGGCGAATCGCGTCCCGTCCTCCTCGAGGTGCGCACCTACCGCTACATGGGCCACTCGATGTCCGACGCCGTGAGCGGCACCTACCGCACCAAGGCGGAGCTCGACGAGCACCTCAAGCGCGACCCCATCGCGCTCCTCGCCGCCCGGATGAAGGAGGCCGGGGACGTCACCGACGCCGACGTCGACGCGATGGAGCAGGAGATCAAGGTGATCTGCCAGGACGCGTGGGACTTCGCCGACGCCTCGCCCGAGCCGCCGCTCGAGTCACTGTACGAGGACGTCCTCGTCGAGACGGGGACCTGACCATGCCGATCATCACGTATCGCGAAGCCCTCAATCAGGCCCTCCGCGAGGAGATGGCCCGCGACGACCGCGTCTTCCTGATGGGCGAGGAGGTCGCCGTCTACAACGGCGCGTACAAGGTCTCCAAGGGCCTGCTCGAGGAGTTCGGCGAGATGCGCGTCGTCGACACCCCGATCACCGAGCTCGGCTTCGCCGGCGTCGGTGTCGGCGCCGCGATGGTCGGGCTCCGCCCGGTCGTCGAGTTCATGACCTGGAACTTCGCGCTCCTCGCGATCGACCAGGTGGTGAACGCCGCCGCGAAGATGCTCTACATGTCCGGCGGGCAGTACCCGATGCCGATGGTCTTCCGCGGCCCCAACGGCGCGGCGCTCCAGCTCTCCGCGCAGCACTCGCAGGCCTTCGAGTCGTGGCTCGCGCACATCCCCGGCCTCAAGGTCGTGACGCCGGGCACCCCGTACGACGCGAAGGGACTCCTCAAGGCCGCGATCCGGGACGACAACCCGGTCATCGTGCTCGAGGGCGAGATGCTCTACAACACGAAGGGGGAGGTCCCCGACGAGGACTACATCGTCCCGATCGGGGTCGCCGACCTCAAGCGCGAGGGCGACCACTGCTCGATCATCACCAACGGCAAGATGGCGCTCGTGGCGATGCAGGCGGCGGACCAGCTCGCGAAGGATGGCATCCGGGTCGACGTGGTCGACCTCCGCACGGTGCGCCCGATGGACGTCGACGCGATCACCGCCTCGGTCCGCAAGACGAACCGCGCAGTCGTGCTCGAGGAGGGCTGGGAGATCGCCGGGATCGGCGCGCAGGTCGTGGACTACATCCAGCGGCACTGCTTCGACGACCTCGACGCCCCCGTCATCCGCGTGCACCAGGCGGATGTCCCGATGCCGTACGCGAAGCAGCTCGAGAAGTCGGCCAAGCCCGACGTCGCCAAGACGATCGCGGCGGTCCGCAAAGTCATGTACCTCGACTGAGACCCCCTATGGCGACCAAGGTGTTCATGGAGGCGCTGAGCCCGACGATGGAGGAGGGCCGCCTCGTCAACTGGCTCAAGCAGGAGGGGGACGCCGTGAAGCCGGGCGACGTCCTCGCGGAGGTGGAGACGGACAAGGCGGTGATGGAGCTCGCCGCGCGCGGCGAGGGCGTGCTGCGCAAACAGCTCGTCGCCGCGGGGACGACCGCCGCGGTCGGCACCCTCGTCGGGATCGTCGCCGGCGCCGATGAGGACATCACCGCGCTCCTCGGCGGTGGCACAGCCCCCGCGGCCGCGGCCCCGTCACCCGTGGCGGCATCAAAGGCGGCGCCCGCGCCGGCTGCGGCACCGGTAGCCGCGCAGCCCTCGGCCCCGATCCCGGCACCTGCTCCTGCCACGCCGGCGGCCCCCGCCGGCCGCGTCGTGGCCTCCCCGCTCGCCCGGCGACTCGCCGGCGATGCGGGCGTCGACCTCGGCGCGATCCACGGCTCCGGCCCCGGCGGCCGCATCGTGAAGCGCGACATCGAGGCCACGATGGCCTCCGGCGCCCCGACCGCGACCACGGGCGCCACGTCGACCGCGCCCCGCGCCGCCGCGCCCGCGCGGACCGGCGCCGGCGTCCGCGACGAGCCGCTCACACAGATCCGCAAGACGATCGCCCGCCGCCTCAGCGAGTCGATCGGGCCGATTCCGACCTTTTATCTGACCGCGGAGTTCGACCTCTCCCGCGCCGCCGAGATGCGCGCCGCGGCCGCCGAGCTCGGTGACGGGTACAAGTTCTCGTTCAACGACCTCATCCTGAAGGCGACCGCGACGGCGCTCACCAAGCACCCCGAGGTCAACGCGCACTGGCTGGGTGACCGCATCCGGTACTTCGATGCCGTGCACCTCGGGATGGCCGTCGCCACCGATGACGGGCTCATCGTCCCCGTGATCTTCGACGCTGACGCCAAGGGGATGGGCGCCATCTCCGCCGAGGCGAAGAGCCTCGCGAAGAAGGCCCGCGAGCGGAAGCTCAAGCCGGAGGAGTTCACCGGCTCGACCTTCTCCGTCTCGAACCTCGGGATGATGCAGATCGACCAGTTCACCGCGATCATCAACCCGCCCGAGGTCGGCATCCTCGCGGTCGGGGCGATCGAGGACAAGGTCGAGGTCGCCGCGGACGGCGGCTTCATCGTGCGGAAGAAGCTCCGCGTGACGATGAGCTGCGACCACCGCGTGATCGATGGGGCGGTCGGCGCGGCGTTCCTGCAGACGCTACGGCGGATGGTCGAGAACCCGTTGCTTCTGGCACTCTAAAGCCGAAGGCTGAAGGCTGAAGGCTGGAAGTCGAACAGCCAGAACCCTCCGCCCTCAGCGTTCCACTTTCAGCCTCCAACCTTCAGCCTCCAGCCTATGTCTCAATTCGATGTCATCTACCTCGGCGGCGGTCCGGCCGGCTACGTCGGCGCCCTCCGCTCCGCCCAGCTCGGGCAGTCCGTCGCGGTGGTCGAGCGCGAGGGCCTCGGCGGCACCTGCGTCCTCTGGGGGTGCATCCCGGCCAAGGCGCTCCTCGAGGCCGCGTCGATCGCGCAGAAGGTCGCCAAGGGCGCCGAGTTCGGCGTGAAGGCGGAGAAGGTCACCCTCGACTACGGCGTGGCGATGAAGCGCTCGCGCCAGGTCTCCGCCCAGAACTCCAAGGGCGTCGAGTTCCTCTTCAAGAAGAACAAGATCACCTGGCTCAAGGGGACGGGCGTCCTCGGCGCCGGCAAGAGCGTGAAGGTCACCGGGGCCGACGGGAAGACCGAGACGCATACCGCGACCAAGGGCGTCGTCATCGCGACCGGCTCCCGCGTGAAGGGGCTCCCGCAGATCGGGCTCGATCTCGATAAGACGCAGGTCCTCTCCTCGGACGAGGCGCTCACGCTCGACCACGCCCCGAAGACCATCGCCGTGATCGGCGCCGGCGCCGTCGGCTGCGAGTTCGCCGACGTCTTCAACGCCTTCGGCTCCAAGGTCACGATCCTCGAGGTCATGAACCGCATCCTCCCCGTCGAGGACGAGGACTGCTCGGTCGAGCTCGCGAAGGCGTTCAAGAAGCGCGGGATCGAGATCATCACCGGCGCCAAGCTCGGGACGGCGAAGAAGGCGAAGGGCGGCGTGACGATCCCCGTCGAGGCCAACGGGGAGAAGAAGGAGATGACCTTCGACATCGTCCTCGTCGCCGCCGGCCGTGCGCCGAACGTCGAGTCGATCGGGGCCAAGGAGGCCGGCGTCCAGTTCACCGAGCGCGGCTTCATCAAGATCAACGACCGCTTCGAGACCACCGCGAAGGGGATCTATGCCATCGGCGATGTCGCCGGCCCGCCGATGCTGGCGCACAAGGGCTCGCGCGAGGGCCACGTCGTGGCCGACATCCTCGCCGGCCACGCGCACCACCCGGTGAACTACGGCAACATCCCCAACGCCACGTACTGCCACCCCGAGGTCGCGAGCATCGGCCTCACCGAGGCGCAGTGCAAGGAGAAGGGGCTCCAGTACAAGGTCGGCAAGTTCCCCTTCAGCGCGAACGGCCGCGCCCGCACGAGCGGGGAGACCGAGGGCTTCGTGAAGGTCATCCGCGACGCCAAGTACGGGGAGATCCTCGGCGCTCACATCATCGGTGCGCACGCCACCGAGATGATCCACGAGTTCGCCGTGGCCCGCGAGAACGAGTACACCGTGGAGGAGATCGACCTCGCCATCCACGCGCACCCAACCCTCAGCGAGGCGATCGCCGAGGCGGTGCTCGACTCGATGGGGAAGATGCTGCACGCGTGAGCGAACTGCTCGTCCTCGACCTGGGCCTCCGCGACTACGCGGAGGCCTTGTCGTTCCAGCGTGACCTCGCGGCGGCGCGGTTGGCCGGTCGCATCGCGCAGGACGTGCTGGTCCTCGTCGAACATCCCCCCGTCATCACGCTCGGGCGGTCATCGAAGGCGGCGCATCTGCTCGCCTCACCGGAGGCGCTGGCCGCCCGCGGGGTCGCGCTGCCCGAGGTCGCGCGCGGCGGCGACGTGACCTTCCACGGGCCGGGCCAGCTCGTCGGGTATCCCATCGTCGACCTCACGGGGCACAAACAGGACCTCCACTGGTATCTGCGGCAGGTGGAGGAGGTGCTGATCCAGGCCGTCGGGACGCTCGGCCTGCACGCGGACCGGAACCTGGGGAAGACCGGGGTGTGGACGGGGGGACGGAAACTCGCGAGCATCGGCGTGCACGCCCGCCAATGGGTCACCTGGCACGGCTTCGCGCTCAACGTGACGACCGACCTCAGCTACTTCGACCTGATGGTCCCCTGCGGGATCGCGGACGTGACGATGACATCGGTGGCGGCGGAGTTGGCGAGCGCGGATCCTGATGCGCTCGCGGCCTCCACACGGTCCGCCGTGATCGACGCGTTCAGCACACAGTTCTCCCGGACGCCGCGTCGGGTCACGCAGATCGAACTCTGAGCGGGCGCGGGACGCGTCGAGTCTGCTGGTCGCCCGACGCCACACACATCGCCCGACACCGACCCGACGGTCCGCCAAGCGCCGCGCCTGCCACCGCGCCTGCCGGTGCGCCTACCGGTGCGCCTACCGGTGCGCCTGCCGGTGCGCCTACCGGTGCGCCTACCGGTGCGCCTGCCGGTGTTCGTCAATCAGCCGCGTGATCGCGCCCCGCAGGTCGCCGCCCGCCGCCGCGTACCTCGCCTCGAACGCCTCCAGGTCGCTCAGGTAGACCCGCCGCGCGAGGAGCGCCGCGTTGTCGAGCGCCACCCGCTGCGCATATCGCGGATCAATCGTCTCAAAGGCCGGCGCGATCGAGTCCACGAGCCGCCGTCGCGCGGCGGCATAGACCGTATCGCGCGCGGCCAGGCGCGCCGCACGCTTGGCCGCGCTTGGATGCGCGGCGAACGCCGAGTCGAGCGTGCCGGCGAGGGCGCGCCAGAAGGCGGCGAGCCGCCGCTCGTCGGCCCAGCGCGCCACTGTCCGGGCCGCGCGGATGGTGTCGCCCCGCGCCCGGAAGAACCGCTCCGCCCCCCGCGCCCCCACAAAGTTCGCGAACGACTCGTTGAAGACGGCCCCGTCCGGCGCGTAGTACCGGTTGTGCGTCAGCTCGTGGATCACCGTGTTCACCAGGTCCACCGAGTCGGCGGCGAGCGTCGTCGAGAGGAGGGGGTCGTCGAACCAGCCGAGCGTGCTGAAAGCCGGCGAGGGCCGGAGATAGGTGTCGAGCCCCCGCGCCCGCAGTGCGCGCACCGCCGCGCGCGCCTCGTCGACGTCGAAGAACCCCTTGTACGGGACGCGCCCGACGATCGGGAACCACCAGGTGAAGGGGGCGAGGGTGTCGGGCTCAGCCGCGGAGAGCACGAGGACGAGCGTGTCCCGCCCCAGGTCGGTATAGGTCGTGAATGAGCCCCCGGCATGCAGTCCGAGGGAGTCCTCAGCGAATGCCCTGGCCTCCAGGACGAGCCGGAGCTTCGCCCGGGTCGGCTCGGGGACGGTCGAATCGCCGACGAGCGCCTCGATCGGCCGCCGAGCGAGGAGGATCCGCCCCTCCTCCCAGCCCGCCCGCGCCAGGTACCGCCCGGTGGGTGTGCCCCCGAGGAACCCTCCCCCGAGGACGAGGCAACCGACCGCCACGCCCCGCGCCCCCCGCCCCGCTGCTCTCCTCCAGCCTCCAGCCTCCCGCATCCTGCCTCCTGGCCCCCTGACCCCTGATACCTGACCCCTGATACCTGACCCCTGATACCTACTATAGAGCCCCCCCATCGCCCACCCCCCCGGATTCCGCTATCCTTCTGGGCCCATGTCCTTCGTCCATCTCCACTGTCATTCCGAGTACTCCCTCCTCGACGGGGCGAACCGGATCGACGACCTGATCGCCCGGGCGAAGGAGTTCGAGCAGCCCGCCCTGGCCATCACGGACCACGGCAACCTCCACGCGGCGTGGGAGTTCCAGGAGAAGGCGCGGAAGGCGGGGGTGAAGCCGATCATCGGGATGGAGGCCTACGTCGCCCCCGGTGACCGCCGGGTGAAGACCCGAGCCCAGGCCGGCGAGAAGAACTACTTCCACCTCGTCCTCCTCGCCCGGGACCTCGCCGGCTACCGCAACCTCGTCAAACTCTCCTCCCTCGCCTACACCGAGGGGTTCTACGGGAAGCCGCGGGTGGACCGTGAGCTCCTCGCCGCCCACCACGAGGGGCTGATCGTCTCGAGCGCCTGCATGGCGGGGGAGGTCGCCCAGCATCTCCTGGAGGACCGGTACGACGAGGCGCGCGCCACCGCCGCCTGGTACGCGGAGCTCTTCCAGGGCCGCTACTACCTCGAGGTCCAGGCTCACGAGGCCGGGGAGCAGCGGCGCCTCAACGACCTCGTCTTCCGTCTCGGGACGGACCTTGGGCTCCCCGTCGTCGCCACGAACGACGCCCACTTCCTGAAAGCCGACGACCACGACGCGCACGACGTCCTGCTCTGCATCGGCCTCAAGAAGGACCGACTCGACGCCGACCGCCTCAGCTACGACCGCGGGCTCTACTTCAAGAGCGCGCCGGAGATGGCCGCGGTCTTCCCCGACCGCCCCGACGTGCTGGAGAACACCTGCGCGATCGCCGACGCGGTCGACGTGCGGTTCGAGAAGAAGTACTACGTCCCCGCCTTCCCGCTCCCGAAGGGGGTGAAGAGCGAGAACGACCTCCTCGTGAAGCTCGCGACCGCCGGTGCCAAGACCCGCTACGGCACCCCGCTCCCCGCCGAGGTGCAGGAACGCCTCGACTACGAGCTCGGCGTCATCACGAAGACCGGCTACGCCGGCTACTTCCTCATCACGGCCGACTTCATCCAGGCGGCGCGCGACCGCGGGATCCCCGTGGGGCCGGGCCGCGGCTCGGCGGCGGGCTCGCTCGTCGCCTACGCCACCGGCATCACGAACGTCTGCCCCCTCAAGTTCGACCTCCTCTTCGAGCGCTTCCTCAACCCGGAACGCGTCTCGATGCCCGACATCGACGTCGACTTCTGCGAGGAGCGCCGCGGCGAGGTCATCGAGTACGTGCGCGAGAAGTACGGCCGCGAGTCGGTGGGGCAGATCATCACTTTCGGGACGCTCAAGTCGCGCGCCTGCATCAAGGACGTCGGGCGCGTCCTCGGCTTCACCCCCGCCGAGACCGATGCGATTGCGAAGCTGATCCCCAACCAGCCGAACTTCTCGCTGACGGTCGCCGAGGCGATCGAGAAGGTCCCCGAGGTCCGGAAGCTCTACGAGCAGGACGAGCGCCACGCACAGCTCTTCGATTTCGCCATCGCGCTCGAAGGACTCTCCCGCCACGCCGGCGTGCACGCCGCGGGGATCGTGATCGCGCCGGGCCCGCTCGACGACTACGTCCCCGTCTGCACCGCGGAGTCGAAGGGGAGCGGTGGGAGCGGCGACGAGCGGGTGGTGGTGACGCAGTACGACATGGTCGCGCTCGAGAAGGCCGGGATGCTCAAGATGGACTTCCTCGGCCTCACGACCCTCACGATCCTCACTGACACACTACGCGCCATCCGGGAGCGTCGGGGTGTGACGATCGACCTCGACGCCCTCCCGCTCGACGACGAGGCCACCTACCGGATGCTCCGGGCGGGGCGCACGGCGGGCGTCTTCCAGTTCGAATCGCCGCTCGCCACCGACATGGTGCGCGGGATGCGCGCCGACCGCTTCGACGACCTCGTCGCCTCCAACGCGCTGATGCGGCCCGGCCCGCTCGACGCCGGGATGCACAAGGTCTACCAGCGCCGCAAGAAGGGGGAGGAGCCGGTCGCCTACCAGCTCCCCGAGCTCGAGGAGATCCTCGCCCCCACCTACGGCGTCATCACCTACCAGGAACAGGTGATGCGCATCGCGCAGCGGCTCGCGGGGATCTCCCTCGCTGAGGCCGACGTGCTCCGCAAGGCGGTGGGCAAAAAGGATGCGGAACTCATCCGACAGGAGCTCGGGAAATTCACAGAGAAGGCCGTCGCGAGCGGCTTCCCGCCCCAGGTCATCGAGGACATCGCGGGGCAGATCGAGACCTTCGGCCGGTACGGCTTCAACAAGTCGCACTCGGTCGCGTATTCGATCCTCTCCTACCACACCGCCTACCTCAAGGCGCACTACGCGCCCGAGTTCATGGCGGCCGTCCTCTCCGCCTGCATCGGCGACACCGACGCGGTCGTGAAGTACATCGCCGAGGCCCGCGACCTCGGCCTCGAGATCCTCCCCCCCGACGTGAACGAGTCAGGGTGGAAGTTCACCGTCGTCGGGGACAAGCGGATCCGCTTCGGGCTCGGGGCCATCCGGAACGTCGGCCACTCCGCCGTCGAGTCGATCCTCGCCGCCCGCGCCGACCGGCCCTTCACCTCCCTGTACGACCTCTGCGAGCGCATCGACCTCCGCACCTGCAACAAGCGCGTGCTCGAGGCGCTCATCCACGCCGGCGCCCTCGATGGCCTCGGCGGGCACCGCGCGCAGTTCGTCGCGGCCCTCGACGGCGCGATCCAGGCCGCTTCGCTCGCGCAGGCGGAGATCGCCACCGGCCAGGGCTCCCTCTTCGGTGAGCTCGGCGGGGATGAGGCGACGCCGGCGTCGGCCCCGCTCCTCCCGACCCTCCCGAACGTCGCCCCCCTCTCCGAGTCCGAGCGACTCACCCAAGAGAAAGCGATCCTGGGCTTCTACATCTCGGGGCACCCCCTCGAGCCCTTCCGTGCCGAGTGTGAGCTCCTCGCGACGCACACCGTCTCACAGCTGGGGACCTGGACCCCGGACGCCATCGCCCTCGCGGGCGTCGTGACCGCGATCAAGCGGCAGGTGAGCAAGAAGTCGGGGAACGAGTTCGCCCGCCTCACCGTCGAGGACTTCTCGGGTGCGGCGGAGCTGCTCGTCTTCCCCGAGGCGTGGGCCGCCATCGGGGACCGCATCCAGGCCGACATCCCCGTCCTGCTCAAGGGCGGGTACTCCCGGCGGGACCAAGACGCGGACAATCCGACCTTCATCGTCGAGTCGGTCACCAGACTCGCCGAGCTGCGGGCCACCGGCCAGTTCGCCGTGCGGCTGGAGCTGGACGCGGAGGCGACGGTCCCCGCGGCGGTCATGGGGGACATTCGGGCGATCGCTGAGGCCCATCCCGGCTCCGCCCCGTTGGAGCTACGTTGGAAGGGTCGGGACGGGGTCCCGGCGCGGATGCGCTCCTCGCTGCGGCTCTCGGCCGCCGGCCCCGCCCTCTCGGAACTGCGCGCGCTCCTCGGCGATGACCGGGTGAAGCTCGTGCGAGGAGGCTGACCATGGGAACGTCCGTACTCGAATTCGACAAGCCGATCGCCGAGCTCGAACGCCAGATCGAGGAGCTCCGGCAGCAGGCCGAGGCGCAGAAGCTCGACCTCGCCGCCGAGATCGCCCCATTGCAGCAGAAGCTTGGGAACCTCCGCGAGGAGGTGTATCGGGGCCTGACACCGATTCAGCGGGTGCAGGTGGCACGCTCGGCCCGCCGCCCCTTCACCCTCGACTATCTGCGGCTCGCCTTCAGCGACTTCATCGAGCTGCACGGCGACCGCGCCTTCCGCGACGACCCGTCGATCGTCGGCGGGTGGGCCCGGCTGGATGGCGAGACGGTGATGTGCATCGGCCATCAGCGCGGCCGCGACACGAAGGAGAACATCCATCGCAACTTCGGGATGCCGCATCCCGAGGGCTATCGCAAGGCGCTCCGCCTGATGAAGCTCGCGGAGAAGTTCCACGTCCCGGTGCTCACCTTCATCGACACCCCGGGCGCCTGGGCCGGCATCGGTGCCGAGGAGCGCGGGCAGTCGGAGGCGATCGCGCGCAACCTTCTCGAGATGGCGCAGCTCACGGTGCCCATCATCGCCACCGTCATCGGCGAAGGGGGGTCGGGAGGCGCGCTCGCCCTCGGCGTCGCGGACCGGATCCTGATGCTCCAGCACTCGGTCTATTCGGTGATCACGGTCGAGGGATGCGCCGCGATCCTCTGGAAGGACGGCAAGAGCCCGGAGATGCGGGAGAAGGCCGCCTCATCGCTCCGCATCACCTCCGACGACCTGACCCGACTCGGCATCGTCGACGAGGTGATCCCCGAGCCGCCGGGCGGCGCGCACGCGGACCACGCCGCGGCCGCCGCGGCGCTGCACGACGCCATCCTGCGCCACGTCGACGAGCTCCGCCGCCTCAAGCCCGACAAGCTCGTCCGGAAGCGGCGCGAGAAGTTCCTCAAGATGGGCGCGTTCACCGCGTGAGCGCCCTGTGACCGTCTCCGAGGCGCCGGACGCGCCCGAGGCCGCCGAGGCCCCCGCCGCGACCGCCACGCATCTGGTGGAGGTGGAGTTCAAGGGGAATCGCCGCGTCTTCTACACGTGGACCGGCGAGGCCCCACCGCCGCTGCGCGCCGCCGTCATCGTGAAGGTGGAGCGCGGCGAGGATCTGGGGCGCGTCCACAGCACCGGGGAGCTCGCCGAACGCCGGAAGGCGGGGACGACCCACGGCAAGGCGTCGCCGCCGGAGCTCCCTACGATCGTTCGACTTGCCACCCCGCGCGAGGTCGACACCGCCGTGCGCCTGCGCGCCGACGAGCACGCCGTCCGCCGCGCTGCCGTGGAGCTCGTGCGGGAGCTCAAGCTCGACATGAAGATCTCCGACACCGAGTGGCAGTGGGACCGGCGCCGGCTCACCTGCTACTTCACCGCCGAGGCCCGCGTCGCCTTCCGCGAGCTCGTACGCCGGATCGAGCGTCGCTTCTCGACGCGCGTCCACATGTGGCACATCGGCGTCCGCGACGAGGCCAAGCGCCTCGACGGTGTCGGGCGGTGCGGCCGGCAGTTCTGCTCCGCGAGTTGGCTCCCGGAGCTCCTGCCGGTGAAGTCGAGCAGCGCGAAGGACCAGCGCCTCTCGACGCTGAACCCCGCCCAGATCTCCGGCACCTGCGGACGCCTGATGTGCTGCCTCCGCTACGAGCATGAGTTCTACGTGCAGTCGCGCAAGCGCTTCCCGAAGGAGGGGAAGGTGCTCCAGACCGCGGCGGGCGAGGAGAAGGTCGTCGCGAACGACATCTTCCGTGATCGGGTGACGCTGCGCCTCGCCTCCGGCGAGTCGCGCATCATCCCGCTCGCCCAGCTGCGGTACGAGCTCGGCGAGGCCCCGATGCCGGTCGAGGAGGAACTCCCCGGCGACGGCGAGTCCGACGGAGACGAGCCGGAGGAGCGCCGCCGCGAGCCGCTCGTGCCGCTCGCACGCGCGGATCGTCCCGCGCGCACCGAGCGTTCTGCGCCCCCTGCACGCCCCGAGCGCCCTGCACGCCCCGAGCGCCCTGCACGCCCGGAGCGCCCGGAGCGCCCGGGCCGCGGCGCGGCGACGCCTGCTCCGGCGTCCACTCCGCCCTCCACCTCGGCATCCGGAGACGAATCCGCCGCCGGCCCGGCCGACGAGGCGACCCGGAAGCGCCGCCGCCGTGGGCGCCGCGGCGGCCGCCGCGGGCGCGGCGAGGGCGGCGGTCCCACCGCCGGCGCCACCGACCCGACCGACTGACCCTGCCGATGTCCCGCTTCTATCTCACCACCGCCATCGACTACGCGAACGGCGACCCGCACCTCGGGCACGCCCTCGAGAAGATCGGCGCCGACGCGATCGCCCGCGCCCACCGCCAGCTCGGCGACGACGTCTGGTTCCTGATCGGGATGGACGAGCATGGCCAGAAGGTCGCGCAGACCGCCGAGCAGGCCGGGATGGCGCCGCAGGCCTTCGTCGACCGCGTCGCCGAACGCTTCCAGGCGATGTGGGCCACGCTCGGGATCTCGCACGACCAGTTCATGCGGACCTCCGCGGCGGCGCACCACGCCGCCGTCACGGACCTGCTCGAGCGGATCTTCCGCCACAGCCCCGACGACTTCTACGAGCGCTCCTACACGGGGCGGTACTGCGTGGGATGCGAGAGCTTCAAGCAGCCCGCCGACATCACCGAGGATCGCTGCGCACTGCACCCGACGCGGACGCTGCAGGACGTCACGGAGCGGAACTGGTTCTTCCGCCTTTCGGCGTACACGGAGCGGCTCAAGGCGCACCTCGCCACGCATCCCGAGTTCGTCCAGCCGGCGACGCGCCGCAACGAGATCCTCGCGCTGCTCGAACAGGGGCTCGAAGACGTCTCCGCCAGCCGTGCGCGCTTCCCGTGGGGCGTCCCATTCCCCCGCCCCCTCTCCGACGGGGAGACGCAGACCACCTACGTCTGGTTCGACGCCCTCCCGAACTACTGGACCGCGCAGGCCTTCCCGGGCTCCCGCGCCCCCTGGCCCGCCGACGTGCACATCGTCGGGAAGGACATCACCCGCTTCCACGCGGTGATCTGGCCGGCGATGCTGATGGCTGCCGACCTCCCGCTCCCGGCGATGATCTGGGCGCACGGCTTCATCTCGCTCGGCGGGGAGCGCTTCTCCAAGTCCGCCGGCGTGAAGCTCGAGCTCGCCGACGCTATCGCGCGCTTCGGCCCTGACGCCTTCCGGTACTACCTGCTCCGGGACGTCCCCTTCGATGGGGATGGGGCCTTCTCGTGGGAGCGCTTCGAGGCCGTCTACACCGCGGAACTCGCCAACGGGCTCGGCAACCTCGCGAGCCGCACCACGGCGATGATCGAGAAGTATTGCGAGGGCGTGGTGCCACCGGGCCCGCGGGGCGACACCGACGCCGCCGACCTCGCCGACTATGCCGAGGCCCGCGCCGCGATGGCGGGGGGCCACGGCTTCCCGCTCCACGAGGCCCTCGCCGCCGTCGTCCGCACGGTGAGCCGCGCCAACCAGCTGATCCAGGACGCCAAGCCGTGGGTCCTCGCGAAAGACCCCGCCCAGCGCGAGGCGCTCGACGGGGTCCTAGCCACGCTCGCCCGGCAGCTCGCCCGGCAGGCGGTCTATCTCGCGCCGTTCATGCCGGGGAAGGCCGAGGCGCTCTGGACCGCCCTGGGCGGCCCCGGGACGGCCGCCGGCACATCGTTCGCGGCCGCCGATGCGATCGACTGCACCGGCTGGCGCGTGACGAAGGGCGAGGGGCTCTTTCCGCGGCCGGAGCCCCCAGCGGCCTGACGGTCAGAATCCGACCTTCGGGACCTCGCGCGCGGCATCGTTCTGGACCTCGAAGTACTCCCGCGCCGCCGCCCCGGAGAGCTTCGCCACGATGACCGCAGGGAATCGCCGGATGTAGGTGTTGTAGTCGCGGACCGCCCCGTTGTAGTCGGTGCGCGAGACGGCGATCCGGTTCTCCGTGCCCGCGAGCTCGTCCTGCAGGCGGAGGAAGTTCGCGTCGCTCTTGAGCTGCGGATAATTCTCGGAGATCGCGAGGAGCCGACCGAGCGCGCCGGTCATCGCGTCATTCGCGCGCGCCATCTCCCCGACGTTGCGTCCCTGCACCGCGCCCGCCAACCCGGCGCGCGCCTGCGCGACTTCCGTGAAGATCGTCATCTCCTGCTTGGCGTACCCCTTCACCGTCTCGACGAGGTTCGGCACGAGGTCGGCGCGCCGCTGCAGCTGCACCTCGATCTGCTGCTGCGCCGACTGCGCGGTCTCGTCCTTGGTCTGGATGCTGTTGTAGCTCCCCACGCCGAAGAGGACGAGGAGGATCGGAAGGGCGATGAGAATCAGGGTGCGGGGCTTCATTGGAGGTTGGAGGCTGGAGGTTGGAGACTAAAAGCGGCAGGGGTGAGGGGTCAGGGCTCAGGTGCGAGCTGTCACCTACTCCCCGAGTGAACTATGGCATCCACATGCGCCACGAAGCGTTCGAGGCCCGCGTGGTAGGCGGCGAGCAGGGCATCGGCCTCGGCGGAGACGATCCGCGCCGAGCCGTCGACATGCGAGAGGACCTTCAGGAACGGCGCCGGATCGAACCCCGCGTGCCGGGCGGCGCGG
>CAZGIE010000014.1:14971-22884 GCA_964526485.1 uncultured Gemmatimonas sp. | reverse complement strand
ACGCGCAGTATCCGGCGCTGGTGCCCGGCGTGCATACCATCGGCAGCGCGGCGGCCCCCGAGGTGACGCTCCGGCTCGTCGCGATCGGCACCGCCCTCGGGCTCGTCATCCTGCTCCCGTCGCTCGCATACCTCTTTCGGCTGTTCAAGGCGGAGACGACGCGACCGTTTGTCCGCGTGGACACCGCGGAGCATCCCATCCCCCAGCCGCGGGTGCGGCGATGAGCGCCGTAGGCCCTGACGCCGGAGATCCCATGCCACACACCCCGACCCCAGACGGCGGCGCGTGGTCTGGTGCCGCTGGACCGACCGGCGACGGTCCTGCCGTCGGCGAGACCTGCGATTACTGCGGCTCGACCGCGCTCCGGTGGCGGAAGTGCAAGCTCATCTGCGAGTCGTGTGCGCAGATCAACAAGTCCTGCGCCGACCTCTGATGCGCTGACCGTCGTCGGCCGGCAGGACGCGCCGGCGCGACGCGGGTCGGTGGCCGCCTAGAACGGCGCGCAGCCGTCGGGGCCGCAGACGGGGGGCGGGGGCGGGCCGTGCACCGCGCGGTCGGCGACGCCGAGGAGATGCCCGAAGGCGAGCGGCGAGCGGCGCATCGGCTCGCGGAGCGTCGCCAGCGCATGGGTGGCGCGCGCTCGCGCCCCCGCATCCCCGCCGCGCTCCGCCATCAGGAGCTGCAGCTCGATCGCGAGCGACGTCCCAGACGGCATCGCGTTGTCGGTGACATCACGTGGCCGCGTCACCAATCGCTCGGCGTCGTGCGCCGTGTCGAAGAACGCCCCGGCTTCCTGATCCCAGAACCAGCAGACCGTGGCGTCGGCGAGCTGCCGCGCCGCGTCGAACCAGGCGCCGTCGCCTGTGAGCTCATGCAATGCGAGGAAGCCGAGGCCCACGGCGGCGTGATCCTCGAGGAATCCGGGAATCATCGCGCGGCCGTCACGCCAGCTCCGGTGGATCCGGCCATCGGTCATCATCCGATCGAGGAGGAAGCGCCCGTTGGCGAGCGCCGCGTCGCGGAGTCCGTCGTCCGCGAAGGCGAAGGCCCCCTCGGCCATCGCCCGGAGCATCAACCCGTTCCACGCCGCGAGGACTTTCTCGTCACGGGCCGGCCGCTCGCGCGGCGCGCGGGCGTCGAAGAGCACCCGACGGCACCGCTCGAGCCGTGCGGCGGCGTCCGTGGGATCGAGGCCGAGCGACGCTGCCACCTCGGCGAGCGGCCGCGCCACATGGAGGATGTTCGCCCCCTCGAAGTTCCCCGCCGCGGACACCCCCCAGTACGCGATCGCGAGGGACGCGTCGTCGCCGAGCCGCTGCTCGAGCTCCGCCATCGACCAGACATAGAAGCGTCCCTCGTGGCCCTCGCTGTCCGCGTCGAGGGAGGCGTACCAGCCACCGGCCGAGTCGGTCATCTCGCGCCGCACCCAGTCGAAGGTGCGCTCCGTCACCGTGCGGACCGCGTCCTCACCGGTCGCCTGCCAGAGATGCACGCCGAGTCGCGCGAGGAGCGCGTTGTCGTAGAGCATCTTCTCGAAGTGCGGGACGAGCCAGGTCGCGTCGATGGTGTAGCGGTGGAAGCCGCCTCCGAGCTGGTCGTGGATCCCCCCGTCGTGCATCCGTCGGACGGTCTGGCGCACCATGGAGAGCGCCTGCGTGTCGCCGGTGCGCCGCCAGTGGCGGAGGAGGGCGTCGAGCAGCTGTGGCTGGGGGAACTTCGGCGCGCCGCCGAAGCCGCCCTGCACCCCGTCGTACCAGTTCCGCATCGCCCGCACCGTCTCGGCGAGCTCTTCTGGGGTGAGACGCGCTCCGGGTGCGGTCGGCCCCTCGGCCGCGGCGTAGATCTTACGAAGGGATGCCGCGCCGGCGAGCACCTCGTCGCGCCGCGTCCGCCACGCCTCCGAGACGGAGACGAGGACGCGCCGGAACGACGGCATCCCGTGCCGGTCCTCGGGTGGGAAGTAGGTGCCGCCGTAGAACGGCACGCCGTCCGGGGTCAGGAACATCGTCATCGGCCATCCCCCGTGGCCCGTGATGGCCTGCACCGCCTGCATGTAGATCGCGTCGAGGTCGGGGCGCTCCTCCCGATCGACCTTCACGTTCACGAAGAGGTCGTTCATCATCCGCGCCGTCACGTCGTCCTCGAAGGACTCGTGGGCCATCACGTGGCACCAGTGGCAGGCGGCGTAGCCGATGCTGAGCAGGATCGGGCGATCCTCGGCGGCCGCCCGGGCGAGGGCCTCGGGTCCCCATTCGTACCAGTCGACCGGGTTCTCCGCATGCTGCTGGAGGTAGGGGCTGGCGGCGGACGCGAGACGGTTGGGCATCGGTAGATTGAGGATACCATGGCGTCCATCGCATCCCAACCGTCGGAGCGTCCGCCGCACCTCATCGGGTGGCTCCTCGGCATCCTGCTCCTGCGGCTCGCCTTCGCCGCCACCGTGCCGCTCGTGCCGGACGAGGCGTACTACTGGACCTGGTCGCGGCAGCTCGCTGGTGGCTACTTCGACCATCCCCCGGTCATCGCCTGGTTGATCGCCGGCGGCACCGCCCTCCTCGGCGACACACCGCTCGGCGTGCGCCTCTTGCCGAACATCGCAGGCACCCTCGCCACCGCGGCGATCGCCTGGACCGCGGATGTCCTCGCGGGGCCGCGCGCGGCACGATTCGCCCTCCTCGCCTTCGCCGCGATGCCGGTCGCTGCCGTGGGGATGATTCTCGCGACGCCCGATGCGCCGCTGCTGTTCGGCATCGCGTGGACCCTGTGTGGCGTCACGCACGCGCTCTCGCATCCGGTCGGGAGCGCATCGGCGACCCGCTGGTGGATCGGCGCCGGCCTCGCGATCGGTATCGCGATGGCGTCGAAGTTCACGGCAGTTTTCGTTCCCGTCGGCCTCACGCTGACCATCGTCGCCGTCCCCACGCTACGCCCCCGCCTTCGTGAGCCCGGCCCCTGGCTCGCCGTCGTCGTCGCCTCGCTCGTGATGGTCCCCGTCCTCCTTTGGAACGCGTCCCACGACTGGATCGCCTTCCGTTTCCAGCTCGGCCACGGGCTCGGCGGCGGCGCGAAGGAATCCCTCGTCCAGCGAGAGCTCAACCTCGTCGGAGGGCAGGCGCTTCTCGTCACCCCGATCCTCTTCGGTCTGCTGCTCGGGGCGCTCGGCCGAGCGGTCCGTGAGGAGCCGCGGCGTCGCGCCCTCTCCGGCGTGGCGCTCTTCTGTCTCGCTTTCTTCGTCTTCAGCGCCACACGCAAGAACGTCGAGGCGAACTGGCCCGCCATCGCCTGGGTGCCTGCGGTCGTCCTCCTCGCCGCCGCGCGTCCCGGTGAGCGCACCGTTTGGGAACGTCGCGCGCTCCTCCTCGCCACTGCGCTCAGCACGCTCCTCCTCGCGCATGTCGTGCGGCCGCTCGTCGCGCTCCCGGGCTCCCGCGACCCGGTGAACCAGGCGCATGGGTGGACCGACCTCGCCGCGGCGGTCGAGGCGCAGCGCACCGCCCTCGCCGCGTCGACGCCACCGGACGTCGTCGGGGCCCCCGTGGCCCCGCTCGTCGCTGCGAATCGCTATCAGGACGCCGCGATGCTCGCCTTCCACCTGCCCGGGCATCCCGAGATTCCCTCGCTCAACCTCGGCGGGCGCGCGAACCAGTACGACCTCTGGCCCGCCGCGCCCGATCGGCTGACCGTCGGCGGAACAATGCTCCTCGTGCTCGAGCTCCCACGCGACGGCGGCACACCACCGGCGATCGCTGCGCTGACGGCCGTCTTCCCCCGCATCACCCCGGGCGACACCATCGCCCTCACGCGCGACGGGCGGACCGTCGCGCGTCGGCAGCTCTGGACCCTCACCGGTTGGACCGGCACCTGGCCCGCACGCCCATGACCCTCGATCCCACGCTCGCCGCCTGGTTCGACGCGCACGACCAGCGCCTCCACGACGACCTCTTCGACTTCCTGCGCATCCCGAGCGTCAGCGCGCGCTCCGAGCACGCGGGGGATGTCGCCGCCGCGGCCGCCTGGTTGCACGGGCATCTCGCGCGCATCGGTTTCGCGGTGGAGACGCATCCCACCGCCGGGCATCCGGTGGTCCTCGCGGAGTGGCGGAAGGCACCACCTGGCGCGCCGACGATCCTCGTCTACGGGCACTACGATGTGCAGCCGCCGGAGCCGCTCGAGCTCTGGACCTCCCCCGCCTTCGAGCCCGCCATCCGCGACGGCAACATCTACGCCCGCGGCAGCGTCGACGACAAAGGCCAGCTCTGGCTGCACGTCGCCGCGCTCGAGGCGCATCTCGCCACGCGCGGCACCCTCCCCGTGAACATCATCGTCCTGGCCGAAGGGGAGGAGGAGGTCGGGAGCGAGCACCTCGCGCCGTTCGTCGCGGCGCATCGCGAGCGCCTCGCCTGCGACGGCGTCGTGATCTCCGACTCCACGATGTTCGCGCCCGGCATCCCCAGCATCCTCTCGTCGCTCCGCGGCCTCGCGTACCTGCAGATCGACGTCACGGGCCCCAACTCCGACCTGCACTCCGGGATGTACGGCGGTGCGGTCGTGAACCCCGCGATGGCGCTCGCGTGGATCCTCGCGACCTTCCACGATGCCGAGGGCCGCATCGCGATCCCCGGCTTCTACGACCGCGTGCGGCCCTTTCCCGACGCGGTGCGCGCGGGATTGAGCGCGCTCCCGCACTCCGACACCGAGTTCATGCGGCACCTCGATGTCGCAGCGCTCGGCGGCGAGGTCGGATACGGCACGCTCGAGAAGCTCTGGCACCGCCCGACCTGCGAGGTGAACGGGCTCCTCTCCGGCTATACCGGCGAGGGGGCCAAGACCGTGCTCCCCGGGACGGCGATGGCCAAGGTCAGCTGCCGCCTCGTGCCGGATCAGGACCCCGCGGAGATCGCGCGGCTCGTACAGGCACACGTGGACCGCGTGGCGCCGCCGGGGGTCCGTGTGACGGTGCGCGCCCTGCACGGCGGTCGGCCCTGGCGCGCCGATCTCGCCGGCCCGCTCTACGACGCGGCGGCGCGGGCGCTCAAGGCGGCCTTCGGCCGTGATCCGGTGATCACCGGGGAGGGGGGCTCGATCCCCGTCGTGAACGACTTCGCGACGCTTCTCGGTGCGCCGGTGCTCCTCGTGGGATTCGGACTCCCCGGGGAGAACGCCCATGCCCCCGACGAGTGGATCAGTCAGGCGAACTTCCGCGGTGGGATGCGCGCGATCGCGGCGCTCTGGGACGAGCTCGCGCGCTGAACGACTCGGCACCGATGCGACGCGGGGGGCGCGACCGATCGGTCGCGCCCCCCGCGTCACGTCGCCCGGTTCCGGCTACAGCCCGGCCAGCAGCGCGTCGTTGCTCGTCGTGCCCGCGATCCGCTTGATGAGCCACTCCATCGCCGCCTGCGGCGGCATCTGCTGGAGCCCGCGGCGCAGCGTGTAGATCGCGTCGATCTGCTCCGCCTTGTAGAGCTTCTCCTCGCGGCGCGTGCCGGAGGTCGCGATGTCGAAGGCCGGGAAGATGCGCTTCTCGGCGAGCGAGCGGTCGAGCTTGATCTCGCAGTTGCCCGTGCCCTTGAACTCCTCGAAGATCACGTCGTCCATCCGCGAGCCGGTCTCGACGAGCGCGGTCGCGATGATCGTGAGCGAGCCGCCGCCATGCTGCGGGGCGATGTTGCGCGCCGAGCCGAAGAAGGCCTTGGGCTTCGCCATCGCCGAGGTGTCGAGGCCGCCCGAGAGGGTGCGCCCCGTGCCGCGCTCGGCGGTGTTGAAGGCGCGCGCCATACGCGTGAGCGAGTCGAGGACGATGATCACGTCCTGCCCCTGCTCGACGAGCCGGCGCGAGCGCTCGATCACCATCTCGACCACTTCCACGTGTCGCTTGGCCGGCTGGTCGAAGCTCGACGCCACGACCTCACCGACGCCCCACGAGATCGCCTCGCTGACCTCCTCGGGACGCTCGTCCACGAGGAGGATGAGCAGGGTGGCCTGCGGGTGGTTGATCGCGATGCCTTCGGTGATCGCCTGCATCAGCATCGTCTTGCCGGCGCGGGCCGGCGCGACGATGAGCGCACGCTGCCCGTAGCCGATCGGCGCGATGAGGTCGATCGCACGCCGCGTGAGCTCGGGGCCGCCCTTGGCGGGGCGCCCGGTCTCGAGCGTGAGCCGCCGCTCGGGATACGACGCGATGAGCGTCTGGAAGTCGGGGCGGCGGACGCCGGCCTGTGGCTCCGCGCCGTTCACCGAGGCGAGCTCGGCGACCACGAGGCGGCCGCGCTGGTCATGCCCCGTGCGGGCGACGATCGCATCGCCGCGGCGGAGGCCGAACTGTCGGCAGAGCTGCGGCGGCACCCAGGCGTCGCCGGGCTCGTTCAGGTAGCTGTGCTCCGCGCGCCGGATGAAGCCCGCGTCGCGCGCCGGATCGAACCAGCCACTCGTCTCGCCGTCGGCGACGAGCACCACCGGGGTCCGATCATTCTCCGCCTCCCCCTGTCCACCGCGGTCGAAACCGCCGTGCGGCCGATGCGGGCGGTGCGGCCGATCGCCTCCCTCGCCCCCTTCCGCACGGTCGAAACCACCGCGGCCGCGGCCGCGGCGACGGCGCCCACGGCGCCCGCGTCCGTTGCGGTCGTTCCGGTCGAACCGATCGCCGCGGTCACCACGATCCCCGCGGTCACGTTCCCACGGACGCCCGGAGCCCTCGGTGGGCGCCTCGGCGGCGGGACGGGCTGCACCGTCGGACTCCGGGGCGGGCCGCTCGGCGCGTGGTGCCTCGGCACGGGGCGCCTCCACCGGGGGCGGCGCGGACGGCTCGGGGGCCGCCGCGGTCTCCTCCGGCTTCACCTTCCGCGGACGCCCACGACGCTTCGGGGCCGGAGCCTCGGCGGCAGGGGCAGGCGCGGGTTCGGAGGCGTCGCGATACGGATCGGCCTCGATGGTCTGTTCCGGTGCGGTCTCATCCTGAGAGCGCGCACCACGCCCTCGACGGGCGGGACGACGACGTTCGGTCATTCGGTGTGGTGTGATGCGAGTCCCGGCCGATCGCCGGGGAAGCGCCGCGCACTGGGGCGGGGCGGGACAGCTGTGCAGCGCCAAGGTCGGGGTGGGCGAGGCCTCACCGGGACAGGCGGACAGGGTGAGTATGGCCCGGCCCCCGGCCGGACGCAACCCTCCGGGAGGCCGCCGACATCCTTCGGCCGCACCCCGTGCCCCGACTAACTTCCGGCATGCCCTCGGATCTCCGCGCGGCCGTCGCCGCGATCGTCCGCGACTATCACGTCGACGCCGACATCCCGAAGCTCCTCGCGCGGCTCGACGCCGTCTGTGCGGAGACGCCCGACACCGCGGCCCTCATCGCCGCGGTCGAGCCGCATCGCGATCTCCATGAGGTCGCCGGCCCCGTCTACGAGCGCGTCGTCGAACGCGAGCCGCAGAACGCCGCCGCCCTCGTCGCGCTGGCCAACGCCTACTGGCTCACCGGGCGCGGGCCCGATGTCGTCGGCGAGATCGCCTCGCGCGCGCTCGCGGCAGATTCCACCAATCGCGCCGCCTGGCATATGTGGGCGCTCACCGAGCCCTCGCCGCGCGGCCGTATGCAGCGGTGGCATCAGGTCACCACCCGCTTCCCGGACGACAAGCTCGCGCAGGCCGCGCTCGCGGACAACGCGGCGTCGGTGGCCGGTGCGGAGAACGATCCGGTGGCGATGAAGCTCGCGATCGCGACCTACGAGGTACTGCTCGCCACCGCGACCACGGAGCAGGAGCGCGCCGCGCTCACGACGGCGTTGACGACGCTGCGAAAGTGGAAGGCCTGACGCCGGCGACGGCGTCGGCGGGCGAGGTGGCTGCGCGCGGCAGGTCGCAGCGGTAGGAAGTCGGGCCGCCGGGCGATGCGCCCGACGGGACGGTCAGACCTTGTG
>CAZGIE010000014.1:9931-14961 GCA_964526485.1 uncultured Gemmatimonas sp. | reverse complement strand
CGCTGACGACACTGCGGAAGTGGAAGGCCTGACGCCGGCCCGCGCGCGCCGCCGCGCGGTGTGGGGCGGTCAGACCTTGTGGTACCCGATCCGAGCGGCCTCGACCCGGTCCGCGGCGACGTAGATCTCGAAGTCGGAGAAGAACGCCGGCGCCTCCGCCTGCATCGTGCGCAGCACGGCGACCGCCATCCGCCGGATCTCGAACTCCGCCGCCTCGCTCGAGCGCAGCTCGAGCATCGTCCGCCAGGCGCGCGCGTTCCCCGTCACGACGATCTTCGTCTCTGTGGAGTTCGGCAACACGCCGCGCGCCGCCTCGCGCGCCATCTTACGGCGGTGGACCTTGTCGTCCACCCACTGGTACCGCTCCATCAGCCGCTCGACGAGCGCCACATAGGTGGCCTGCGCCCCCTCCACCTGCGCCTGCCAGGCGGTGCGCAGCGCCTCGTCGCCGATGATCGCCGGCGGCACGACGAACGCGGCATCCGACTCGTCCACGTAGCGCTGCGAGAGCTGCGAGTACGCGAACCCCGCGCGATGCCGCACGAGTTCGTGCGTCAGCGACCGGCTCACCCCCTCGAGGAGCAGCGAGTAGTTCGCATGCTCGAGCACCGAGCCGTGCCCCTGCTTCTTGATGTTCTCCAGATAATCCCGCGTCGTGCGGCTCGCGGGGTTCTTCTGGCTCATGTAGCAGAGGCGCCCGGCGAACTCGGCGAGCCGCTCGCCGTCGGTGCTCTCCCCCATCCACTGCACGGGGAGATGCGCGGGCTCCGCGAACTGCGGACGCGCGAGGACGGTGACCTTGGGTTCGGTGTAGAAGTGCGGCATCGCGGGAATGGCTGGGGTCGAGCGGGAAAGATAGCGCGGAACGGGGGCCCGGGCCCCCCGGTGAGGGGCTCCCCCGCGAGGGCTACGCCTCGGTGGGGAGCAGGTCGAGCCGGTGCAGGTCCCAGCGCCGCTCCCGCGTGACCCGGTCGAGCGCCGCCCGGGCCGCCGGCGGGAGTGGCGCGAGGGTCGGATCGACCTTCAGATCGCCGAGCGGCACGTCCCCGGGGCGCGGGACCTTCACGCCGGGGTTGAGCAGCCCCTCGGGATCGAACGCGTGCTTCACCGCCGCGAAGAGCGCCAGCGATGCCGCGGGCCAGACACGGGCGAGCAACGGCGTCCGGAGCCGTCCGTCCCCGTGCTCCCCCGCCAGTGTGCCGCCGAGTGCGGCGACGAGCGTCGTGACCTCGTCGAGGAGCCGCTCGCAGCGGGTGCGCCACATCGGGTCCTCGAGGTCGACGAGCGCGTTCACGTGCGCGTGCGCGTCCCCCGCGTGACCGAAGATCACACCGCGGAGGCCGGCGGAGGCGAGGGCCCCACGGACGCCGCGCACGTACTCGGCGAACCGCTTGGGAGGGACGCACCCATCCTCGACGAGCTGCAGGCTCTGCCACCGCGGCGCGAGGCGGTTCAGGATGGGGCTCGCCGCGTGGCGCAGCGTCCAGAGCCGAGCCGTCGCCGCCGGCGTCTCCGCGCGTTCGCGGTGTGTCGCGCCGTGCGCCTCGCAGGTCGCGACCAACGCGTCCATCCGCGCCGCGGCCGCCGCGTGATCGTGCCCCTCGGTCTCGATGAGCAGCACGGCCTCGAGCGCCGCGGGGAGCCCGAGGTCGCTCCCCTCGCTCGCAGCGATGTCGAGGAACGAGCGGTCGAGGAGTTCCGCCGCGCTCGCGCCGCCGTCGGCCATCGCCACGGCCGCCGCGGCGGCCGTCTCGAGCGAGGGGAAGCCGACGAGCGCGAGCGCGGTGGCGCCGGGCACCGGCGTGAGGCGCACCTCGACCGCGGTGATGCAGGCGAGCGTCCCGTCGCTGCCGAGGAGGAGGTCGATCGGGTCGTCGCTCGCGGCGAAGGCGGCGAGGGCATAGCCCGAGGAGTCCTTCCGCACGCCGGGGCGACGCAGCGCATCGGGCGCGGCCGTGCGGAGGGCGGGTGTGACGTCGTTGGCGAGGCGGGTGAGCGCCGGCACATCCGGCGTGGGGACGCCGCGCCGCACCCACGCCCGCGTCCCATCCGCGAAGACACACTCGAGCCCGACGATCCAGTCGCGTAGCGGCCCGTGGCGGATGGTGCGGCTCCCCGCCGCGTGCGTGGCGCACATCCCGCCGATGGTGGCGAAGGTGCCGCTCGACGGGTCCACGGGGAACGTCAGGCCCTGTGCCCGCGCCGCGGCGTCGAGCGCGTCGCGCGTCACCGCCGCGCCGACGCGGACCGTCCGCGCCGTCACGTCGATGGGCTCGATGCCGCCGAGGCGCCCGAGGTCGACGATGATGCCATCACCGATGGCGCCGCCGCCCATGGAGCTCCCACTCCCGCGCGGGATGAGTGGGACGCTGTGGGCGGCGGCCCAGCGGACGAGCGTCACGAGGTCGTCGGCGTCCGCGGGGACGGCCACCGCGCGGGGCATGATCCGCGCGACGCCGGCCGCCTCGCTGTAGACCGCACGGGCGAGCGCATCGTCGCGAAAGACACCGCGAAACGCCGGGGGAGGCGCGGACGGCGTGGGAGTCGGGGCGGGCATCAGCGGTCGCAGCGTGGGGCGGACGATGGGCGCGGCGCCCTCAGGCGCCCGCGGGGCCGAGCGTGAACGGCCGGGCCTGCACGCTGGCGACGAGCCGCCGCAGCGCCGCGTTGCTCCCGATGGCGAGGAGCCCGGCGACCATCAGGGCCTTCACCTCGCCGCGGGAGATCTTCACCTGCCCCCCCGCGGTGAGCATCGCCCGCGAGCGCGAGAGGTCGCGGAGCGTCGCATACGCGAAGAGGAGTGGGAGCACGCAGAAGGCGCGCACGCGGAAGGCGCGGCGCGGGATCGCCAGCGTGTATTCGAGCGCCGCGTCGAGGTCGGTGCGCGCGAGCGCGATGAACCCCTCGACCACGCGGTGGTTTCGCTCCACATGCGCCGGCGAGAGGAGCGTCGCATGCCCGCTCCCCGCGGCCTCGAGGTCGTGCGCGGGGAGGTAGATCGAGTTCTCGTGCTCCGCGTCGTGCGCGATGTCCTTCAGGATGTTGACCGTCTGCAGCGCCTCGCCGAAGGTCTGGCAGCGCGTCCAGAGACGGTCGAACTCGCGGCGGCCCACCGCGGGCACGTGCTCGTGCCAGAGCTCGGTGAGCATGCACCCCACCGTCCCCGCGACGTAGTAGCAGTACTCACGGTACTCGGGGAGCGTCTGGATGCGGATGCCGCGCGGATAGGTGCGGACGAACTTCGCCATCCCGTGCCCCATCTCGCGCACCCAATGCGCGACGCGGTCGCGCGTGCGCGGCGGGAGGGCGCGGAAGGCGACGAGCACGAGGTCGGTCCGCGCGACGAGGCGCAGATGCGCGGGGTCCCCCTGCAGCGCCGCCACCTGCGCGGGGAAGGCGTCGGCGGCGTCCGTATCGTCGAGGGCGGCGAGGAAGGCGTCGAGCCACGCGGCCCGCTGCTCGGGGGCGGTGGTGTTGTCGTCCTCGATGGTGTCGGCGATCCGGCAGAGCAGGTACGCCGTGCAGACCGCGTCGCCGAGCACGCCCGGGAGCGCCTTGATGCTGATGGCGAAGGTGCGGGAGACCTCCGGCAGGATGGCGCGCCCGAACCGCTGCGCCTCGCGCACGCGGTCGGGGACGTCAGGGGCACGGTGGCTCGCGGGCATCGATGTGAAGTTACCTCCCCCCGGCACCGCCCGCCCGCTCAGATCCCCGTGAACGCGAGGTCGATCTGTCGCCGCAGGGAGCCGAGCATCTCGTCCGGCAGCGGGAACGCCGCCGCGAGCGCCTCGAGGGCGCCGGAGGCCGGCACCGGCTGTCCCGCGAGTGCGAGATACCAGCGCGCGTACCGCTCTCCCAGTGCGGGGTCGATCCGCGCGACGAGGAGCGCCCCGCCGCGCACGAGTCCCGTCGCGGCGAGCGCCGCCCCCGCGCCCGCGCGCTGCTGCGCCGGCGTCAGATGATCGGCGATCGCGACCGCCGCGACGGCGCCGGCCGCCTCGTGCGCGAAACCGAAGAGCAGCGTCTCGGCGCTGTCCGCGGTCGCGGGCCACGTCACCGCATACTGGCTCGCGAGCTTCCCCGCGGGGACGGCGCGCCCCTCACCACCGAGCGCGAGCGAGGGGATGAGATCGCCGTTCTGCTGCTGCGTGGCGTTGAGGTATGGTTGGAGCGCCGGCCGCCAGCGCGTCTGCCAGAGCGAGTCCGCCGCGGCGAGGCCGGGCGTGCGCCGCCGCTGCTCCTCGACCCACCAGGCGTGGAAGAACTGCACACGCTCCCCCTCGAGCGCCGTGACGAAGCGGCGGGCCCACTCGCGGTCCTCCTTGCGCGGGAACTGCTGCGCGAGGAACGCGACGACGCCGGCCACTTCCGGGTTCGACGCGTTCCGCGGATCCCCCTCGGCGCGGAGGAAGAAGGTCATCCCGCGCTGGAGCTCCTCCCAGCTGCCGAAGTAGAGCCCGAGGAACTGCGCCCCCTCGAGCGTCGGACGCGCCCTGAGGCCGGCGACGAGCTCGCGGCGCGCGCTGTCGAGCGCCGTGTAGAGGCCGCGGCGGTTCCGCTCGACGGTCAGGTGATCGCGGTAGCCGCGGTCGAAGAGCGGGACCCGCGCGGTGTCGTCCATCAGCATCGCGAAGCCGTGGAACCAGAGGTCGACGTGCTCCCGCGTCTTCACCGGCCAGCGCGGTCCCGCCACGACCGGGCGGAGCGGGTCGCTCGCCCGCTGCGGCCCCGCGCAGGCGACCGACGCGAGGACGACGATGAGCGCGAGCCGGCGGGCGATCAGGCCTGTCGGCCGCACGTCACGCAGAAGCGCCAGGTGGTCTCGAGTTCGCTCCCGCACCCTGGGCATCGCTTGATGGTCTGATCGACGCCGCACCACGGGCAGAAGCGGATCTCGCGATCGCCCGGGAGCGGATGGGTGCACGCCACGCAGGCCGGGCCCGACTCGGCGGCCTCGACGTCGACCAACTCGACAGGGGGTTCCGGCTCGGACATCGGCTCAGCTCTCGGTGTGGGGACAGGTGCGGGCG
>CAZGIE010000014.1:7457-9831 GCA_964526485.1 uncultured Gemmatimonas sp. | reverse complement strand
GGCGCCGCCGCGGGCGCGCCGGTCAGGCGCACGGTCGCGTGTCCGTGCGTGCGCACCACGAAGAGGTCGGGGTTCGGCGAGGCGAGTTCCGCGGCGCACGCGGTGCGCACGGCGGACTCCGCCTCGACGAATCCGCCCTCACCGGCCAGCAGTCGCATGACGAGCAGGAGGTAATCGTCGTTGGTATCGACGACGGCGTGCGCGCGCACCTGCCGGTACGGCGCGAGGGTGTCGAGGATCTCCTTCACGGCGATCGGACGCGTGGTGGCGCCCGCCGACTGGGCGGCACGGGTGAGGAGATCGGCGAGCGCGTCGAGTGCGGGCATCGGGATTCCGCTCAGAGGGGTCGGGGGAGCGACGGGGCTGCTTGAAAGGTGGCGGCGGACGGGAACGGTGCCACCGGGGCGCGGGCGCCCCCCTTGGCCCGACGGGCCTCGAGCCAGGCGTCGAACCCCGACGGGATCAGGCCGTCCGACCGCGTCTGCTCGGTCGCCGCGCGGACCGCGAGGTCGTTTGCGTACTCGTTCTGCGGGTGGCCGGCGTGGCCCTTCACCCACTGCCAGGCGTACTCGTGTCCCGCCGTCGCCCGGAGCGCCTCCTGCCAGAGGCCGAGGTTCTCGATCGCCCCCGTCTTCCGCTTCCAGCCGTTCCGCGCCCATCCGAAGACCCAGCTTCCGAGGCCATCGACCAGGTAGCGCGAATCGGTCGTGAAGAGGACGCTGAAGCGCCCGTCCTTCGCGCCGAGGGCGGTGAAGGCCTCGATCACCGAGCGGAGCGCCATCCGGTTGTTCGTCGTGGCGGGCTCGCTGATCCAGAGGTCCCGGCGCGTCAGTCGCCCATCGGGGTGCTGGAATTCGATGAGGACGCCGGCCCCGCCGGGGTTCGCCCCCGCCTGGCCGTTGCCGAGGCACGACTCGTCGGCGTAGACCGCGACGAGACGGAGGCGCGCGGTCATCGGATCACCTCGAGGCGATCGCAGTCGTCGAGGCGGAGCTCGAGCGGTGCCCCCGTCGTCGGGTGGCGCGCGACGATGGTCTCGCGCCCGTCGCGCAGCACGAGGCGTTCCGCGATGACGATGAACTCGGTGCCGCGGCGCAGGACCGCGATGCGCGTCCCGTCGAGGATCGCGCGCTCGAGCGCGTCGTACTGCGCGACGGTCAGCGGCATCAGCGCCCCGCCGTCCAGCCGAGGATCGTGCGCGTCAGCACCTCGGTGGCCTGATGGATCTCATCGACCGGCACCCATTCCTCCGCCGCGTGCGCGAGCGCGATGTCGCCCGGGCCGAAGCAGAGCGCCGGGATGCCGGCGGCGGTGAACAGGGCGGCATCCGTCCAACACGAGAGTCCGTCGACCTGCGGCGGGAGTCCGGCGTCGCGGCAGGCCGCGGCCAGGGTCGTCACGAGCGGGTGGTTCACGGCGAGGTCGTTCGGCTGCTGGACGAGCCCGGCGGTCACCGTGGCGTCGAGCGCGGGTGTCGTGGCTCGGGCCGCGGCGATCGCGGCGGCGACCTCATCGACGAAGCGGGTCCCATCCTCACCCGGGAGCGTGCGCCGCTCGAGTGAGACGGTGCACCGGTCGGGGTAGGTGGAGAGTCCGGTCCCGCCACTGATGGTCCCCGCATGCCAGGACGCCTGACCGAGGAGGGGGTGGGATCGCTGGGCGAGGGTCGTCCGGGCGGTGGCGTCGAGGGTCGCGAGGACCGCGGCGGCGCCGGTGATCGCGTCGACCCCGACGTCGGGGCGGGATCCGTGCGCCGCACGTCCGCGGACCGTCAGCTCCGCCCAGGCGAACCCCTTATGCGCCGGCGCGATCGCGAGGCGGGTCGGCTCGGTCACGATGGCGGCGTCCGCCCGCAGGCCCTCGGCGAGGAGGCGGCGGGTGCCGAGGCTCTCCCACTCCTCGTCGGCGACGAAGGCGAGGAGGATCTCGCCGGTGGCGCCGGCATCGTGGGCGCGCACGGCGGCCGCGGTCATCGCCGCAAGCCCCGCCTTCATGTCGGCCGACCCGCGTCCGTAAAGCCGGCCGTCGTGGATGGTCGGGGTGAAGGGAGGGTGCCGCATCCCCTCGACGCCGACGGTGTCGAGATGGCCGTTGAGGAGGAGCGAGCGGCCGCCGTCGGCCCGTCCGGTACGAGCGACGAGGGAGACCCGGTCGGCGCCGTGGTCATGCCACTCGACCTCGAGTCCCCAGGCGCGTAGCACCTCGGCGAGCCGCTCGGCGACCGCCGCCTCACCAGGGCCGTCGGCGGCCAGGCTCGGGTTCCGGGAATCGACCGCGACGAGGGCCGCGGTCAGGGCCAGCGCGTCGCCGCGCGGGACCCCGCTCACTTCTTCGGAGCGGCCTTCTTGGCGGCGGGCTTCGCCGCCGGCTTGGC
>CAZGIE010000014.1:923-7357 GCA_964526485.1 uncultured Gemmatimonas sp. | reverse complement strand
CTTCGTCGGGGCCACCTCCGCGGGCTTCGCCGGGAGCTTCCCCTTGTTCTTCTTCAGCCAGGCCGCCTCGGCCTCGGCGATGAGCTTGTCGGCTTCGTCCTGCGCCATCTGGCTCCGGCGGACCATATACTGCACGAGGTCGCGCGCACTCTCGATGGAGAAGGCCCGCAGTCCGGCGGCCGCCCCGATGACGTCCTTCATCGCCGCGGCCATCTTGCTGCCGGCCTCGAGCGAGATCTCGTGAGCCTTCGCGGCCATCTCCGCCATCGTGTCACGCACGTCCTGGCCGCGATGACCGGGGCTGCGCTTCGGCGGGGTGACGGGCGAGGTTTCGGGAGCCTTCGGAGTATCAGTCATTTGATTGGCGGTCGGGACGCAGGCGAAACGGGGGTCGATCGAATGGCGCAAGTATATGATTTCTCGACGCATACGCAAGTGCCTTCGGCGGCGTTGAAAGCCTGCTGTTCTGTGCGATAATTGGCCCAAAAAATCGTCTTCATAAAATCATTAAACAGACAGCATAATGACACTTCCACTTACAGGGATCAGAATCCTCGATCTTTCCAGAGTGCTTGCCGGCCCTCTGGCGTCGATGATTCTCGGCGACCTCGGCGCAGACGTCATCAAGGTCGAGCGGCCGGGGTCTGGGGATGAGACCCGCGGTTGGGGCCCGCCGTTCGATGAACGGGGGGAAAGCGCCTACTACCTGTCCATCAACCGGAACAAACTCGGCCTCGCCGCGGAGCTGACCCGGCCAGAGGACCTCGCGCTGCTCCGGGGGCTGATCGCCGATGCCGACGTCGTGATGGAGAACTTCCGCCCCGGCACCCTCGAACGGTACGGTCTGGGCGCCGAGACGATGCTCGCGGCCCATCCACGGCTGCTCTGGTGCACCATCACCGGGTTCGGGCTGGCGAGCCCGCGCCCCGGGTACGATTTCGTGGTCCAGGCCGAGAGCGGATGGATGGCGATCACCGGCGACCCGTCGGGGGCGCCGACCAAGGCCGGTGTGGCGGTGGCGGACGTCCTCGCCGGCAAGGACGCCGCGATCGCGGTCCTCGCCGCCCTCGCCGGTGGCCGGCGAGGGGAACGTCGACTCTCCGTCTCATTGCTGCACAGCGCCACGACCGCGCTCGTGAACGTGGCGCAGAACGCCCTCGTCAGCGGACAGGAGGCCAAGCGGTGGGGGAATGCCCACGCGAACCTCGTGCCCTATCAGCTATTCGAGGCGGAGGACCGGGCCCTCGTCATCGCGGTCGGCAACGACGCGCAGTTCGTCGCCTGCGCCCGGGCCCTCGGGCTTCCGGGGCTCGCCGAGGATCCGGCGGTCGCCACCAATGCGGGTCGCCTCGCGCATCGGGAGCGGGTGGTCGCCACGATCGCCGCGCAGGTGCGGACCGCCCCGGCGGCGCATTGGGTCGTCAGGCTCGATGCGGCGGGCATCCCCTGCGGCGTGGTGAAGCCGGTGCTCGAGGCACTGCAAGCGGTCTCGGCCTCGGCGCTCACGGGGGTGGCGCCGCAGGCGCCCGGGACGGTCCGTCGGCCGCCGCCGCGGCTCGACGAACACGGGACGGTGATCCGCCGGGACGGGTGGGGGGCCTTCGGCTCGGTCGGGTGACGCGGGCGCCCGGTCCGCCGCCCGACCATGTGACGCGGGGATGTGACCGGTCGGTGACTGGGTCGTCTTCCCCCTGCGACTCTTCCGGCATCGGTGGGAGGGCCGGGTGTCGGAAGGGAGGGCTGTCGAGGGGTCGGCGCTTGGGTTAGTCTAGCGTCGTGCCTGTCGACTCGACCGCATCTTCCCTCCCTCCCAGCGACCCCACCGATCTCGATCAGGCGGTCATCGACCGCGTGCTCGCCGGGGAACGCGATGCCTTCGGCATCCTGATCGAGCGCTACAGCGATCCGCTGTACCGCCACGCGTACGGGATGACGGGGAGCGCGGACGTCGCGGAGGACATCCTGCAGGTCTCGTTCATCAAGGCGTTCCACCACCTGGGTGAGGTCCGAGGCCGGTTCGATGCGTGGGTGTTCCGGATCGTGGCGAATGGGTGCAAGGACTGGCTCAAGAACATCCGGCGCACGCACCTGAGCTACGAGGAGGACGACCAGCCCTCGGGGTATGAGACCCCGGACGAGGAGCTGGATCGTGGGGAGATCCGGCGCGACCTCGACCGCGCGCTGGCCGCTCTCCCCTCCTCGCTGCGGGAGGCCTTCGTCATGAAGCACGTCGAGGGCCGCTCCTATGAGGAGATGGCCGAGCTGCTCGACACGACGGTCGGTGCCCTGAAGATGCGAGTCCACCGCGCCCGCGAGGCGCTGCAGAAGCTCCTGGAGGATCGGTATTCATGATGATGCATTCGGAGTCCCTCGAGCCCCGTGACCCCGCCGTCGCGCCGGAGGCTGTCCGGCAGGCGCCGGCCGCCGAGGTGGAGGACCGTGAGGTCGTGCCCCCCTTCGCTGAGAACGCCGCCCTTTGGTCGGCGATCGACGCCGAGACCGCGCGGATGCGCGCGATGACCGCACCCGCCGGCTTCGCGGCGCGCGTGTTGGCGGGGCTCGACCGCCGCTGAGCACCGCGCATCGGCGGGTCCGGCCGGCGGCCGGGGAGTTCAATCCGTTCTACGCCGGCTACATCGGGCACGTCCCTGACGGGGACGTGCTCGACGCGTTGATCGGTGGCGCGGAGATCGCCACCGCGCTCCTCCACGACGTCGATGAGGCGCGGGCGGTGGGCGCCTATGCGCCGGGCAAGTGGAGCATCAAAGAGGTCGTGCAGCACTGCACCGACGCCGAGCGCATCTTCGCGTACCGCGCCCTGCGCATCGCACGCGGGGATGTCACCGCCCTGCCGGGGTGGGATGAGCAGGCCTACACTCCGATGAGCGCGGCGAACGCGCGGCCGCTCGAGCAGCTCCTGCGCGAACTCGAGACGGTGCGCGAGGCGACGGTGACGCTCTTCGAGGGGCTCCCGGTCGACGCATGGACCCGGCAGGGGACGGCGAACGGGTCACCTGCGAGCGTGCGCGCCCTGGCGTGGATCACCGCCGGCCATCTGCTGCACCACCTCGACATCCTGCAGGACCGGTACCTGAGCCCCTGAGGGACGAGCGGGTCTCGGCTCAGTCGCGCGCGGCCACCGCGCGTCGCCAGTGCTCCCAGATGAGCACCATCGCTGCGGTGTCGAGCTTGCAGTACTCGCGGAGGAGCGATCCCCACGCCTCGCGCGCCGAACCGTCGCGGAGCGCGGCGTCGAACTGGATCCGCTCGTAGGCGCGCATCGCGGCGGTCCCCTCCCGCACCTCCTCGGGACGGCCGGAGACCTCCACCGGCGGGAGCGACGCGTAGGGGCTTCGCTCCGCCGAGGCGTCCCGCCCCATCAGCGCCGTGTGCTGGGCCCGTAGCGCGGGATCGGTGGTCCAGAGCGCGCCGAGCACCGCCTTGATGCTGTTCCGTCCGCCCATCGCCGGATGGTAGAACGCCGCCTTGGTGAGCTTCCACAGGTCGAGCATCCGGCCTTCGGGCCATGACGCGGCATCGTCGACGTCGATCGGGCGGACGGCGGCCGCGACCCACGCGGCGAGCTCAGGCTCGGCGCCTTCGAGCGCCGCCAGCTCGTTGGCGATGTCCTTGAGGACCGAGGCCTCGTGGTGCGACCAGGTGAGGATGGTCCCCGTGTCCCCGAGTGTGGCGCGCAGCGCGCGCGCGAAGTCGGCGTTCGGCCACCGTGGGTCGAGGAAGAGCCACTCGGCGTGCTCGAACGGCCCGCCCGGCTCGCGCTGCGTGTGGCAGCTCCACTGGAACGCCACCTGGCCATAGGGGCGCATCCCCTGATGCCACGGGATCGCGAGCCTCGCCGTCTCGAAGTCGATGAAGTGGAGCGGGTGTCGGATCCGCGCGAGCGCGACGTCCAGACGCTCGTCGTAATGCGAGGTCCCCGCCGCCGTGTGTCGCAGTTGCAGGCGCTGCCGTGCAGCGATCGTGCCATCGCCGAGCACCGCCTCGGGGATGTCGTGGAGCGACGCGCGTCCCGCCGCGAGGAGGCCTGCGACATACGAGCGCTTGTCGGCGTCCTTCACTCGACCCACCTGGTATAGGTCGAGGACGGAGGGCGTCACGTCCGCGAGCGGGCCCCAGCACTCGCGGAATCCGTTCCGCTCGTCCGCGCCGTCGTCGACACGGTACTCGCAGTCGCGGCAGGCCGGCGTGAGCACCGGCGGTTCGCGTCGGAGCTCGGGCTCGTACAGCGCGAGGAGCCGTTCGGTCCGCGCTGCCACCTCGGCGCGCAGAGCGTCCACCTCGTCGCGCACCGACACCTCGATGAGCAGCGCCTCCCGGGCCGCCAGGTCCCGGTCCCCGGTGAAGTCAACGGCGAGGAATCCCGTGGCGTCGTCCCGACGGACGCTGAAGTGCGCGGGGAGGCCCTCCGATGCGCATCGCGCCTCGGGGTCGAGGAGGCAGAGGAAGGGCTCCACCACCGCGCCCGGGAAGAGCGCCTCGAGCACGAGGACCTGGTACGTGACGTCCTCGAGGTACGGCCGCCACTCGCTCGCGATCACCGGCTGGCGCACCTGCCAGAAGAGCCCGTTGCCGCCGTGCTTCGTCTCGCGCGCGGCGGCGGCGCGGTCGTAGACCTTCGCCTTCACCTCGATGAGACGGAAGCGATTCCCGTCGCGCTGGAGGATGTCCACGCGCGCCATCCGGCGGCCGTGTACGAGCGTCGCCTCGTGCAGCGTGACGCGCTCGGCCGCGAGGGCGGCGGCGGTCTGCGCGGCGGCCGCGCTGACCGAGCCGGTGGTCGGGAGGACCTGCGCCTCGGGGTAGCGCAGCTTGGCGAGCTGCTCGACCATGAACCCGCCCTCGGCGAGGAGCGCGAGCATCTCGTCGTCGCCGAAGGTGTTCGGGTAGCCCTGCTCTTTGTAGTAGAGCTTGGTCGCGCAGTCGCGGGCGACCTTATAGTCGGACTTCGAAAGGGTGCGCATGGCCCCCAATCCTACCGCGGGGGGCTGACGCCCGCCCGCGGGGGCGCGCTCAGATGTGCAGCGCGCGCCCCAGCGCGCCGAGGGCGGCCTCCTTCACGGCCTCGCTCAGCGTCGGATGAGAATGCACCGTGCCGCCCACGTCGTCGGCGGTGCCGCGGTACTCCATCGCGAGCACGACCTCGCTCAGGAGGTCGCTCACGTTCGGGCCGATCATGTGGCAGCCGAGGATCTCGTCCGTCGCGGCGTCGGTCACGAACTTCACGAAGCCCTCGGTGCTCCCCATCGTGCGGGCGCGGCCGTTCGCGGAGAACGGGTACTTCCCGACCTTGTACGCCCGGCCACTCGCCTTCACCTCGTCCTCGGTGAGGCCGCACGTGGCGATCTCGGGCCAGGTGTAGACCACGCCCGGCATGTTGTGATAGTGCATGTGCACGGGGTGGCCGGCGATCACCTCCGCCGCGATCACCCCCTCCTCCTCCGCCTTGTGGGCGAGGAGCTTCCCGCCGACGGCGTCGCCGATGGCGAAGACGTTCGGGAGGTTGGTGCGCATCCGGTCGTCGACGACGATCTCGCCGCGGCGGCCGAGCGCGAGGCCGAGCGCCGCGGCGTCGACGCCGGTGAGCGCGGGGCGGCGGCCGATGGAGACGAGCACGTAGTCCGCCTCGAACGTCCGCGCGGTGCCGTTGGTCTCGGTCTCGACGATCACCCGGTCCCCCTCGCGACGGCCGCCGGTGACCTTGGTGCCGACGTGCAGCGCGAGCCCCTGCTTGGTGAAGATTTTCGCCGCCTCCTTCGTGATGTCGGCGTCGTTCCCGGGGAGGATGGTCGGCGCGTACTCGATGACCGTGACCGTCGCCCCGAGGCGGCGCCACACGGAGCCGAGTTCGAGCCCGATCACCCCGCCGCCGATCACGATGAGGTGCTTCGGCACCTCGGGGATCTTCAGGGCCCCGACGTTCGAGAGGACGCGCTCCTCGTCGAAGGGGAGGAACGGGAGGGCGATGGGGACCGAGCCCGTCGCGAGGATGACGTGCTTCGGTCGATACGTCGTGACGGCACCATCATGTCCCGTGACCTCGACGACGTTGCCGGTCTTGAGCGTGCCGAGGCCCTTCGCCCATGTGACCTTGTTCTTCTTGAACAGGAACTCGACGCCTTTGGTGTTCTGCGCGACGACGGCGTCCTTCCGCTTCATCATCGTCGGGAGGTCGAGCGTCACGCCGGCGACCTGGATCCCGTGCTCGGCGGCGTGGTGCCGCGCGAACTCGAAGTGCTCGGACGAACCGAGCAGCGCCTTGGAGGGGATGCACCCGACGTTGACGCAGGTGCCGCCGAGGGTCGTGTCCTTCTCGACGCAGACGACGGAGCGGCCGAGCTGTGCGGCGCGAAGGGCGGCGACGTAGCCACCGGGGCCGCCACCGAGGCCGAGGCGGTCGGGCGAGCGCGAGACGG
>CAZGIE010000014.1:0-913 GCA_964526485.1 uncultured Gemmatimonas sp. | reverse complement strand
GACCGCCACAACCTCATGCCCGGCGTGGACATCAAGGACTGCGGCTACAAGGTCGGCCTCAACGGCATCGACAACGGCGCGCTGCGCATTGCCAACGTCCACGTCCCCCACCGCAAGCAGCTCGACCCCCCCGGCGCGGTGGGCCGCGCCGGGCGGGTCAGGGTCAGTCGTCGAGGAGCATGGCGGCGGGGTCCTCCAGGAGCTCCTTGAGCCGCACGAGGAAGAGCACCGCCTGCTGACCGTCGATGATGCGATGGTCGTAGCTGAGCGCGACGTACATCATCGGGCGCACCTCGACGCGGCCGTCGACCGCGACCGGCCGGTCCTGCGTCTTGTGCAGCCCGAGGATCGCGACCTGCGGGTAGTTGATGATCGGCGTCGAGAGGAGCGAGCCGAAGACGCCGCCGTTCGTGATCGTGAACGAACCGCCCGTGAGGTCGTCCATCGTGAGCTTGCCGTCGCGTGCCCGCTTGGCGACGGCGCCCATCGCCTGCTGGAAGGCGATGAGCCCCATCCGGTCGGCGTCCTTGATGTTCGGGACGACGAGCCCCGCCTCGCTCGCGACCGCGATGCCAAGGTTCACGTAGTGCTTGTAGATGATGTGGTCGCCGTCGATCTGCGCGTTGACCACCGGGAACGCCTTGAGCGCCTGGCAGGCGGCCTTCGCGAAGAAGGGCATGAAGCTCAGCTTCACGCCGTGCGCCTTCTCGACGCGCTCCTTCATCCGCTCGCGGAGCGCCGTCACGGCGCTCATGTCGATCTCGTTGAACGTCGTGAGATGCGCGGTGGCGTGCTGCGCCTGCAGCAGGTTGTCGGCGATGCGCTTGCGGCGCGTCGTCATCTTCTCGCGCGTCTCGCGGAGGCCGGCCGGCGCGCTGGGGAAGACCGGCGCGCTGGGGCCGACCGGCGTCAG
>CAZGIE010000013.1:9159-23252 GCA_964526485.1 uncultured Gemmatimonas sp. | reverse complement strand
CCCTCCTCCATCCCCTGCAGGATCCGGAAGAGGCCGTCGATCGAACACCCCGACGCGTCCGCGGTGCGCTCGTCGACCCCCACCACCAGGAAGTGCTCGTCCCGGAATTCGCGCGCGCAGGTCAGCGGCGCCCCATGCGCCCGCCACGTCAGCAGGTACGCATCCACCGCCGCGAGCAACCGAGGGGAGTCCACCTCGTCGAGCGGGGCATCGGCGGCGAACACCCAGCACCGGGCGTCGTCGGGGAGATCGCTGAAGGGGACGAGCGGCACGGGGACTCCGACGGCGCGGGGCACCGGGTGAGATGAAGGACAACGACACAAGACGCGCCCCGGGAATGTAGCCGAGTCCGTCGGGCCTTCCGACGGCGACGGGCCCGGCGACACATTCGCGACCATCCGCCGCACCGGACCCGCCCCGCGCCGCCTCGCCTCCGCCCCGAGCGCCCCGATGACCGCACCCGCCCCGACCCCGAACGACCGACGCGACTTCCTCGCCCGCCTCGGCGCCCTCGGGGGCACGACCACACTCTTCCCCGGCGTCCTCTGGGCGAAACTCGCCGAGGGCGCGGAGCTCACCGACGCCACCATCGTCGCGGCCGCCGAGGTCGCCGGCGTGAGCTTCACCGCCGAGGAACGCGCGCAGATGCTCGAGGGGCTCGGACGACAGACGCGTCAGCTCGACGCGCTGCATCGGATCCCGTTGGAGAACGCCGTCGCCCCCGCGCTCCTCTTCTCGCCGCTCCCGCGCGCCGATGCCGTCCCGAGTGGGCCGCAGCGACCGATCGTCCCGTCACGCCAGCCGGCGCGGGCACGCCCATCGTCGCTGGACGACCTCGCCTTCGCACGGCTCACCACACTCGCCGACCTCGTGCGGCGGCGCGTCGTCAGCAGCACCGAGCTGACGACGATGTACCTCGCGCGGCTCGAGCGCCTCGACCCGCAGCTCCTCTGCGTCACCACACTGACGCGCGATCGCGCCCTCGCGCAGGCGGCCGCCGCCGATCGGGAGATCCGCGCCGGTCGGTATCGCGGCCCGCTGCACGGCATCCCGTGGGGCGCGAAGGATCTCCTCGCGGTCCGCGAGTACCCCACCACCTGGGGGACGGCGCCCTACCGCGAGCAACGCTTCGACACCGATGCGACGGTCGTGCAGCGCCTCGATGCGGCCGGCGCGGTGCTCATCGCCAAACTCACGCTCGGCGAGCTCGCGCAGGGGGATCGCTGGTACGGCGGGATGACACGGAATCCCTGGAAGCTCGACCAGGGTGCGAGTGGCTCCTCCGCCGGTCCGGGCTCCGCGACCGCCGCCGGTTGCGTCGGGTTCTCGATCGGGTCGGAGACGCTGGGGTCGATCTCGTCGCCGAGCACGCGGAACGGCGTGACGGGCCTCCGACCGACGTTCGGACGCGTGCCGCGCACCGGCGCGATGGCGCTCAGCTGGTCGATGGACAAGCTCGGCCCGATGTGCCGCTCGGTGGAGGACTGCGCGCTGGTCTTCAGCGCGCTCCATGGCCCCGATGGCGCCGACCAAACGGTGCACGAGGCGCCGTTCAACTGGGACGGGGACGCGCCGCTCCGCGGGCTCCGCGTGGGCTACGTGCGGAGCGCCTTCGACGCACCGCTCGAGCGGCACCCGACCAAGCCGTTCGACGACGCCGCGCTCGCGGTGCTGCGCGGTCTCGGCCTCGATCTCATCCCGGTCGAGCTCCCCGCGTTCGATTACGACGCGCTCCGGATCATCCTCACCGCGGAGGCCGGCGCCGCGTTCGACGATCTCACCCGGAGCGGGCGGGTGCGGGAGATGGCGCAGCAGAACACGGGCGCCTGGCCCAACACCTTCCGCACGAGCCGCTTCATCCCCGCCGTCGACTACATCAACGCGAACCGCGCGCGCACCCTCGCGATCCGCGCATGGGATGCCCTGATGCAGTCGGTGGATGTGATCGTCACGCCGACGAATGGCGGCGCCCAGCTCACCGCGACGAACCTGACCGGACATCCGGCGGTGATACTGCCGCACGGGTTCCGCGCCGACGGGACCCCTGTCTCGCTCACCTTCCTCGGGCGACTCTTCGGCGAGGAGGCGCTGTTGCGCGTGGCGCACGCGTATCAGCGCGCAACGGACTTCCACACGAGGCACCCGGCGTTGGGGTGATGCCGCGGGTCGCACGGCCCACGCGACCGTCAGGTCACCGGAAGAGACGCCGCCGCTAAGGCAAGCTCGAACGAGCTCAGCCGCGTCCGAGCTCGAACCGTAGCGCCTGCTCGAGGGTCGGGTGGGCGAACCGGAACCCCGACGCCTCCAGCACGGTCGGCCGCACGCGCTGGCTCGCCAGCACCGTCCCCTGCGCCATCTCGCCGAAGAGCGCCCGCAGCGCGACCGCGGGCACCGGAGCGAGCGCCGGGCGCCGCAGCACGCGCGCGAGCGTGCGCGTGAACTCGGCGTTCGTCACCGGCGCGGGCGCGACGGCGTTCACCGGCCCCTGCAGCGCCGGTGTCTGCAGCACGTGGTGGATCGCCCCGACGAGATCCTCGCGCGAGATCCAGCTCATCCACTGCCGCCCGCTGCCGAGGCGACCGCCGACGCCCAGCTGGAAGGGGAGCAACATCTTGGCGAGCGCGCCGCCCGCGGGATTGAGCACGATGCCGATGCGAAGGTGCACGACGCGGATCCCCGCGTCGCGAGCCGGCGCCGTGGCGTCCTCCCACGCGCGTCCGACCTCGGCGAGGAAATCGTCCCCCGTCACGCTCGACTCGTCGAGCCACTCGTCGCCACGCACGCCGTAGATGCCGATGGCCGATGCCGAGACGAGGACCTCGGGCTTCGTCGCGAGGCGCGCGCAGGTCTCGGCGAGGAGACGGGTCCCGCGCACGCGGCTCTCGACGATCTCGCGCCGCCGCGTCGCGGTCCATCGGCGACCGACGTTCTCGCCGGCGAGGTGGATGACGGCATCGACCCCTTCGAGCCCCGCCGCGTCGAGCGTGCCGCGCGTGGGGTCCCATCGCACCGCGCTCCCCGCGCCGCGTCCGATGCCGCGGACCTCATGTCCCCCCGTGGTGAGGAAGGGGACGAGCGCCGCGCCGACGAAGCCGCTCGCACCGCTGACGGCGATCCGGCGCGGGCCGCGCGCGGCGAAGGCTTGATGGCGCGTGAGATCACTCAAGGTCAGCGCGTGGCGCCAGCGCAGGAGCCGCGAGAGTTCGCCGGCGGCGAAGCGCCCGGCGACGAGGTCGGCGAGCGCCCCGACGGGGAGGCGGTAGCGGATGCGATCCTCGAGGACGCTCGTGCCGTCGGGGGCGGGCTCCATCCCATGCTGATGCGTCCACGCGGCGAACGGCCCGCGCGTCTGCACGTCACGGAAACCGCGGCCGGGTGTGTACCCCTCGTGGCGCACGTCCCACCGGAGGGCGAGGGGGCCGAGCGGCACCGCGAGCGAGACCGTCGCGCCGTCGTGGATGCCGCCGGAGCGCGCGAGGACGCGCGCCGGCATCCAGGCCGGCGTGAGCCGTTCGAAGGCGCCCGGTCGCTCGTGCCAGTCGAAGAGCGCCTGCGCGCTCACCGGCATCGCCGATCGCGCCACCACCTCCGTCTCCCCGCTACCCAACCGCACCACCGTCGTCATCGGCTCACCATTCGTCGGACTGATCGATCACGCGCCAGATGTACCAACACGCGATGGTGCGGTACGGTGCCCATGGCTTTCCGATCCGCTCGAGCCGCTCCGGCGTCGGCGTGGTACGAAGGCCGTACAGGATCTTTACCCCCTTCTGGATCACGAGGTCGGCGGTCGGGAGGATGTCGAGCCGCCCGAGCCGGAACATCAGGACCATCTGCGTGGTCCAGACGCCGATGCCGCGAAGCGCCGTGAGGTGCGCCATGACCTCGTCGTCGGGCATCTCGTGGATCCGGTGGATCGGCGAGCGCGGGGCGAGGGCCTGCGTCGCGAGGTCGCGGAGGTATTCGACCTTCCGCCCCGAGAGCCCGACCTCGCGCAGGGTCTGCTCGGGTGCTTTGAGAAGCTGGCGGGGGGTCGGGGCGGTACCGCCGAAGCGCTCCACGAACCGCTTGTAGATGGTCGTCGCAGCGGCGGTGGAGAGCTGCTGGAAGACGATCGACCGGGCGATGTGGTCGAAGTGCGACCCCTCGTCGTGGACGCGGAAGCGGCAGGGGCCCTCGTGGTCGATCCAGTCCCGGAGGACGGGGTCGACCGCGCGGAGGTGCGCGACGGCGCGCGCGTGGCGTGGCGGCATGCGGCCAAGCTACCTTCGCGGGATGCGAATCTCCAAAGTCGGCATCATCGGCGCGGGGACGATGGGCGCGGGCATCGCCGCGCTGGCCGCGTCGGTCGGCCTCCCCGTGGTCCTCCTCGACATCCCGGGCGCGGACGACCCCGCGTCGCCGGATCGGTCCAAGCCGGCCCGCGACGGGCTCGAGCGGATGAAGAAGGCGAAGCCCGCCGCCTTCATGGAACCGGGCGCGGCGGCACGCATCACCGTCGGCAACACCGCCGATGACCTGGAGCGGCTCGCCGACTGCGACTGGATCCTCGAAGCGATCATCGAGCAGCCGGGGCCGAAGCAGGCGCTCTTCGCGCGGCTCGAGGCGATCGCCCCCGACGCGATCGTCACCTCGAACACCTCGGGGATCCCGATGGCGATCCTCCTCGAGGGGCGCTCCCCGCGCTTCCGCGAGCGGTTCCTCGGGACGCACTACTTCAATCCGCCGCGGTACATGCACCTCCTCGAGCTCATCCCGACGCCGGAGACGTCGCCGGCGGTGTTCGAGACGATGCGCGCCTTCCAGGAGCGCATCCTCGGCAAGGGGATCGTGACGGCGAAGGATGTGCCGGGGTTCGTCGCCAACCGCCTCGGGGTGCACGGGATGGTCGTCGCCGCGCGCCTGATGGTGCGGCACGGACTCACCATCCCCGCGGTGGACACCCTGACCGGTGCGCTCATCGGCCGCGCGAAGACGGCGACCTTCCGTACCGGCGACCTCTCCGGCCTCGACGTCCTCGTGCACGTGAGCGCCGGACTCGCCGCGACGACCGGCGAGGACTTCACGCTGCAACCGTTCGTGCACCAGCTCGTCGCGGCCGGCCGGCTCGGCGACAAGACGCGCGCCGGCTTCTACAAGAAGGATGGGAAGTCGATCCTCGCGCTCGACTGGACGACGGGCGAGTACCGCGACCAAGGCCGCTTCACGACGCCGGAGATCGACGCGCTGCTCACGCGTCCGACGACGGAGCGCCTCGCGCAGGTGCTCGACCTGCCGGGCGCGCCGGGCGCCTTCCTGCGCGACCTCCTCGTCGAGCAGTTCGGCTACGCCTGCACGCTCGCGGCGACCCTCGCCTACGACCTCGCCGCGATCGACCGCGCGATGGAGTGGGGCTACGGCTGGGAGCTCGGGCCGTTCCGGGCGATGGACGCGCTCGGGCTCGACCGACTTCGCGCGGCGATGACGGCGTCGGGGTATCCCGTCCCCGCCCTGCTCGCGCACGCCGGCGCATCGTTCTACGAGGACGCCGGCGCGCATGACACCATTCCCGCGCTCGACGGGCCGGCGCGCATCCCGGTGCCCGCGATCCCGGGCCAACTCTCCCTCGCGCGGCTGCGCCGGCAGGGGGGCGTGCTCCGCGAGAACCCCGAGGCACGGCTCCTCGACCTCGGCGACGGCGTGCTCGGGCTCGAGTTCTGCGGGAAGATGAACACCCTCGGCCCCGGCGTGATGGATATGGCCGCGCACGCGCTCGAGACCGCGAGCGCGGGGCCGTGGCACGGACTCGTGGTCGGCAACGACGATCCGCGGACGTTCACCGCCGGTGCGAACCTGATGGGGGTGAGCCGACTCGTGCAGGCGGGCGCATGGACCGAGGTCGAGGCGCTCAGCCGACGCTTCCAGGCGATGGTGATGTCGTTCCGGTCCGCACCGGTGCCGGTGGTGGCCGCGCCGTTCGGGATCACCTTCGGCGGCGGGTGCGAGCTCTCGATGCACTGCGACCGCATCCAGGCGCACGCCGAGCTGTATATGGGCCTCGTCGAGATCGGCGTCGGGCTGATCCCCGGCGGGTGCGGCACGAAGGAGCTCGCGTTCCGGTTCACGAAGGCGCTCGAGGCCTACGAGGGAGCCGATCCCTTCGAGGCGGTGAAGCGCGCCTTCCAGCTCATCGTGCTCGGCAAGACGAGCACCTCCGCGCATGAGGCGCGGGCGCTCGGCTTCCTGCGGCCGCACGCGGACCGGATCTCGATGAACCGCGACACGCTGATCGCCGACGCGAAGGCGCGGGTGCTCGACCTCGCGCCCGACTACGTGCCCCCGCCGCCGCGCACGATGACGGCGCTCGGGAGCGCCGGCGTCGCGAATCTCGACTACGCGCTCTGGTCGTTCCGCGAGGCGGGGCACGCCTCGGCGCACGACGCGCGCATCGGGCACGAGATCGCCGTCGTGCTCTGCGGTGGCGACGGGCCGGCGCGGCGCGTGACGGAACAGGACCTCCTCGACCTCGAACGCGACGCCTTCCTGCGGCTCCTCGGCACCGCCGAGACGCAGGCGCGCATCGCGCATATGCTGTCCACCGGCACGCCGCTGCGGAACTGAGCGCGGCAGGAGCAGATGACGATGCATGACGATGTGGTGATCGTGGCGGCGGCGCGGAGCGCCGTCGCGCGCGGGAAGGCCGACGGGGCGCTCGCCTCGCTCCACCCGGTGGACCTCTCGGCCGCGGTGATCCGCGAGGTGGTCGGGCGCGCGCGTGTGCCCGCCGAGCGGATCGACGACGTGATCTGGGGCTGTGCGATGCCCGAAGCGGGTCAGGGGCTCAACCACGCGCGCCTCGCGCTGCTCCGCGCGGGGCTCCCGGTGGAGGTGAGCGGGATGACCGTGAACCGCTTCTGCTCGAGCGGGCTGCAGACCATCGCGCTCGGCGCGCAGGCGATCAAGAGCGGGATGAACGACGTGGTGCTCGCGGGCGGCGTCGAGATGATGAGCGCCGTCCCGATGTCCGGCTATCACACACGACTGCATCCCGAGCTCGTCGAGGAGAACATCGGGATGGGGTTCACGGCGGAGCGGGTCGCGGCGCGCTGGGGGATCACGCGCGAGGCGCAGGATGCCTTCGCGCTCCGGTCGCAGCAGCGGGCGGCGGCGGCGCAGGCCGCCGGCCGTTTCAAAGCGGAGATCGTGCCGATCGAGGTCGAGCGGGTGCGCTATGACGGGGCGAAGCGGATCGCCGAGACCGTGACGTTCGCGACGGATGAACTCGTACGCGCCGGCACCACACTCGAGGGACTCGCGAAGCTCCCCCCCGCGTTCAAGCCTGGCGGCACGGTGACCGCAGGGAACGCCTCACCGCTCTCGGATGGCGCGGCCGGCGTGCTGATGATGTCGCGCCGGACCGCGGACGCGTTAGGGCTCGCCCCGCTCGCGCGCTTCGTCTCGTTCGCGACCGCCGGTGTCGCGCCCGATGTGATGGGGATCGGGCCGGTGGCGGCGGTGCCGAAGGTGCTCGTGCGGGCCGGGATCCAGCTCCGCGATCTCGATCGGATCGAACTGAACGAGGCCTTCGCCGCCCAAGCGCTCGCGGTGATCCGCGACCTCGAGCTCGACGAGCAGAAGCTGAACGTGCACGGCGGGGCGATCGCGCTCGGGCACCCGCTGGGGGCGAGCGGGGCCAAGCTCACGGTGCAGCTGATCCACGACCTGCGCCGGAACGGGGGCGGGTTGGGGATGGTGACGATGTGCATCGGGGGCGGGATGGGGGCGGCGGGGGTGTTCGAGGTGTATCAGGCCTAAGTCGCTGCGGGAAAAGACGTTAGGAAGGCAGCTGGAGGCTGAAGGCTGAAGACTGGAAGCGACGGCGGTACCGCCTCAGCGGGGCGGAGGAACCTCGGCGCCCCGGCCGGGGTTCGTCTCCCATGAACATCGACCGCAACACCGCCATGCTCCGCGCGGCGAAGCTCGAGGAGATCGAGCAGGAGATCCGCGCGCGCACCCCTCGCGCCTCCGCGCGCCTCCACGTGTCGCTGTCGAACCCGCCGATCCGCACGGTCTATCAGACGCAGATGCGCGTCAGCGGGAAGCGGGACGACGTGCTCGACTTCACCGCCGCGCTCTACGACGAGGTGAAGGGGATGGTGCGGCCCGACGGCTCACTCCCCCTCTCGGTGCAGGCGATCGAGAGCGAGAGCACCGAGCATCTGCAGCTCCTCCTCGTACGCGATCTCTACGAGGGGTGAGCGGGCTGACGGTGCCGTCGCCGGCGCCGGCACCTCGCCCGAGTTCCGCCACCGCGCATCGCGCGCCCGTCAGCGCAGCGCGAGCAGTTCCGCCTCGCTGAACGGCTTCGTCCGCCCCTTCGTCTTCGCCCGCACGCGGGCGATGTCCGCCACCGTCACCGGCGTGGCGCGGTTCCCCCAGCTCGTGCGGATGTAGGTGAGCACCGCGGCGAGCTCGGCGTCGGTCATCGTCACGCCGGTGCCATAGCGCATCATCACGCCGTTGTAGGTCGTGCCGCCGACGGTGAGCGGCCCCTGGAGCCCGTGCAAGAGGATCGCGATCGGCCGGTCCACGGGACCGGTGACCCACGACGACGCCGCGAGCGGCGGGAAGGCGCCGGGGATGCCGGCGCCGGTCGCCTGATGACAGGGGGTGCATCGCGCATAGATGGCGGCGCCAGACGGCGTGGCCTGCGCGTGGAGGCTCGCGGCGGAGAGACCGCCGAGCAGGAGGAGCGAACGGAGCGGCGGACGAACGGCGGACATCGGTAAGACCTCGTAGCGGAGTGTGCGAGATGAAACCCCGCCGTCCGTCTCGAGAGCCATCAGGGGTCCACGAGCGCCCGCCGCCGCCCGGTCACTCGGACCAGGTCGCGTACCCCTGCGCCGCGAGGATCGCGCGCGCGGCGGTCGCCGAGGTGGCGACCTTCACGAACGGCAGCAGCTCGCCGCGGGGCACGTTGCGATTGATCAGCGCCTGCCCGCAGACGATGATCTGCACCCCCGCCTGGTTGAGCGCCTCGAGCAACGCGATGCTCGCGTTGTCCTTCCCCGTCGCCGCCTTGTAGGCCGCGTTGTTGAGCAGCGACCGCGTGGCCGTCCCGTGCACGATGATCGCGAGCTTCACGTTCCGCCGCGGGACCCCCTGCTGGTCCATCTGCCGGAGGAGCCCCGCCGGCCGCCGGAAGCCGGCGACGATCTCGCCGGGATCGGTCGGTCCCGTGGTGACATCCCACGAGACCTTGTAAACGAGTTCCGTCGGCGCGGGGAAGGTCGGCGTCGTCACCTCGGGCCCATCAGCCATCCGGCGCAGGAGGTCGGCACCGCCTTGCGCCGCAGCGGTCGAGGGAGCGAGGAGCGCGGCGAACAGCGCGAGGAGCGAGAGAGAGCGTCGCATGGTGTAGTTCCGGGATGAGAAGGGTGTGGAATGAGGGTGCGAGACGTGAGTCTACCCCGCCGCCGCGCGCTGCCCCATCGCGGCGAGCAACTGGACCGCCTCGCCGAGTCGGGCGAAACGCGCATCGGTCGTCAGGCCTTTCCGGTACCGTGCGAAGATCTGCTGCGCGATCACCGCGATCTTGAAGAGCCCGAAGGCGTGGTAGAACGCCATCGGCCGCATCGACCGGCCCGACCGTGCGAGATATCGCGCCCAGAGCTCCGCGCGCGTGAGGTTCCCGGGGAGCGCCGTCATCCCGAGCCCGAGCGAGCGGAACGCGGGATGGTCACCAGCCTCCACCCAGTAGCCGAGCGCCGTGCCGAGATCGAGGAGGGGATCACCGACCGTGGCCATCTCCCAGTCGAGGACCGCGACGATGCGCGTGGGGTCCGCGGGGTCGAGGACGAGGTTGTCGTACTTGTAATCGTTATGGACGAGGCAGGCCCCCGCCTCCGACGGCTGGTGCGCGGCGAGCCAGGCCGCGAGCTCGTCCAGCGCCGGCACCGCCTCGGTGCGCGCCCGCTCCCACCGCTCGGTCCATCCTTCGACCTGCCGCGCGACGTAGCCCATCGGCTTCCCGAGGCAGGCGATCATCGGATCGGCGGGCGTCGCGCCGTGGATCGCGATGAGCGTCTCGACGAAGGCATGGGAGAGCGCGGTGAAGTGCGCGGGCGTCAGGTCCGGCGGCGGCGTGGCGCCGCGCAGGATGCGGCCCGCGACGTGTGTCATCACGTAGAAGGGCGCGCCGATCACCGCGGGATCCTCGCAGACGGCGAGCGGCTCGGGCGCGGGAACACCGCGGAACACGAGCGCGCCGAGGACCCGGGCCTCACGCGGCATATCGTGTGCGGCGCCGCCCGGGAGCGCGCCGAGCGGCGGACGCCGCAGCACCGCCTCGCCGCGCGCGGTGCGCAGGTGGTACGTCAGGTTCGAGAAGCCGCCTGGGAATCGCGTGAGCGAGACGATGGGTCCGAGGTCGGGGAGGGTCGCGGCGAGCCACGCGCCGAGCGGTGCGACCGGGACCGCGGCATCCGGCTCGGCCGCCGTGCCAGACTGCTCGACGACATCGCCGCCGCTCCGTCCGGTCGTCGTCATCGGCTCACCCCTTCCGCGACTCGCGCGCGGGCATCCCCGCCGCCGCGAGGATCCGCTTCGCCACCGACGTCTTGTGCACTTCGTCGGGCCCATCGTAGATGCGCGCGCCGCGCTCGTGCCGATACCAATACGCGAGCGGCGTGTCGTCCGTCATCCCGAGCGCACCGTGCACTTGGATCGCGCGATCGAGCACGCGCTGCAGCACACCCGCGACGTGGAACTTGATCAGCGAGATGCCGTCGCGCGCCGCGGCGGCGCCGTCGCGCTCGATCCAATGCGCCACATCGAGCACGAGGAGGCGCGCCGCGTCGATCTCCGCGCGCGACTCCGCGATCCAATGCTGCACCACCTGCTGCCGCCCGAGGGGCTCGCCCGGCGCGAGCTCGCGGGTCGCCGCGCGCGTCACCATGAGGCCGAAGGCGCGCTCGCAGATGCCGATCCAGCGCATGCAATGATGGATGCGACCGGGCCCGAGCCGTTCCTGCGCGAGTGCGAACCCCTCCCCCTCGGCACCGAGCCGGTTCGTGACCGGGACCCGCACGCCCTCGAAGCGCACCTCGGCGTGGCTCATATAGTCCGAGCCGGACTCGCCCATCACCGGGATGTTCCGGACGCGGGTCAGGCCCGGCGCGTCCATCGGCACGATGATCTGACTCGCGCGGCGATGCGGCGCGGCGTCGGGATCGGTCACCGCCATCACGATGGTGAAGGCCGCGCCGTCCGCCGACGAGGTGAACCACTTGTGCCCCGTGATGACGTAGGCGTCGCCGTCGCGCTCGGCGCGCGTCGCCATCCAGACGGGGTTGGAGCCGGCGAATTCGGGCTCCGTCATCGCGAAGCAGCTGCGGATCTCGCCGCGCACGAGCGGATCGAGCCAGGTGGCGCGCTGTTCGGCGGTGCCGTGCGCCAGCAGGAGTTCCTGGTTCCCGACGTCGGGCGCTTGGCAATTGAAGAGGTAGTGCCCGATCGGCGATTCACCCAGGACCGCGCTCACCTCCGCGAAGGCGGGGAGCGTGAGACCCAGACCGCCTTGCGCGCGCGGGAGGTGCGGGGCCCAGAGCCCCTGCCGGCGCACCTCGGCGCGGAGCTCGGCGAGGACGGGGAGCAGGTCGCGGAACGGACGCCGCAGGAACTCCGGCTCAAGCGGGATCGCGTGCTGCGCGATGAAGGCGCGGATGGCGTCGAGCGGGGCGGTGGTCGACATATGGTGAACGTAACGCGCCCCGCGACCGGAACGCGACCGGGGCCGCCCGCGCGATGCGCGGACGGCCCCAGTGTACCGCCTCGATGATTCAGCCCTTGGCCTGAGCCGAGAAGAAGAAGGCCGCACCCGCGAGCGCGAGATCCTTCAGAAGCGACGGCATCGCGCTCTGGTTGCCGCCGATCACCATCGGCAGCTGGATCGTGAAGGCGAAGATGAGAAGGAGGACGCCGAGGAGCGCGGCGGCAAGCTTCTCCTGCTTGCCGGTGAAGAGGCTTCCGGCGGCCGCGACCATCGCGACGCCCGTGAAATAGACCCAGAAGATCGCCGGGCCCGGCGCCCAGGCAGGCACCGCGCCGGTCATGTTGCCGCCCATCGCGAGGTGCAGAAGGCCGAAGATCGCGAAGACCGCCGCGAAGAGGGGACGACCGAGCTTCCCGAGGGCGCTCACGAGGCCACCGCCTGCGCGTCGATGGAGAGCTTCACCTCATCGGAGACGAGGAACCCACCCGCCTCGAGGGCCATGTTCCAGGTGAGCCCGAAGTCACCGCGCGAGATCTTGCTGGTGACCGAGAGGGAGGTGCGCTGATTGCCCCAGGGATCCTTGATCGGTGACGCCATCTCGCCGGTGAGGGTGACGGACTTCGTCACGCCCTTGATGGTGAGGTCGCCGACGATCATCAGCGCATCGGCGGTGCCGGAGATCCTCGTCGCCGTGAAGGTGAGCTTCGGGAAATTCGCCGCGTCGAAGAAGTCAGGGGAGACGAGGTGCCCGTCACGCTGCTCGTTGTTGGTGGAGATGCTCGCCGCGTCGATCTCCATCGTGAGGGCGGTGGGCATGCCGGCGTCGTTCGTCTCGCCGGTGGCGGTGAAGGTCTTGAACTGACCGCGGACGGTGGAGATGGCCATGTGCTTCACGGCGAACTCGACCTGCGCGTGGGTGGGATCGATGGTCCAGGTGGGCATACGAGGTCTCAGGTGACAGGTGGCAGGTGACAGGTGGTTCAGAGTGGGGCGAGCGCCCCGGTGATCGCCGGACGGTGCTCTTCGAGCCACGCCGGTAGCTGGAGTCGGTCGCCGAGCGTCGGCAGCGGCTCATCGACCGTGAAGCCCGGGCCGTCGGTCGCGAGCTCGAGGAGCTGGCCGTCGGGGGCGCGGAAGTAGATCGAGGTGAAGTAGGTGCGGTCCATCACGGGCGAGACGTCGAGCCCGAGTGTCAGCAAATGCTCCCGCCACGCCAGTTGTTCCTCGGCGTCCTTCGCGCGGAACGCGACGTGGTGCGTCTGGCCCACGCCACCGCGGGCGGCGGGATGTCGCGGCGACCAGCCGAAGAGGGTCCAGGAGCTTCCCGAGCGGACTCGGGTGCCGTCGTAGTTCGCCCAGAACCAGTGTGGGGTGTCGGGGTCGTCCTGATTGATGGTGCGCTTGACGAGGCGCAGACCGAGGGCCTGCTCGTAGAACTCGCTCGCGCGGCCGATGTCGTCGGTCATCCCCGAGATGTGGTGCAGGCCGGTGAGCGCCATCGCGGGTGTGATGGTCGGGACGGGCGCCGGATGCGTCTCCGCGGCGATCGCGCGTTCATCGCGTGTGCCGGGGAGTTGGTGCGCCTGCTGGCCCTTCACCTCACGGCCGAGGGCGTCGATCGGCTCGTCGAACGCGTACCCGGGTCCGGCGGTGGAGATCTCGAGGACCTGCCCGTCGGGGTCACGGAAGTAGAGCGCATCGAAGTAGCCGCGGGGCATCGGACCGCTCGTCGCGACGCCGAGATCGTTCAGACGACGCTTCCACATGAGGAGCGTCTCGCGCGACGGCGTGCTGAAGGCGAGGTGGTGGACCCCACCGACGCCGTACCGCCCGCGCGGGGCGTTCGGCCATTCGAAGCAGGTGACGAGGGTGCCCGGGGCGCCCGAGGCGTCCCCGAAGTAGAGGTGGTAGGCGCCGGGATCGTCGAAGTTCACGGTGCGCTTCACGAGCCGGAGCCCGAGCACGTCGCGGTAGAACGCGAGGGTGCGGCGGGCGTCGGACGCGACGAGCGTGACGTGGTGGAATCCGGCGGTGACGAGGGCGGGCATTGTATTGTAAATATCTTACTACTGAAATATAGTGCCCGCAAGGGGAGGCCAGTCACCCCATTTGCGCGCTGCCCGACCGAGCCGGCCCATGGCATGGCCGGCGGCCCGTCATCCCGGGCTCAGCTCCCGGTGATCGGGAGGGCTGCGGCCTCGACGCCGAGGGTCTTGAGGAGGGCGATCGCGGTCCGCTGGTCGGCAAGTCCCAGCCCGCTCATCGCGCGCCGGATCGCCTCTTCTCTGGCCTCCAGCGATGCATCGCGGAGGTGTTCATACATGCCGCCCTGCACGATGCC
>CAZGIE010000013.1:0-9149 GCA_964526485.1 uncultured Gemmatimonas sp. | reverse complement strand
GCGCCGGATCGCCTCGGCGTGCCCCGGGAAGATCCGGGCGATCAGGGCGGTTCCTTCCGGGGTGAGGGCGGCGTAGCGCGCCCGTCGGTCCGATGGACAGAGCTGGCGCTCGACGAGCCCTCGCTCCTCGAGGCGGTCGACGAGGAAGGTGGTCCCGCCGCTCGAGACGAGGATGCGCCGCTGGAGGTCGCCGAGGAGAAGGGGGCCTTTGTGGTAGAGGGCCTCGAGGATCGCGAACTCCCCGACGGTGAGCCCGTGCGCCTCGATGTCGACGCGGGTGTGGGCGTGGACCGCGGCGAGGGCGCGGTTCAGGACCACGAAGAGCTGAAGGGCGGTCGCGGTGGGGGGATCCGCGGGGGGTGGGACAGAGGCGTCATTCATCTCATTGATAAGATATGGGAGGCTGAGGAATCCGCCAGCCGAGATCAGGGAGAACCCGGGTGTCGGAGGAGCGGTCGATGGGCGTGAGGATAGGTTTCTGCAGACTCGACCACTCCGATGACCGACTCCAGCACCCTCCTCGCCACGCTCCAACAGCGTTTCCAGGCCCACGCCCCGCGTCACCCTGGCGTCGCGTGGGACGTGGTACGCGCCCGTCTCGCCGCGCACCCCGCTGCGCTCGCCACGCTGGCCGCGATGGAGGCCTCCGGCGGCGAGCCCGACGTCACGCAGGTCGAGCCGACAACCGGCGTGATCACCTTCACCGACTGTTCCGCCGAAAGCCCGGTCGGTCGCCGGAGCCTCTGCTACGACCGCGCGGCGCTCGACGCCCGCAAGGAAGCCAAGCCCGCGGGGAGCGCCGTCGAGGCCGCGGCGGCGATGGGCGCCGAACTGCTCACCGAGGCGCAGTACCGGGCGTTGCAGCAGCTGGGCGCGTTCGACCTGAAGACGTCGAGCTGGATCGACACGCCGGCGGACATCCGCGTGCTCGGCGGAGCGCTCTTCTGCGACCGACGGTATGGGCAGGTGTTCACGTACCACAACGGTGCGCAGAGCTACTACGCGGCGCGGGGGTTCCGGGTGCAGATTCGGGTGTGACGATGTCCGGCTTCGACTACCTCCGCCCCACCTCCCTCCCCGACGCCCTCACCGCGCTCGGCGCCCGCGGCGCCCGCGCGATCGGCGGCGGCACCGACCTCGTGCCGCGCATCGAGGAGGGGCTCGACGCCCCGACTTCGGTCGTCGATGTGCGGCATCTCCCGGGCGCGCGAGACATCACCGCCGCGCCGGACGGGACGTTGCGCATCGGCGCGGCGGTGCGGATCGCCGACCTCGCGCGCGACGCGCAGGTGCGCGAGCGATACCCGCTGCTCGCCGACGCGGCCGGCGCGGTCGGGAGTCCCGCGCTTCGGTCGATGGGTACCATCGCCGGGAACCTCGCGCAGCGGCCGCGCTGCTGGTATTACCGCCGCGGGGTGTCGTGCCTGAAGACCGGGGGAAGCGGGTGCCCCGCCGCCGCGGGTGAACACCAGTACCACGGCATCATCGACACCGGGCCCTGCCGCGCGTCGCATCCGTCCGATCCCGCGGTCGCGCTCCTCGCACTCGATGCGGCGGTCACTGTCGCGGGCGGCACGGCCGGCGACATGACGCGATCCATCCCCCTCGCCGACACCTTCGCTGACGCCGCCACCTCGCCGACCGCGGAGTTCGCACTCGGCGGTGATGGCCTCGTCACTCAGGTGACACTGCCCGCGGCCACCGGCGGCGGTGTTCAGCACTGGGAGAAGGTGATGCAGCGAGGGGCCTTCGATTTCGCGCTCGTCTCCTGCGCCGCGGTGCGGCGCGCCGACGGGAGCGTGCGCCTCGTCCTCGGCGGCGTCGGGGCGGCCCCGTGGCGCATTCCGCACTCGATCGAGGAGGATGTCGCCTCCGGCGGGCTCGACGATGAGAGCATCGACGCCCTCGCGGCGCGGGCCCTCTACGACGCAACGCCGCTCCCGGGGACGGCGTACAAGGTGCAGATCGCCGAGGCGGTGCTCCGCCGTGCGATCCGCGCCATCGCTCCCTGATCCGACGCGCCATCGCGCGCGACCGCACGCCGATCGTCCCCACGCCACGCTGCATCACCCGGACCCCATCACGAGGTACGCCCTGATGCTCTGCCCCATCGGACTCCGTCGCACCGTTCGCCGCCTCACCCTCTCGCTCCTCGCGCTCCCCGCGATCGCCGGCGCACAGCTCACCGCCGTGCCGGCGAGCGAATGGGAGGTGCCGTGGGGTGCCGACGGTCGCCCGCGTGATCCCTATGTCGCCCCGGACGGGTCGGTCTTCTTCGTCGGACAGAACGGGAACTACATCGCGAAGCTCGACCCGCGCTCCGGGCAGTTCACCAAGTACGAGATCGACCCTGGGACGAACCCGCACAACCTGATCGTCGACGGTCAGGGGATGGTCTGGTATGCCGGGAACCGGAACGGGATGATCGGCAGGCTGAACCCGGCGACGCGCGAGATCACGCGCTTTCCGATGCCCGACGCGCGGGTGCGCGACCCGCACACGCTGCTCTTCGATGCGCGCGGCGACATCTGGTTCACCGCGCAGAACTCCGGAGCGGTCGGACACCTCGAGACGCGGACGGGACGGATCCGGTTGGCGTTCACGGCCGCGGGCTCGCGGCCATACGGCATCGTGCTCAACTCGAAGGGGACGCCCTGGTTCAACCTGTTCGGGACCGACCAGATCGCGACGATCGACCCGGCGACGATGGCGGTCCGGACCTTCCGACTCCCCAACGAGCGGGCGCGCGGCCGCCGCATCGCGGTGACCAGCGACGACATCATCTGGTACGGGGATTACACGCGGGGCATTCTTGGGCGGCTCGACCCGGCGACGGGTCGGATCGATGAGATCCCCCTCCCCGCCGGCCCCGGGTCACTCCCCTATGGTATGGCGACGGACGACAAGGACCGGATCTGGGTGGCCCAGAACGTCCCGAATCAGGGGACGACGCTCGTGGGATATGACCCCAAGACCCGGCGCTTCTTCGGGGAGGCCAAGGTCGGCCGGGCAGCGAATAACACTATACGCCACATGTACTTCGACCGTCGGACGGGACTGCTCTGGTTCGGGACGGACCAGGGGGCGATCGGGCGGGCGGAGGTCTCCCGGGCGCGGGACGCGATGTAGCGCTCCGCCCGACGGCGGCGGCTCGACATCAATAGGACCCTTCTTGATCCCCGAACGGGGCCGGCACATCGCCGGCCCCGTTCGCGTTCACTTGGATGCGTCCGCATTCCCGACTAGATTTCTAGTCTATTTTCGATTTGCACCGCCGTGTGCAAGTCCAAGCACCGCAACGACGTGGGCCCATGAGCGCATCGATCGAGTCGCTGGTCAACAAGGAGTACGCCTACGGGTTCGTGACGGAGATCGAGTCCGACACGATCCCGCCGGGCCTGAGCGAGGCGACCATCCGCCTCATCTCGGCGAAGAAGGAGGAGCCGGAGTGGCTCCTCGATTGGCGCCTCAAGGCGTTCCGCCGCTGGCAGACGATGACGGAGCCCCGGTGGCCGAACGTCACCTACGAGCCGATCGACTACCAGGCGCAGACCTACTACTCGGCGCCGAAGAGCGTGAAGCCGCTGCAGTCGCTCGACGAGGTGGACCCGGAGCTCCTCAAGACGTACGAGAAGCTCGGCATCTCGCTCACGGAGCAGAAGCGGCTCTCCGGCGTCGCCGTCGACGCGATCTTCGACTCCGTCTCGGTCGGCACGACGATGAAGGAGGAGCTCGCCAAGGCCGGCGTGATCTTCTGCTCCTTCGGCGAGGCGGTGCGTGAGCACCCCGAGCTGGTGCAGAAGTACCTGGGCTCGGTGGTCCCCTACTCCGACAACTTCTTCGCCGCCCTCAACTCGGCGGTCTTCTCCGACGGCTCGTTCGTCTACGTGCCGAAGGGCGTCACCTGCCCGCTCGACCTCTCGACCTACTTCCGCATCAACGCCGCGAACACCGGGCAGTTCGAGCGGACGCTGATCGTGGCCGACGAGGGCGCCTCGGTGAGCTACCTCGAGGGGTGCACGGCGCCGAAGCGCGACGAGCACCAGCTGCACGCCGCCGTGGTGGAGATCGTCGCGCTCGACCGCGCGACGGTGAAGTACTCGACCGTCCAGAACTGGTACGCCGGCGACAGCGAGGGGAAGGGCGGCATCTACAACTTCGTGACGAAGCGCGGCAAGGCGCTCACGGGCGCCAAGATCTCCTGGACGCAGGTCGAGACCGGCTCCGCGATCACCTGGAAGTACCCCTCGGTCATCCTGCAGGGTGACGATTCGGTCGGCGAGTTCTACTCGGTGGCCGTGGTGAACGGCGCGCAGCAGGCCGACACCGGCACCAAGATGATCCACATCGGGCGCAACACGCGCTCGACGATCATCTCCAAGGGGATCAGTGCGGGGCGCGGGCAGAACTCGTACCGCGGCCAGGTGAAGGTCCTCCCGAAGGCGGAGGGCGCCCGCAATTACACACAGTGCGACTCGATGCTCATCGGGAATCGCTGCGGTGCGCACACCTTCCCCTACATCGAGGTCGCCAACCACTCGGCGACGCTCGAGCACGAGGCCAGCACGTCGAAGATCGGCGAGGACCAGATCTTCTACTGCAAGGCGCGTGGCCTCAACGCCGAGCACGCGATCAGCCTGATCGTCGCGGGCTTCTGCAAGGAGGTCTTCAAGGAGCTCCCGATGGAGTTCGCGCTCGAGGCGCAGCAGCTCCTCGGCATCTCCCTCGAAGGCTCTGTCGGCTGATCAGCGCCCTTTCTCATCGTCCCTTCCCACCATCTCGCATATGCTGAAAATCACGAACCTCCACGCCTCCGCCGGTGACAAGGAGATCCTCAAGGGGATCTCCCTCACCATCAACGCCGGCGAGGTGCACGCCATCATGGGGCCGAACGGCTCCGGCAAGTCCACCCTCGCGCAGGTCATCGCCGGGCATCCCGGCTACGAGGTGACGGCCGGCTCCATCGAGTACCAGGGGCAGGACCTCCTCGAGCTCGAGGCGGAGGAGCGCGCGCAGGCCGGCGTCTTCCTCGCCTTCCAGTACCCGATCGAGATCCCGGGCGTGACCAACGCCTACTTCCTCCGCGCCGCCTACAACGAGATCCGCAAGGCGCATGGGGAGCCGGAGCTCGACCCGATCGAGTTCCTCGACGTGATGGAGGAGAAGCTCAAGGTCGTCGAGATGGACGCCTCGATGATGCAGCGTTCCGTGAACGCCGGCTTCTCGGGCGGCGAGAAGAAGCGCAACGAGATCCTGCAGATGGCGGTGCTCGCGCCGAAGCTCGCGGTGCTGGACGAGACCGACTCGGGCCTCGACATCGACGCGCTGCGCATCGTGGCCGAGGGCGTGAACAAGCTCAAGCGCCCGGACAACGCGACGATCGTCGTGACGCACTACCAGCGCCTGCTCAACTACATCGTCCCCGACCACGTGCACGTCCTCGCGGGCGGGCGGATCATCAAGTCGGGCGGCAAGGAGCTGGCGCTCGAGCTCGAGGCCAAGGGCTACGACTGGCTGCTGGAGCCCGTCGGCGCGTGAGTCCCGTCGCGAATTACGCCGAGCAGTTCGCCGCGGCCGCGGCGGCTGGGGGCGCGGAGGGGCCGGCCTGGCTCCCCGCCCTGCGTCAGCGCGCGTTCGACCGGTTCCACGCGCTCGGGTTCCCGACCACTCGGAACGAGGACTGGCACTTCACCTCGGTGACGCCGATCGCCGAGCGCCGCTTCAAGGCGATCAAGGCGGCGCCGACGACCCTCACCGGCGCCGACCTCGCGCCGTTCCTGATCGACGCGGCGTGGCATCGCCTCGTCTTCGTGAACGGGCGGTTCGAGCCGGCGCTCTCGCAGTTCGCCGGCCTCCCGGCGGAGGTGCAGGTCAGCACGCTCTCCGAGGCGCTTCGGGAGCAACCGGAGTGGGTGCAGGCGCACCTGGGCTTCCTCGCCGCATTCGATGAGGCGGCCTTCACGGCGCTCAACACCGCCTTCGTGCAGGACGGCGTCGTGGTCCACGTCCCCGTCGAGGAGAGGGTCGACGTCCCGCTGCACATCCTGCACGTCACCGACGCGCAGGCGCACGGCGCCGCGATCCATCCCCGGCTCCTGGTGGTGGCCGACCGCGCCAGCGCGATCACCGTCGTCGAGCAGTTCGTCGAGATCGGGACGAGCGAGCACCTCGTGAACGCCGTCGCGGAGATCGTGGTGGCGGACGGCGCGCGCGTGGCGCACTACAAGCTGCAGCGCGAGGGGTCGGCGGCCTTCCACGTCGGCACGGTCCAGGCGACGCAGGGGCGCGACGCGGCGTTCCACTCGTTCTCGTTCGCCGAGGGCGCGGCGCTCTCGCGCACGAACATCTACACCAAGCTGACCGGGGTGAACGGCGAGGCCCGGCTCAACGGCCTCTACGTCCTCGACGGCGACCAGCACGCGGACCACCAGACCTTCGTCGAGCACATCGCCGAGGCCTGCGCGAGCCGCGAGCTGTACAAGGGGATCCTCGACGGGGCGTCGCACGGCGTCTTCAACGGCAAGGTCTACGTCGACCCCGAGGCCCAGAAGACGGATGGCAAGCAGACGAACAAGGCGCTACTGCTCTCCGAGCAGGCGCGGGTGGACACGAAGCCGCAGCTCGAGATCTTCGCGGACGACGTGAAGTGCACGCACGGCGCCACGGTGGGGCGGCTCGACGCGCTCCCGCTCTTCTATCTGAAGAGCCGCGGCATCTCGGCGGACAACGCCAAGGCGCTGCTCACCTATGCCTTCGCGGCCGAGGTGCTGGAGACGATCGAGGTGGAGGCGCTCCGGCTGGAGCTGGAGCGCGCCGTCTTCGCTCGGTTCACCCACACCGCGCTGGAGTAGATTCCCGAGGTGAGCGACGCGACCCTCGACGCCCTGTACCAGGAAGTCATCCTGGACCACAACCGCCGGCCCCGGAACTTCCATCCGATGCCGGCGGCGAGCTGCTCCGCGGACGGGAAGAACCCGAACTGCGGCGACCAGCTGACCATCTGGGTACGCGTCGAGGGCGACCGGGTCGCCGAGCTCTCCTTCCAGGGCGTCGGTTGCGCGATCTCGAAGGCCTCGGCCTCGCTCCTCACCGAGGCGGTGAAGGGAAAGTCGCGCGCTGACGCCCTGGCGCTCTACGAGACGATGCACCGTGTCTTCACCGGTCTCGAGACCGATGCGGCGGTCCTGAAGGGGCTCGGCCCGCTCCGGGCGCTCTCCGGCGTGTCGAAGTTCCCGATGCGGGTGAAGTGCGCTTCGTTGTCGTGGCACGCCTTCAAGGCCGCGCTCGACGGTGCCGGGACGGTCAGCACCGAGTCGGTCGCGCCGGTACCGGCGTCCTGAGCCCCGCCCCCCGACCGATCCGCCGATGAGCACCGGTCCCCTCGCCCCGCGCGCCGACTTCCCGCTCCTCGCGGCGTCCCCCGACCTCGTCTACCTCGACTCGGCGGCGACGACGCAGAAGCCGACGGCCGTCCTCGAGGCCATCCGGCGCTACTACACCGAGGCGAACGCCAACCCGCATCGCGGCGCCTATGCGCTCGCGGGCGCGGCCACCGAGGCGTATCACGCGGCGCGCGCGCGGATCGCCCGCTTCCTGGGCGTCGCGGACGCCGACACGTTGGTGTTCACGCGCGGTAGCACCGAGGCGATGAACCTCGTCGCGACGGCGTGGGGACGGGCGCGCGTCGGCCCCGGCGACAACATCGTGGTCACCCGGATGGAGCACCACGCGAACTTCGTCCCCTGGCAGCAGCTCGCGCTCGCGACAGGCGCGGAGTTCCGGATCGCCGAGCTCGGCCCCGCGGGGACGCTCGACCTCGACCATCTCGCCTCACTGATCGACGTGCGGACGAAGGTCGTCGCGTTCGGCCACGTCTCGAACGCGCTCGGGACGATCCATCCCGTGACGGAGATGGTCCGGATCGTGCGCGATCTCAGCGCGGGCGGGGCACCGCTCGGTCCGGGGCACCCCACCGGCGCGCTCGTCGTCTGCGATGGGGCGCAGGCGGTCCCGCACCTTCGGTGCACCGTCGACGCGCTCGGCGTCGATGCGTACGCCTTCAGCGGCCACAAGATCGGCGGCCCGATGGGGATCGGCGGGCTGGTGATGCGCCGCGGCATCCTCGAGGCGATGCCGCCCTACCAGTTCGGCGGCGACATGATCGAGTGGGTGGAGGACCGCACCTCCACTTGGAATGTCCTCCCCCACAAGTTCGAGGCCGGGACGCCCAACGTGGAAGGCGCGGTCGGGCTCGCGGCGGCGTGCGACTATGTGGAGCACCTCGGCCTCGACGCCATCCGGGCGCACGAGGTCGCGCTCACCGCCGAGGCGATGGCGGCGCTCGGGGCGATCGGGGGCGTCGCGCTCTTCGGCACACCGGACGCGACCACCCGCAGCGGCGTGGTGAGCTTCGCGATTGAGGGGGTGCATCCGCACGACGTCGCGACGACGCTCGACGTGGCCGGGGTCTGTGTGCGCGCGGGGCATCACTGCGCGCAGCCCCTGATGCGGGCGATGGGCGTGCCGGCGACGGTGCGCGCGAGCTTCTGGGTGTACAACACGTCCGAGGACGTCGCGCGGCTCGCCGCCGCGGTGCGGGAGACGCAGACGCGCTTCGCCTGACAAAGTCGCGCGGGGCGCCGCTCGACCCGCGCCCCCATATCACCGCACCCGCGCACCGTCCGTGAGCCCCTCCGGTGGATAGACCACCACGCGGGCACCGGCCTCGACGCCAGTGACCGCCGCTGTCTCCTCCCCGCGGGCCAGGAGCGCGACGTCCCGACGCCGGGCGCGTCCGTCCTCCACCACGAACAGGTGCCACCGCGAGCCGTCCCGCACGAGCGCACCCGCAGGGACGACGAGCGCCTGTGGACGCCGCGACAGGACCACGCGCGCCTCGACGGCATAATCGTGGCCGAGCGTCCGCGGCGCCGATACGATCTCGCCGATCACCTGAACCCGCTGCTCGTCCACCCCGAGCGCGGAGCGCACGGTGCGCGCTGTCGGCTCGACGCGTCGCACGCGCGCCTCCAACGTGTCGGCGCCGCTCACCACATGCATCGGCGCGCCCGCCGGGATCCGCGGCGCGTCGCGACTGAGTACGTCGACCACCACCTCAGGCCATCCCGGAGCCCCGATCATCAGGAGCG
>CAZGIE010000012.1:264-23368 GCA_964526485.1 uncultured Gemmatimonas sp. | reverse complement strand
CGCTTCGAACCGCACCGCGGCGCCCGGCGCGAGCGCGAGATCGCCCAGCGCCTGCACCGCGCCGCCCACCCACTCCGATTCCCGCGCGTCACTGAGTCGATACTCCGTGACGTCCGTGACCGCGCCTGCGGGCGAGAGGACCGAGCGGCGCAGCCAGACGCCGCGCAGCTGCTGGTCGTCCTGCGCCACGATCTCGAGCCCCACCCGATCCGCCGGGCCGACCTTCAGCTCCCCGGTCGGCTCGACGATCTCCACCCGCGGCGCGGCGTCGGCGACGACCTCGATCTCCAGCGGCGCGGGGACGTCCTCGATGGGCCCCGCCGCGCCGCGCGCCTCCCACCGCCATGCCTCGAGCCCGGTGGGCCGGAAGGTGCCGGCGAAGCCGACGCCGCGCACGCCGAGCGGGATCCGTGCGCCCGCCGCCGAGACGAGCTGGACGGCGGTGAGCGGTTCAGAGGCCTGTCCCTCGACGCGGAGCTGCGTCCCCTCGGGCACCGCGATGGGGGCGTCGACGGCGAGTCGCTCCGCCGGGCGGCCGAGATACGCGGGATACACCGCCTGCACGACGACGTCACCGAGGAACGGACGGTCCGCCACGCGCGTGCGGAGGGTGTCGGTCGTAGCGCGCCCGTCGGTGGCGAGGAGCGCGAGGTCGGCGTCGATCGGGCCGAGGCGCAGCGTGCCGGTCCCCGACGCGAGCGCGACGACGGAGTCGCGCCACGCCCCCCCCGTCTGCCGCCAGCGGAGCCGCAGGACGCGGCGCCCCGACGCGGTGAGCCGCAGGTCGAGGGTCCCGCCGCGGATCACGCGCGAGGTCAGCCCCTCCACCCCGATGGGCGGCACGAGGGTCCCGCGCCACGCGGCCACGGGATGCCACAACGCGCGCCAGCCATCGGCCGCGGTGCCATGCGACAGCGCCGCCGCGCCGACCGCGGCGGCGAGCGCGAGTCCCCCCGCCACGGCCCGCCACCGCATCACGCGGTGATGCGCCGGCGCCGGCGCCGCCTCTACAGGGGCGAGCACCGCGGCGAGCCGCGCGTCGGTATGTCCGACGAGCGCGCCCCCCTGCGGCGCGACCTCGAGCAATCCCTCGATCGCCCCGCGGCGTTGCCGCTGCTCCCCCTCGATGGCGACGGCCACCCGCGGCGTCGCTGCGGTCGCGAGGAAGTACCGCCGGAGCCGCCACCACCCCGCGACCCCGGCGCCGAACGCGCATCCCCAGATCACAAAGGGCCAGAGCGGCGACGCGGCCAGCCAACGCCCATCTGCCAGCACCAGCGCACCGCCAAGGAGCGCGGCGCACGCGAGCGTCGCGGGCCAGAGCAGCGCGGCGACGGTCGCGAGTCGTCGCAGGCGGGCGGCCTCACGGCCGACGAGCGCGACGACCTTCATCGCCCGACCCCGCCGGTCACGGCGTACACGAAGAGGTTCACCCCCATCCGCAGCGCCGCCTCGTGCGCCTCCGGGGGATCGTCCGCGTAGGTGCCGACGTCCTCCCAGCCGTTCCCGAGGTCGGCCTCGTGCGAGTAGTAGACCGCCAGCCGATCCCCGATGAAGATCCCGTACCCGCGCGCGGGCTGCCCGTCATGCTCGTGGATCTTCGGGATCCCCTCCGGGAACGGATAGACGATGCGATAGACGGGATGCGAGAGCGGGACGTCGACGAGGGGGCGGTCGGGGAAGACCTTCGCGATCTCGCGCCGGAACGCGGCGTCGAGCCCGTAGTTGTCGTCGGCGTGGAGGAACCCGCCCCGCAGCAGGTACTCCCGGAGCCGAGCGACCTCGGCATCGCTGAAGGTGAGGTTCCCGTGCCCCGTGAGGTGCAGGAAGGGGACGTCGAAGAGCCGGTCGTCGAGGAGCGTGACCGTCACCTCACGCGGCTCGACCGCCAGCGCGGTGCGCTCGCGGATCGCGCGAATGAGGTTCGGGAGGCTCGAAGGGTTCGCGTACCAGTCGTCGCCCTCATACTGCAGCCGACCGACGGCGAGCCGCGGCACCGCCGTCATGAACGGACGCGCCGCGACCGCGAGCGCGACGAGCGCCAGCAGCGCCGAGCCGACGACGAGGCGACGCGGCCGACGATTCATCCGTGTGCGATCCGGTACGCGAGGTTCCGCGGCGCGTGCATCTCATCCATCAGTACGCGCTGCACCTCACGGGCGCTCAGGCCCTCGTCGCGGCACTGTTCAGCGCGCGCGCGGAGGGCGTCCTCGTCGGGCGCCGGCGCCGGCGCGCCCGCACCGATCACGAGCACCACCTCGCCGCGCGGCGGCTCGAGCGCCATCGCGGCCGCGAGCTCGGCGACCGACCCGCGATGGAAGGTCTCGAACTGCTTGGTGAGCTCCCGCGCGACGACCGCGGGCCGCGTGCCCGCCCCGGCCGCCGCCAACTCAGCGAGGGTGTCGGCGGTGCGGTTGGCGGCCTCGTAGACCACGCCGACGTGCGGCAATGCCACGAGGGTCGCGAGCGCCTCCTGCCGTTCGCGCCCCTTCCGCGGCAGGAAGCCGAGGAAGGTGAACCGGTCGGCGGGGAGTCCCGACCCGACGAGCGCCGCGAGCAGCGCCGACGGGCCCGGCACCGGCGTGACCGGGAGCCCCGCCTCGACCACCGCCTGCACGAGCCGCGCGCCGGGGTCGGAGACGAGCGGCGTCCCCGCGTCGCTCACCAGGGCGAGCGACTCGCCCGCGCGCAGACGTGCGACGAGGCCGGGCGTGCGCTCGGCCTCGTTGTGCTCGTGATAGCTGATGAGCGGCGTCGGGATGCCGAAACGATCCGTGAGGTGCCGCGTGTGCCGCGTGTCCTCGGCGAGGATCGCCGCGACCTGACCGAGCACCTCGACGGCGCGCGGACTCAGGTCGCCGAGGTGCCCGATGGGGGTGCTGACGACGAACAGGGTGCCGGGCACCCCCTCGCCGTCGGCACTCACGTCAAGTGCGAATCGAACTTGGCCGCGAGCGCAGGCTTCGGCACCGCCCCGATCAGCTGATCCACCAGCTTGCCGTCCTTGAAGAACAACAGCGTCGGGATCGACCGCACCTGGAACCGCGCCGCGGTCCGCTGATTCGCGTCCACGTCGAGCTTCGTCACCTTCACGCGGCCGTCGTATTCCGCCGCGAGCTGGTCGAGGATCGGCGCGATCATGCGGCAGGGGCCGCACCACGTCGCCCAGAAATCCACGACCGTCACGCCGGCCTGCTGCTCGACCTCGGCCGCGAAGTTGTCATCCGTCACCGCCACCGGCTTGCTCATCGCCTGCTCCTCGTGTGCGGCGCCCGGTGTCGGGGTCCGGCGCGCCTCGCTAATGTTCCGACGTCCCCTGCGTCCCGTCCGCTTCCCAGGGTCCGTCCCTCCCGATGACCGATCCCGCCCCCACCCGCCGCGGCACCCGACTCGCCCACATCGGCGTGGCCGTGTCGTCGCTCGAGGCGATCCTCCCGTTCTACCGCGACCTCCTCGGGATGCCCGAGGTCCCGCTCGACGACGCCGACGGCGCCCGCATCGCGGGGCTGCAGGCGGGTGACGCGCTGGTGGAACTGCTCGAACCGCAGGTCGCCGACTCGCCGATCGGAAAGTTCATCGACAAGCGGGGCCCCGGCATCCACCATCTCTGCTTCGCGGTCGACGACCTCGAGGGGACCCTCGAGCGGTGCCGGGCCGCGGGGATCCGCCTCATCGACGAGCGCCCACGCATGGGCGCCGAAGGGAAGCGGATCGCCTTCCTGCACCCCGCCTCGACGGCCGGGGTGCTGGTCGAACTCACGGAATATTAATGGGTGCAGAGGGCCACGACGGCCGGCAGGTCGAACGTCTCGACGAACCATCGTCCCGACCGCGCGTTCCGAACCGCGGTGAAGGTGGTCGTCGCCGCGCGATCCCCCTGTGTCAGGGCCGCGCGGAACAGCTGACGCCCGCCCTCCCCGAGCGCGGGTCCCGTGAGCTCGACGGTGTCATGCTGGAGATGGCAGAAGACGATGATCGAGCGCCGCTCCATCTCCTGCCGCGAGGCGCGGTCGGCGAGCGGCGCCCGGTCGGTCCCCCAGACGGCCGACAGCCCCGTCAGATCCTTCGCGTCGGCCGCCACGAGGTAGCGACGGACCGCCTCCTCCCCCGTCGCCGCCCCCGCCATCTCGCCACCGCGGGGCAGACAGCCGGCGCCACCGGCCGCGAGCAGCGCCACCAGCACCATCAAGATCGTCCGTCGCACGTGCAGCGCTCCACTTCGAGGAAGGTCGTCGCAAGATGAGCCGTCAGCGTCTCTACATCAACATCGACCACGTCGCGACGGTCCGGCAGGCCCGCCGCGTCGCGTATCCCGACCCCGTCGCCGCCGCGCGCACCTGTGAGGACGCGGGCGCCGACGGCATCACGGCGCACCTGCGCGAGGACCGGCGGCACATGCAGGACGCCGACATCGCCGCGCTCGCCGCCGCGCTCCGCACCCCGTTCAACCTCGAGATCGCGAACACCCCTGAGATGGTCGCGCTCGCCTGCCGCCTCCGCCCGCACCAAGTCACCCTCGTCCCGGAACGGCGAGAGGAGGTCACCACCGAGGGCGGCCTCGACCTGGCGCACGCGCCCGACGCGCTCCGCCGTGCGCTCGACGACCTCAGCACCGCCGGCATTCGCACCGCGCTCTTCATCGACCCCGACGCGGCGCAGGTCGCACGCGCCGCCGCGCTCGGCGTCGCGGCGATCGAGCTCCACACCGGCACCTACTGCCACGCCCCGACGGACGCGGCCGCGCTCCGCGCCCTCCGCGATGCGGCCGCCGACGGCGCGGCGCGCGGGCTCGCCATCCACGCGGGACACGGCCTCACGCTCGACAACGTCGGCCCGGTCGCGGCGATCCCCGCGTGCGAGGAGCTCAACATCGGCCACGCGATCATCGCCGACGCCATCTTCCACGGGCTCCCCGAGGCCGTGCGCCGGATGCGGACCGCGATGGACGCCGCGCGCCCCTGAGCCCCGCCTCGTGCCACCGCACCCCGCCCCCGCCGACCCGATGACGCCCCCGCCGGCTGAGGGCGTCGCGTGGGTCGTGGCACGGCTCCGCGAGGCCGCCGCCATGACCGCGGCCGTCGCCCAGGCGCCCGACCCGGTTCGAGCGCTCGCCCCAGCCCGCCCCGCCATCGCGGCGCTCCGCGGCGTGGCACTCGTCGAGGCGTCGCCGGCGCTCGACGCCGCCCTCCGGGTCCTCGGACGATTGGCCGCCCCACCGACCGGCGCCCCCCCGCCGAGCGAGGCGGTGCTCCGCCCGATGCTCGAACTCGCCGCCCGTCTCCTCGAGGAGGGCGCGGCGGATCTCGCGGCCGGTCGCCCGACCCCCCCCGATGGCGCGACGGCGCTCGCCCTCGCGGCGCTGGTCCGGGCGGCGCGGCCCGTTCCCGCGCCGCGCGCGGCCGTGCACCCCATCGCCTCCCTCACCGGAACCGCCGGCGCCGCGCCCCGTCCCGCCGCGCTCGCCCGCTTCCGGCAGGAGGCGCAGGGAATCGCGGAGCGACTCCGTGACGCCCTCGCGCAGTTCCGCGAGGCCCGCGACCCCATCGCCGCGGACGAAGCCGCCGAGACGGTCATCGCCGCCACGACGTCGCTGCTCACGCTTGCCGGGGAGTACGGCCTCGGGGCGGTGACCGACTGTCTCGAGGCGGCGCGCGCCGGGGTGCCGGCGGCGGATCCGCGAGCGCTCTGGGTCCTTGATGAGGCGGGCGTCGAACTCGCCGAGCCGGTCGTCGGCCCGGACACGTTGATCGCCCGGTTCGTCTCGCTCCGCGCTCGGCTCGAGGGCGTCCAGCCGCCCCCGACGCCGCTCCATGCGCCCGCCGCCCGACCGTCCGCCGGACACCGGACCCCATTCGACACACCGACCATCGAGGTCGTCGCGCCGCCCGTCGCGACGAAGGCGCCGCTGCCGAGTGTGACGGCCGCGGCGCCCGTCACCGGCGCTTCCCTGGCCGCGATGTTGCACGACGGCATCGCCGCGTTCGCGCGGGAGACCGGACCGCTCACCCCCGTCGCGTCCCCGCTCCCCGACGCGCGCGACCTCACCTACCGTGGCCCGAGCGCGCGCGCCGCGGCCCGGGCCCTGCGCGAGGTGCTCGCGCGCGGCGAACGGGCCGCCACCCCCGCCGCGTTGGATGAACTCCACGACCTCCTTCGCCTGGCGGACGCCCCCTGATGCGACTCGACCTCCGCAGTCTCCTCGGCATCACGCTCAGCGCCGGCCTCCTCTGGCTGACGCTCCGGGACGTCGCCCTCGCCGACGTCGCCACCCGTCTTCGCGGTTCCGACCCGGTGCTCTGGGCGCTCTGCACTCTGACGGCGACCGCGATCTTCCCGCTCCGTGCGCGCCGCTGGCAGGCGATCCTCGCCCCCCTCGGACCGCGCGTCCCGGTGCGCGCCCTCTGGGAGGCGACCGCGATCGGGATGATGGTGAACAACGTCGTTCCGGCCCGCGCCGGCGAACTCGCCCGGGCCGTCAGCCTCTCCCAGCGTCACCCCACGCTCGGCCTCGGCGCCATCATCGGCTCGCTCGTCGTCGATCGGCTCTTCGACGGGACGATGGTGCTCGGACTCCTGCTCGTCGCGACCCTCGACCCCGCCTTCCCCGCCGACGCGACGGTCTTCGGTTGGCGCGCCGGGGAGATTGGGCTGGCCGCGGCCACGGTGCTCGGCGGCGTCCTGCTCGGCCTGCTCCTGCTGCTCCTCGCCCCCGAGCTCGTGACGCGGCTCATCGACGGCACGGCGGGGCGCGTCGCGCCGGGACTCGCCCGGCGGCTGCGCACGCTCGTCGAATCGTTCGCCGCCGGGCTCGCCATGCTCCGGTCCCCTGCCCTCGTGGGTGAGGTGGCGTGGTGGACGCTCCTGCACTGGCTCACCAACGCCCTCGCCTTCTGGCTCGGCTTCCGCGCGCTCGGGCTCGACGCCCCCTTCAGCGCCGCCCTCTTCCTGCAGGGGGTCATCGCGATCGGCGTCTCGATTCCGCAGGCGCCGGGGTTCTTCGGCGTCTTCGAGGCCACCGGCAAGGCGGGGCTCGCGCTCTACGCCGTGGCCGCGGAACCCGCCGTCACCTGGGCGATCGGGTTCCATCTCCTCTCGTTCGTGCCGATCACGTTACTCGGCGCCTGGTATCTCGCGCGGCAACCCTGGCGCCTCCGCGACCTGATCGGCCGCGCCCCGAGCGACGGATGACCGCGCGCCGCGCCCGACTCGCCGCCGAGGCGAAGGTCAACCTGGGTCTCCGCGTCCTCGACCGCGAACCGAGTGGCTACCACCGGCTCGAGACCCTCTTCGCCCGCATCGACCTCGCCGACGAGATCGTGGTCGAGCGCACCGCGGCCGGATGCACGCTCGACGTGCAGGGTGCCGACGTCGGGCCGACGGAGCGGAACCTCGCCTATCGTGCGGCCCTCGCCTACCTGCAGGCGAGCGGCTGGTCGACCGGACTCGCGATCACGTTGACCAAGCGGATCCCGGCGGGGGGCGGCCTCGGCGGTGGGAGCGCGGATGCCGGCGCGGTGTTACGGCTGCTCGACGCGATGGCGCCGGCGCCGATGGCGCCCGACCGACTCGCAGCGATCGCCCTGCAGCTCGGGGCGGACGTCCCCTTCCTCACGACGACGGCCCCACAGGCGCTCGCCTGGGGTCGCGGGGAGCGGCTGGTACCGATCCCGACGCTCCCGGCGCGCGCCCTGCTCCTCTGCCTCCCGTCGTTCGGTGTCGAGACGAAGGCCGCCTTCGGATGGCTCGCGGAGACCCGCGAGACGGGCCAGCCCCCCGCGGGCGTCGAGGGCGGGGACCGGCCGGTCGCCGCGGCCGAGGTCGCGAGCTGGGCGGCGGTCGGCGCCTGGAGCCGAAACGATTTGGAGGGGCCGGTCGAGGCGCGGCACCCCGAGCTGACCGAGCTCCGGCGCGCCCTGCGCGCGGCGGGGGCCCACCTGGCGCGGATGAGCGGATCCGGCTCGACCGTGTTCGGGGTGTTCGAGGGGCCCGTCCCCACGACGCTCCCCGCGGCACCGGCCGGCACCCGGCTCGTGGCGACGCGGCTCGTGGACGAGGTGGCTCGCGTGGAGCTCCTGGACTAAGTTCGAAGCGTTCGCCGCTGCCCCTTCGTCCAACGGCAGGACATCGCACTTTGGATGCGAGAATGGTGGTTCGAATCCACCAGGGGCAACTCGAGAGGGGACCCGAGGGGCAACTCCGGGCGCCATCGGCACTTGCGGGCCGTCGCCCCCTGCCGTCCAAGCTGAGTCCGCCCTATGTTTCGGGGCTGACGGTATCTCCTTCTGACCCTGGCGCGACGACCTCGCTCATGGACGGCCTCTCAGTCCCCATCCGCGGCTTCCGGATCCTCACCGGCACGGCGAACCCGCCGCTCGCCGAGGCGATCGCGACGTCGTTGGGCATCGAGCTCTGCAAGACCACGGTCACGCGGTTCGCGGACGGTGAGGTCTTCGTGCGGCTCGACGAGAACGTCCGCGGTGCGGACGTCTTCATCGTACAGCCGACGAACCCGCCGGCGGACAACCTGATGGAGCTCCTGCTCCTGATCGACGCCGCCCAGCGTGCCTCGGCGGCTCGCATCACCGTCGTGATGCCGTACTACGGCTATGCGCGGCAGGATCGAAAGGATCAGCCCCGGGTCGCGATCGGCGCGAAGCTCGTCGCGAACATGATCATGCGGGCCGGTGCCGACCGAGTGCTCGGGCTCGACTTCCATCAGCATCAGCTGCAGGGGTTCTTCGACATCCCGGTGGACCACCTGTACGCCGCGCCGGTCTTCACGGCGCACTACCGCAAGAAGAACCTCGTCGACCCCGTGGTCGTCGCGCCCGACGTCGGCGCGGCGAAGATGGCGCGTGGCTTCGCCAAGCGGCTCAACGCCTCGCTCGCGATCATCGACAAGCGCCGGCCGGCGGCGAACGTCGCCGAGGTGGTGAACGTCGTCGGTGAGGTCGAGGGGCGCGACTGTCTCCTGGTGGATGACATGATCGATACCGCGGGGACGGTGAGCGAGGCCGCGCGGGCGCTCAAGAAGCTCGGCGCGCGCGACGTGTACGTCTGCGCGACGCATGGGCTCCTCAGCGGGCCGGCGGTCGAGCGGCTCCGCGACGCGCCGATCGCCGAGGTCGCGATCACCGACTCGCTGGCGACACCGGACCACAAGCGGTTCCCGACGCTCGCGGTCCTCTCGGTGGGCGAGCTCCTGGCGAAGGCGATCCGCTTCACGCACGCGGACCAGTCGGTGAGTTCGCTGTTCGATTGAGGCAGGTGTCAGGTCGCAGGTGTTAGGTGTCAGGTATCAGGTCGTAGGTCGCAGGTCGTCGGTTGTTGGATGAAGGTGTTGTCTCTGTTCCCCTTGGCGCGACGCTGGGCCGGATCTCCCGGGCACCCACGTAGCGCGCCGAATCTCACGAGGTAGTCCCGATGTCGACCGTTCCGTTCTCCGCCACCAAGCGTGACACCACCGGCAAGGGCGTGGCCCGCAAGCTCCGCGCCGCCGGCCAGGTCCCCGCCGTCATCTATGGGCATGCGCGGCAGCCCCAGCCGCTCGCGCTCGACCACCACAAGCTGCAGCTCCTGCTCGAGAAGCATCCGTACCAGAGCACCGTCATCGCCCTCGACATCGACGGCGCGACGAGCAACACGCTCATCCGCGAGATCCAGCGCCACCCGTTCAAGAAGCAGATCGTGCATGTCGACTTCCAGGAGCTCGTCGCCGGCGAGACGGTGACGGTGCGCGTGCCGATCCACTTCACCGGCACGCCGGAGGGCGTCCGCCTCGGCGGCGGCCTCCTCGACCAGGTCCTCCACGAGCTCGAGGTCTCCTGCGACCCCTCGAACATCCCGGGGCACATCAACCTCGACGTGACGGCGCTCGGCATCGGGCAGTCGATTCACGCGGGTGAGGTGCCGCTCCCGGCCGGCGTGACGCTGCACTCCACGCCGGATGCGACCGTCTGCGTCTGCGCCGCCCCGCGCGTCGAGACCGAGGCGGCGGGCGCTGAGCCCAGCGCCGGTGAGCCCGAGCTGATCCGCAAGCCGAAGGCCGAGGACTCGGCCGAGGCGAAGTAACCTCCGCCGCGGGGACGCCGGGCGCGACGATGAAGGTCATCCTCGGGCTCGGCAACCCCGGCGCGAAGTACGTCGACACGCGGCACAACGTGGGGTGGTGGGTCGTCGACCATCTCGCCGCGACGTGGGGCTTCGACGGCTGGCGGAAGGACGGCGAGGCGCTGACCTCGTCGGGGACCGTCGGCGCGACGAAGGTCCGGCTCGTGAAGCCGCAGACGTTCATGAACCTCTCGGGGGCGGTCCTCAAGCCCTGGCTTCGGCGCCCCTTCTGGGCCGCGGCCGCCGACCTGATGGTCGTCTCCGACGAGGTGCAGTTGCCGGTGGGGGCGTTCCGCTTCCGTGCGAAGGGCTCCGCCGGTGGGCACAACGGGCTGAAGAGCATCGAGCAGGCGCTCGGCAGCCAGGAGTACGCCCGGCTCCGCATCGGGGTCGGGCCGTACGACCCCCAGCGCGGCATCGGCGACCTCGCCGACTACGTGCTCGGGGACTTCGGGAAGCAGGAGGCCGCCGACGTGCGGGCCCTGCTCCCTACGTTCGACGAAGCGCTCCGGCGGTGGACCGCCGACGGCGTCCTTGCGGTGATGAACGCGTACAACCGGTGATGGCAGCTCACGCGTTACCGGACATCGGGTCCGACCCGTCTGTCAGTTGAGGTTTCCGCGGTCCGCGGTCAGGCTTCTGCCTTCCGCTCCACGCTCCAGCGCAGTCTCTCCCCCCTCACCCCCTCCCCAATGCTCGAGAATCTGACGATCTACGCCCTCGGGATCGGGGTGGCCGGCCTGGTGGCCTGCTACCTCACCTACGCGGGCATCGTGCGCAACGCCCCCGGCTCGCAGGCGATGCAGGACCTCGCCGAGGAGATCCGGAAGGGCGCGATGGCCTTCCTGAAGCGCGAGTACACGGTGCTCGTGCCCTTCCTGCTCGTCGTGGCCGGGTTGCTCTCGTGGGCGCTGAACATCGAGACCGGCATCGCCTATGTGCTCGGCGGCGCCTGCAGCATCATGGCTGGATGGGCCGGCATGACCTCGGCGACCAAGGCGAACGTTCGCACCTCGGAGGCCGCTCGCGCGCAGGGCCAGGCGGCCGCGCTCCGGATCGCCTTCGGCGGCGGCGCGGTGATGGGGCTCGCGGTCGCCTCCCTTGGGCTCCTCGGCGTGACCGGCGTCTTCCTCTGGCAGAAGGGGCTGCTCGGCGGCACTGGCTTCCAGACCTTCGGCGAGATCATCTCCGGCTTCGCGATGGGCGCGAGCTCGATCGCCCTCTTCGCCCGCGTCGGCGGCGGCATCTATACGAAGGCCGCGGACGTCGGCGCCGATCTCGTCGGCAAGGTCGAGGCGGGGATCCCCGAGGATGACCCGCGCAACCCGGCCACCATCGCCGACAATGTCGGCGACAACGTGGGTGACGTCGCCGGCCTCGGCGCCGACATCTTCGAGTCGTACGTCGGCGCGATCATCGCGACCATCGCGCTCGCCGCGACCTCGACGCTGATCCCGGACGACACCCGCGTCGCCGCGCTCCTGCTGCCGATCGGCTACACCGCCGCGGGGCTCCTCGCCTCGCTCATCGGCATCTTCCTGATGCGCATCCTCTCCAAGGGTGACCCGGCGAACGCGCTCCGCGCGGTGACCTTCATCTCCGCCGGGCTCTTCCTCGCCTTCGCGTACGTGCTCACGCAGCAGATCCCGCTCAACATGGTGAACCCCGAGACCGCGGAGGCCTTCCCGGCCCTCGGCCCCTGGTTCGCCGTCATCGCGGGCACCGTCTCCGGCGTCGCCATCGGTCTCGTGACCGAGTACTACACGGCGGCGGGCCCCGTGCTCCGCATCGCGGAGTCGTCGAAGACCGGCCCGGCCACGAACATCATCGCCGGCCTCGCCGTCGGGATGGAGTCGACGATCGTCCCGGTGCTCCTCATCTGCGCCGCGATGTTCGTCTCGGTCTGGGCGGCCGGCCTCTACGGCGTCGCCATCGCCGCCGTCGGCATGCTCGCCACCGTCGGCGTGACGATGTCGGTCGACGCGTACGGCCCGATCTCGGACAACGCCGGTGGCATCACCGAGATGAGCCACCTCGGCCCCGAGGTTCGCAAGATCACCGACGGCCTCGACGCCCTCGGCAACACCACGGCGGCGATCGGCAAGGGCTTCGCCATCGGCTCCGCCGCGCTCACCGCGCTGGCGATGTTCGCCGCCTATGCCTCCGCTGTCGGCCTCGACAAGGAAGGCCTCAACCTCGTCGACCCGATGGTCGTCATCGGGCTCTTCATCGGCGGTGTGATGCCGTTCTTCGTCGGCGCGCAGACGATGACCGCGGTCGGTCGCGCGGCGCAGGGGATGGTGGAGGAGGTCCGCCGCCAGTTCCGCGAGATCCCCGGCCTCCTCGAGGGGAAGCCGGGCGTGAAGCCCGACTCCGCTCGGTGCGTGGACATCTCCACGACGGCCGCGCTGCGTGAGATGATCCTCCCGGGCGTCGCCTCGGTGCTCCTCCCGGTGATCGTGGGCAAGTTCCTCGGCGTGAAGGCCCTCGGCGGCCTCCTCGCCGGCGCGACGGTGACCGGTGTGATGATGGCGCTCTTCATGGCCAACGCCGGCGGCGCGTGGGACAACGCCAAGAAGGCGATCGAGGGCGGGATCATGGGCGGGAAGGGCTCCGACCCGCACAAGGCCGCCGTGGTGGGTGACACCGTCGGCGATCCGTTCAAGGACACCAGCGGCCCGGCGATGAACATCCTCATCAAGCTGATGAGCGTGGTGAGCCTGGTGTTGGCGCCGTGGTTCCTCTCGTAAACTGAGGGATCAGGTGGCAGGGGTCAGAGGGGAGGCCGTTCGGCCTCCCCTTTTTCCTTTGTCCCGGACGCGGGCCTGGACGCGCCGCCGCAGTCCTGAGAGCATCTGGCGGACCTCTGTCAGGCGCGCCTCGAGATGGGCGTAGTCGATGACGGGGATGGCCCCGAGGTCCTTGGCGAGGAGAAAGTGATAATCCGCCTCCTGCGCCGAGGCATAGGCGATCGAGAGAAAGCGATTGAGCTGCGCGTCGCTCCCGTGCGCGAGGCCTTCGGCGAGGTTCGCTGGAATCGACGCCACCGCCCGGGTCAGTTGCGAGGCGAGCTCAGGGTACCGCCGGACCAGTCGTTCCTCGGCGAGGCGATACGTGAGCAGCGAGAGCGCGTGGGCCTTTTCCCAGACCGCGAGCTTCCGAAAGGATGCCATGCGAGGAGGGTGGCGGATGCCAGGCGCAGCGGCATCACCGATTCTCTCCGCCCACTTCCCTTATCTTCCCACAGGGTCCGGTGCGACAGCCGTTCGCTTTCACCTGACACCTGACACCTGATACCTGTTCCCTGCCACCTGACCCCTGATGTTAAGCCTCGGCATCGTCGGCCTCCCCAACGTCGGCAAATCCTCGCTCTTCAACGCCCTCACGGCCGCCAAAGCCGAGGCCGCGAACTATCCGTTCTGCACCATCGACCCGAACGTCGGCGTCGTGACCGTGCCGGACCCGCGCCTCGACAAACTCGCCGAGATCGTCCATCCCGAGCGCACAGTGCCGGCCGCGGTCCAGTTCGTCGACATCGCCGGGCTCGTGAAGGGCGCCTCGCAGGGGGAGGGCCGCGGCAACGCGTTCCTGTCCAACATCCGCGAGACCGACGCGATCGTGCACGTGGTCCGCTGTTTCGACGACCCCGATGTCATCCACGTCGACGGGAGCGTGAACCCGGCGCGCGACCGCGAGACGATCGAGTTCGAGCTCGCCCTCGCCGACCTCTCCGTGGTGGAGAAGCGCCTCGACAAGGCGAAGCGCGCCGCGAAGACCGGGGACAAGGCCGCTGCGACCGAGGCGGCCGCGCTCGAGAAGGCGCAGGGGCCGCTCGCCGAGGGGCGCGCCCTCTGGCACGTCACCCTCACGCCAGAGGAGCGTGAGCTCCTCAAGGCGCTCCAGCTGCTCACCCTCAAGCCGATCCTCTACGCGGCGAATGTGACCGACGCGGAACTGACCGGCACCGAGGGGCCGTACGTCACCGCCCTCCGCGCCGCGATCGCCGCGGACCACGAGCCGGCGGAGGTCGTGACCTTCTCCGCGAAGATCGAGTCGGAGCTCGCCGAGCTCCCCGCGGAGGACCGCGCCGACTTCCTCGCCTCGCTCGGCCTTGAGTCAGCGGGGCTCGACCGGCTGATCCGCGCGGGCTATCACCTCCTCGGGCTGCAGACCTACTTCACGGCCGGCGAGAAGGAGGTCCGCGCCTGGACCATCAAGCAGGGGGACACCGCGCCGAAGGCGGCCGCGGTAATCCACACCGACTTCGAGCGCGGCTTCATCCGAGCGGAGACGGTGGGCTACGATGACTTCGTCGCCCTCGGCGGCTGGAAGGGCGCGAAAGAGAAGGGCGCCGTGCGAAGCGAGGGGAAGGAGTACCTCGTGAAGGACGGCGACGTGCTGCTCTTCCGCTTCAACGTCTGAGTTCCCCGCCCGGGCGCGGGCGGGCCACCCCGGAGGTTCGGATGCGTTTCCTCGTCGCGGCACTCCTCATCTCGGCGGTCCCCCTCGGACGCGCGGCGGCGCAGGATCCCGCCTCGCCCGTCCCGCCCGACCTCGCCACGGCCCAGGCGGCGTACGACCGCGCGCCGAAGGACCGCGACGCGCTGCTCTGGCTCGGACGGCGCATCGGCTACACCGGCGCGTACCAGCGCGCGATCGATCTCTACACCCTCGGCCTGCAGCGGCACCCGGAATCGCCCTTCCTCCTCCGGCACCGCGGGCATCGGTTCCTCTCGATCCGCGACACCCGCCGCGCGCGCGTCGACCTCGAGCGCGCCTGGGGGGTCGTTCGGACGTGGCCCGACGTGGTGGAGCCCGACGGCCAGCCCAACGCGCGCGGCATCCCGACGAGCTCGTTGCACTCGAACATCCGCTACCACTTGGCGCTCGCCTACTTCCTCGACGGGGACTACGCGCTCGCCGAGCCGATCTGGGCCGAGGACGCGCGGGTCGCGTCGAACCTTGACCAGCGGGTGGCCGCGACCTACTGGTGGGTGCTCTCGCTGGCGCACCAGGGGCGCCGCGCGGACGTCGCACAGGTGCTCGCGCCGATCGACCCCACCTGGGACATCATCGAGAACGGCATCTACCATCGCCTCCTCCTCTGGATGAAGGGGGTGCTCCCCGCGGAGCGCCTCTTGCCGGCCGAGGCGAGTGCGCTGGAGCGGCAGACGATCGGCAACGGGATGGGGCAGTGGCACGCGGCGAACGGGCGGGCGGCGGAGGCCCGGGCGGCGTGGCAGGGGGTGCTGGCGGGGAATCCCGCCCCGAGTTTCGGCGTGCTCGCCGCGGAGCGGGGGCTCGCCCGGCTGCGGTAGCCCGGTCGCGCCGGCGCCGTCGAGCGCCGGGAGCGCGCCACGGCGCGGCGGTCGCCCGTTGACCCAGCCCTGCCGGCCCGGGTAGACTTATGGGCTGTCCACATCCGGGGCCCGCGCCGACGTCCGTCGGCCGACCCGCCCCGCTCTCCTCCCGCGTCGGCAACCCGTGGGGGGCGATCACGACCAAAGGGAGGATTGCCACATTGTCTCGTGAATACGAGGCGGTGTACATCTTCGACGCCGGACTCGAAGACACCGCCATCGCCGAGAAGCTGGAGAAGCACCACGCGCTCCTCGGCACGACCGCGCCCATCACCCTGGATCACTGGGGCCGGCGCCAGCTCGCCTACAAGATCGGCACCAAGGAGACGGGCTACTACGTGGTCGCCCGCTTCCATGCCGAGGCCGGGGTCCTGCCCGAGTTCGAGCGCGCGCTCAAGCTCGACGACGGGGTCATCCGCTACCTGGTCTCCGTGCACGAGCACGAGCTCGGCGCCCCGCCGATGACCGAGGAGCAGCTCGCCGCCCGCCGGGCGCGCGAGGCCGACGACGACGAGGACGAGGAGTAACCCATGCGCCGTTCCCGAAAGGTCTGCCCGGTCACCGAGGCCGGCATCCGCTTCATCGATTACAAGGATGAGCGTTTCCTCTCCCGCTTCATCACCGACACCGGGAAGATCCTCCCGAGCCGGCTGAGCGGGGTCGACGCGCGGCATCAGCGGCAGCTCGCGAAGGCGATCAAGAAGGCCCGCTACCTCGCGCTGCTCCCGTACACCCGAAGCTAGTCGGCGCAGTAACCGAGGTCGGCGTGGCGGAGTCCGTCGAGCCGCCACGGGAGCGTGGGATCTGGGCCCCGCTGGGGGTGCTGATCCTGCTCTCGTACCTCGCGCAGGTCCCGCTGTTTCGCATTCTGATTCCCTTCCCCGTCCCGCTCGTCGCCCTGGCCCCGCTCGTCGCGGCCGCGGCGCTGGCGGGGTGGTTCCGCGAGGGCGGGTTCCCCGCGCTGCCGATCTTCTGGGTCGGCACCTCGGTGGCCCTCCTCGGTCGGCTCCTCCAGGTGGGCGGCACCTTCGCGCCCCTCGCCGGGGGGTGGCTCCTCCTCCTCGCGCTCGCCTTCACCGTGCGCCTCGTGCGGTGGCCCGATCGGCCGATGCTCGTCCAGGCCGGCTGGAGCGTGGCGGCGACGGCGGCGGCGACGCTGGCGGTCTTGCTGGTCTCCCCGGGCGGGCTCGCCGGGGCGGTCACGGCCGTCGGCGAGGAGCTCGGTGCCCGGGCGCTCGCGGCGAGCCGTGAGTGGCAGGCGATGACCGCGACGCCGGCGTGGCAGGAGCTGGTGGCCTCCGCGCCCGCTTGGGCGGAGATGGCCGCCGAAGTGGAGCGGCAGCTCGACAGCTGGCCCGCACGGGTTCGGGGGCTCTTCCCCGCCCTGGTGGTGCTGCAGTCGCTCCTCACGCTGGCGCTGGCCTGGGCGATGGTCCATCGCCTCGGACGACGTCGGGTCGGGCCACCGATGTCGGTGCTCCGGAGCTTCCGGTTCGACGATCGGTTGGTGTGGGGCGTGGTGCTGGGCCTCGCGCTCGTCGCGGCGCCCGGCGACGGCCGGTGGCAGCAGGGGGGAGTGAATCTGTTGGTGGTCTTCGGCGCCCTGTACGCGATCCGCGGGATGGGCGTGATGGTGTGGTTCCTGGCACCGGGACGGTGGCAGACACTGGCGTGGGGCGTCCTCACGCTGCTGTTCTGGCCGGTGATCGGGGCGGTGGCGATCGGGCTCGGGCTCGGCGACACCTGGTTCGTCTGGCGCCGCGACCCGCGGCGAGAATCCCAACGCGTGGAGTGAGATCATGGAAGTCATCCTTCGGCAGGCGGTCGACAACCTCGGGCACCCCGGGGACATCGTGCAGGTCTCGGCGGGCTATGCTCGCAATTTCCTGCTCCCGCGCGGCGTCGCGTTCGAGGCGACCCCCGGGAACAAGAAGCGCATCGCGCAGGAGAAGGAGCGCCTCGAGGCGGCCGAGAACGCCCGGCGCGCCGCGGCGCAGACGATCGCGGACCGGCTCGCGGAGGTCTCGCTGACCTTCTCGGCGAAGGTCGGCGAGGAGGGGAAGCTCTTCGGCTCGGTGACCGCGAACGACATCGCGCACCAGCTCGAGACGCAGGGCTTCACCGAGGTGGAGAAGCGGATGATCGACCTGCACGAGCCGATCAAGGCGCTCGGCGTCTACAAGGTCGCGATCCGGCTCCACGCCGATGTGAAGCCCGAGATCAAGGTCTGGGTCATCAAGGCCTGATCCCGGCCCCTCGGACGACGAGCGAAGGGGCGGTCCCGCGACGCGGGGCCGCCCCTTCGGCCCTCCCCGCGCTTGCATCGCCCTGCCCCCCACGGGACCTTTCGACCCATCCCGGGTCCGGTCCTCCCCCCACCCGACCCCCCCCTGGGCACCCCCCCCCCGGATGGCCTGCAGGTCGCCCGCCAGGCGGCCACCGTCCTCGCCGACCAGAAGGCGCAGGACGTGACCCTCCTCGACCTCCGGGGAGTCACCGACATGGCGGACTACTTCCTCGTCGCCAGCGGGACCTCGGACACGCACGTGCGCGCGACCGCACAGCACGTGCTCGACCGCCTGAAGGCCGAGGGGATGACAGTCCACTCGGTGGAGGGGTTGGAGCAGGGACGCTGGGTCCTGCTCGACTATGTGGACGTGGTGGTCCACCTGTTCCATCCCTCGCTGCGCTCGTACTACCAGCTCGAACGCCTCTGGGGGGATGCCGCGGTCGTCCCCCTGCCCGCCCCCACGGAGTGAGCCCCGCGTGCGCCCTCGCCTGACGTTCCGCGTCGTCCTCGCCGTCCTGCTCCCCGCCCTGCTCGCGGTCGTCGCCCCGACGGTCGGCGCCCAGGGGGGCTACTTCGGGCAGAACCACGTCCAGTATCGGACCTTCGACTGGCAGGTCCTGAAGACCGAGCATTTCGACGTCCACTACTATCCCGAGCTCGAGACGGCGGCGCGCTACGCCGGCCAGATGGCGGAGCGCTCCTACGCGCGCCTCTCGCGCCTCCTCGGGCACGAGTTCCGGGAGCGGAAGCCGATCCTCATCTACGGGTCGCGCACCGAGTTCGCGCAGAACAACGTGACCGGCGACCTCGGCGAGGGGACGGGGGGCGTCACCGACGCGCTGCGCCAGCGCAACATGTTCTTCTTCTCCGGCGACCTGGGCGAGGCGGAGCACGTGCTCACGCACGAGATGGTGCACGTCTTCCAGTACGACATCTTCGCGCGGGGACAGGCCGGGGACCTGCAGCAGCTCGCCCAGGTGAACCCCCCGCTCTGGTTCATCGAGGGGATGGCGGAGTACCTCTCGATCGGTCCGACGCACACGTATACCGACGCGATCCTCCGCGACGCCGCGCTCAACGGCAACATCCCGACGGTCGAGGAGATGGCCGAGCGCCCCGACCTCTACTTCCCGTACCGCTACGGCGAGGCGCTCTGGTCGTACGTCGGGCGTCGGTGGGGGGACGAGGTCGTCGGCGAGATCCTGCAGGCCTCGGCGAGCGTCGGGGTGGACCGGGCCTTCCGCCGCTTCCTCGGGCTCGACCTCGAGGACCTCGGCGAGGAGTGGCGCGAGGACGTGCAGCAGCGGTACCTGCCGCAGGTCGCGCAGCTCGAGCGGCCGCGGCGCACCGCGGCGCCGCTACTGAACGCCAAGCGGACCGGTGGGGTGATCCCGGTCTACGTCGCGCCCTCCCTTTCGCCCGATGGGAAGCAGATCGCCTACATCTCGACGGGGAGCCTGCTCCGCGCCGAGGTCTTCCTCGACCTGTACCTCGCGGACGCGACGACCGGGAAGCGGCTCGCCCGGCTCACGAAGAGCACGCTCGACCCCGAGTTCGAGGAGCTGCGCTACCTCTACTCGCAGGGCGCCTTCTCCCCTGACGGCCGCTACTTCGCGTTCACGGCGCAGCGCCGCGGGCGCGACGTGCTCTACGTCTACGACGTGCGCCGCAAGCAGATGGCGCGACGGCTCGACACCGACCTGCAGGCGATGATGGGCCCGAGCTGGTCGCCCGACGGGCGGAAGCTGGTCTTCAGCGGCGCCTCGGGCGGGCTGTCGGACCTGTACATGATCGATGCCGATGGCCGGAACCTCACGCGGCTCACGAACGACCACTACGGCGACCTGATGCCGCAATGGTCGCCGGATGGCCAGCGGATCGCCTTCGTGAGCGAACGGGGGGCGCAGACCGACCTCCCCTCGCTGACGCTCGGCGCGTGGCGCATCAGCGTCCTCGACCTCGGGAGCGGCACGGTCGAGGTCCTTCCCGAACAGGCCGGGAAGAACCTCAATCCCCAGTGGGCTCCGGACGGGCAGTCGCTCGCCTTCGTCTCCGACCGCACCGGGATCGCGCAGATCTTCCTCTACGAGCTCGGGACGCGGGAGCACTACCAGCTCACGCGGTTCGTCGGCGGCGTCCTCTCGATCACCGAGAACAGCCCCGTGATGACCTGGGCGCGGGAGGCCGACAAGCTCGCGTTCACGTATCACGACGACGGGCAGTTCACGATCTGGAGCGTGGTGAACCCGCGCGAGCTGAAGAAGGAGCCGTACCGCGCGCCGGTGGTGGTCGCGGCGGTCGACACCGCGGCGGCGGCCGCCCCCGCGCGCGGCGGCGCCGTGTCGGTGGCGCAGGAGATCCTCGACAGCCTCGCGCAGGTGAAGGCGACCGCGAACGCAACGCGTCGACGGTCGATGTATCGTGGGACCGAGGGCTTCCGTCCCGCGTCGATCCTCCCCTCGAGCGAGCGGGCGGGCCTCTCGGTCGCCGCCCTCCTCGACAGCAACCTGGCGCTCCCCGACCCGGCGTCGTTCCGGGCGAGCCGCTACGAGGGCCGCCTCAAGGCCGAGTACGTCGCGCGCCCGCAGGTGGGGTACGCGCAGGACAACTTCGGGCGCGGCGTCTACGGTGGGACGACGATCGTGCTCGCCGACATGGTGGGCAACGAGCGCCTCGCCCTCGCGGGCGGCGTGAATGGCCGCCTCAGTGAGGCCCAGGTCTTCGCGGAGTACACGAACCTCGGCGGCCGCCTGCAGTACCAGGTGGGGGCGCAGCAGCAGCCGTTCTTCTTCCTCGCCGGCGCGAGCCAGGTGGGGAACGGCGCGCAGTTCCTGCAGACCCAGGTCCTCGCGCGCTTCATCTCGCGGTCCGCCTACGCCAACGGGATCTTCCCGCTCAATCGGTTCACCCGCTTCGAGGTCGGCGCGACCTTCCAGAACGTCGACCGCTCGCTGATGTACATCAGCCAGGGGATCGACCTCAACCTCGGGCTCTCGACCGGCTTCTACATCGACTCCATCGTCGGGGCCGGCTCGCTCAATTACATCTCGCCGTTCGTGGCGTACGTCTCCGACAACGCGATCTTCAGCGGGACCGGCGGCATCTTCGGCCATCGCTATCGCGCCTCCGTCGAGAAGCTCGCGGGCAACGTCTCGTGGACGACGTACGGCCTCGACCTCCGCCGCTACGACCCGCTCCTCTTCAGCGTGCTCACGCTCGCGAGCCGCGTGTCGTTCAACATCTCGGCGGGGCCGGACGAGACCGAATTCCCCAAGTTCATCGGGCGCCCCGACTTTGTCCGTGGCTACGACCGCGAGCTCTACTCGTCCAGCTGCGCCGGCTCGGCCAGCGACCCAAGCCAATGCGAGGCGACGCAGTTGCTCGGGAGCCGCGTCGCCTATGCGAACGTCGAGCTCCGCTTCCCGCTCGTACGGCGCTTCGTGCTGGGGGTGCTTCCCCTCTCGCTCCCGCCGGTGGACGGCCTCTTCTTCTACGACTTCGGGATGGCCTGGTCCCGCGGGCAGCGCATCAGCGCCACGCGGCCGGACGACTACGACTTCCTCACGCAGCGCTACCCGCTCCGCAGCTACGGGTTCGGCGTGCGGATGAACCTGTTCAACATCGCCCTCATCCGGTGGGACTACTCGATCCCCCGCGACGGGTCGCTGAAGAACGGCTACTGGTTCTGGACCCTCGGACAGTCGTTCTGAGCCACGGCCTGAGCCACGGCCTGAGCCACGGCCTGAGCCACGGCCTGAGCCACGGCGGCTAGATTCCCGGGGTGCGCCCACGCCACAAGCTCCCATGCCTGTTCGCCCTCGCGCTGCTCGGCGCGTGCGGTGATGCCGCGCCGCCCGCCGCGGTCCTGACAGCGGGCGGCGGGTTCGAGGCGCTCCTGGTGCAGGTGCCCCGGGACGGTGGGCTCGTTGCCGTGCATCGCCCCGGGGTGGACTCCGTGCTCTGGCGCTCGCGCGAGGCCGCGCCGGCCACGCAGACGCTCCTCGGCTTCGACGAGTACCTCGGGACCCTCGTCGCGCAGGACAGCGGCGGCCTGCCGTTCGGGATGAACCTCCGCGTCGGCACCGTCGAGCGGCTCGGCACGGCGGCGTTGGGGGAGCCGACCGCGACTGAGGGCGCCGCCGTCTTCACCGCGGCCGCGGACGGGGCACTCCTCCGCTTGACGCCCGTCTCCAGCTGGTCGTGGCGGCCGCCCCAACCGCCGGATGCGCTGGTGCCCCTCCTCGACGGCGGGGCGTTGGTCGTGGCGACGACCGAGGGCGTCGGGTCGATCGTCCGACGCATCCGGCCGCCGAACCCGACGGCGGTAGACAGCCTTGATCTCCCCGCCACGACGATGTGGCGTCGGACGACCGCGGCAGACCTCGTCTGGGGTGTCTCCGACGGCGACATCGTCGCCGTGCGGGTGCGCGACCTGACCGAGGTCTTCCGCGAAGGAGTGAGCGGGCGCATTCGCGCGATCGAGTCGACGCCGAGCGGGGATCGCCTCTACGTCGCGAACACCGGCCGCGGCCTGCAGGTCGTCGATCGCTTCGCGCAGACGGAGGCGGCGTCGATCGACCTCCCCGCCGCGGTCACCGCGCTTCGGATGGATCCCGAGGGCGCATACCTGCTCGCGGGGGCGGAGGGGCTCGACCAGGTGTACGTGATCGCGGTAGGAACCGGGCGCGTGGTGGCGACGGTCGACGCGCCGTGGGGCGACGACCTCCCGGTCGTGACACCGGCGGCGACCATCGTGGTGCGCGACGGGACCGACGTCGTGGAGCGCGACATCGCTTCGGGGCGGGAACGCGTGCGCCACCGCGGCGGGGCGGCGGACCTCTGGCGGCTCGTGCGCTGGGACGGGTTCCGCCCACGCCGGGCGAACCTCGACGACCGGCTGGGGGTCGCGGCGGTGACCGACACGGCGGCGGCCGACAGCGCCTTCGCCGAGATGGTCCGCGCCCGATACGGGATCGTCGTGGATACGTCGCTCGCCTCCGACACGCTCGGCGCCGGCGCGTCGGACGCCCCAGGGGGGGCGGCGACGGGCACGGCGCCCCTCGACGCCCCCGACGATATCTGGATGGTCGGCTTCGCGACGGTGACGGAGGAGGCGGCCGCGCGTCGCCTAGCCGCGGGGATCCGCGGCGCACGGGTGGTCCCAGCCACGCGGGACGGGGCGCCGGCCTGGCGGGTCATCGCGGGCCCCTATCCGAGCCGTGAGGCGGCGGAGCGCGCCGGTATCGCGAGCGACCGCCCGTTCTGGGTCTACGAAGCGGGTCCCTGACCGTCCGTCAAGCCCTCCGCTGAGGGGGCCGCGACGTAGCGTCGCCCGAGCGGTCCG
>CAZGIE010000012.1:0-254 GCA_964526485.1 uncultured Gemmatimonas sp. | reverse complement strand
TTGTCCCTTGTCTCCGGAGAACGTTCGGCGTGCGGTTGACCAAGCTCGAGTTGCATGGGTTCAAGTCCTTCGCGGACCCGACCGTCCTCACGTTCGATCAGGGCGCGACGGCGATCGTCGGCCCGAACGGCTGCGGCAAGTCCAACGTCTCCGACGCCGTCCGCTGGGTCCTCGGCGAGCAGCGGGCGCGCCTGCTGCGCGGCGCGAAGATGGAGGAGGTCATCTTCCAGGGCTCCTCCGCCCGGCGCGCCGTC
>CAZGIE010000011.1:3396-23595 GCA_964526485.1 uncultured Gemmatimonas sp. | reverse complement strand
GGGGGGCGGCCTGATGTGCGGCATCTTCGGTATCTCCGGACACCCCAGCGCCGCGGCGCTGACCCATCTCGGCCTCTACTCGCTCCAGCATCGCGGACAGGAGTCGGCCGGCATCGTCGCCGTCGAAGGGGAGCAGGTGCGCGCCATCCGGGCGATGGGGCTCGTCTCCGACAAGTTCGCGCCGGAGGCGATGGCGGCGTTGGCCGGCCCCGTCGCCATCGGCCACACCCGATACTCCACCGCCGGCTCGAGCACCATCGATAACGCCCAGCCGAAGCTCGTGCATTTCCGCGGCGGGCACATCGCGCTGGCGCATAACGGGAACCTGACCAACGCCGCCGAGTTGAAGGACGCGCTCGAGGCCGAGGGGTCGATCTTCAGCTCCTCCGCCGACTCCGAGGTGATCGTCCATCGGCTCGCGAAGGCACGGGCCGAGTCACCCGAGGCGAAGCTCGCCGAGGCGCTCGAGGGCATCGAAGGCGCCTACTCGCTCCTCGTCGCCATCGGGGAGACGCTGTTGGCCGCGCGCGACCCGTATGGCTGGCGCCCGCTCGTCATGGGGCAGCTGCATGGCGCGACCGTCTTCGCCTCGGAGACCTGCGCCCTTGATATCGTCGGCGCGCAGGCGGTCCGCGAGGTCGCGCCCGGGGAGATCATCGCCGTCGAGCCGGACGGGACCACCCGCACCCTGCAGCGTCCCCCCGCCGCGGCCCTCCACCGCTGCGTCTTCGAGCACGTCTATTTCGCCCGGCCGGACTCTCGGGTCTTCGGCGGCTCGGTGGACCGCGCCCGCCGGGCGTTAGGGCGCCGACTGGCGTTGGAACATCCCGCCCCCGGAGCGGACTTCGTCTTCTCGGTGCCGGACTCGTCGAACTCGGCCGCGCTCGGCTTCGCCGAGGCGAGCGGGCTGCCGCTCGAGCTGGCGCTGATCCGCAATCACTACGTCGGTCGCACGTTCATCCAACCCACGCAGCAGGGGCGGGATGAGAAGGTGAAGGTCAAGTACAACGCCGTCCGCGAGATCCTCGACGGGAAGTCCGTGGTGATGGTTGATGATTCCATCGTCCGCGGCACGACCACCCGGGGCCTCGTCTCCCTCATTCGCGCAGCCGGCGCGCGTGAGGTCCACATGCGGGTGTCCTCCCCCCCGATCACGGGACCCTGCTATTACGGCATCGACACCCCGGACCGCGCGCAGTTGATCGCGGCCCAGCATGACGTGTCGGAGATCGCTCGGCTGATCGGGGTCGACACCCTCGGCTACATCTCGCTCGACGGGATGCTGCAGGCGGTGCCGGATGGGCCGGACGGATTCTGCCACGCCTGCTTCTCGGGGAACTACCCCACCCGGCCGTCAGCCGCCCCGGTCCAGATCCGGCGCGGCTGACGGCTCCGGCGCCCACCGGGCGCGGAGGTCCGCAGTGCAGCAATCCGTCTTCTTCTTCGGGAACGGTCAGGCCGAGGCCACCAAGGACGACCGAGACCTCCTCGGCGGCAAGGGCGCCAACCTCGCCGAGATGACGAATCTTGGCGTCCCCGTGCCGCCGGGCTTCACCATCGCGTGCACCCTCTGTGACCATTTTTTGGCGGAGGGGCGCGCCCCCGACGGGCTCGCCGAGGAGGTCGAGCGCGCCCTGGGACGGCTCGAGGCGGCCACCGACCGCCGCTTCGGCGATGTGACCCGCCCGCTGCTCGTCTCCGTGCGATCCGGCGCGCGCGTGTCGATGCCGGGGATGATGGAGACGATTCTCAATCTCGGCCTGAACGACGACACGGTGCGTGGCCTGGCGACGGAGAGCGGGAATCCCCGTTTCGCCTTCGACTCGTACCGACGGCTGCTGCAGATGTACGGCGATGTCGTCCTCGGCGTCCCGATGCACGACTTCGAGCATCTGCTGGCCGCGAAGCGGCTCACCACCGGGGCTAAGACCGACGCGGAACTCCCGGCCGAGGCGCTTGAGGCGTTGGTGCGCGAGTACCACCAGCTCATCCGCGCGGCCACCGGACGTCCCTTCCCGCACGATCCACGGGAGCAGCTCTGGGGCGCGATCGAGGCCGTCTGGCGCTCCTGGACCCTCAAGAAGGCGGTCGACTACCGCCGCGTGAACGGGATCGCGGAGACGCCGGGCACCGCGGTGAACATCGTGGCGATGGTGTTCGGCAACCTCGGTGACGATTCCGGCACCGGCGTCGCCTTCACACGCGATCCGTCGACGGGGGAGAAGGTGTTCTATGGGGAGTTCCTCGTGAACGCCCAAGGGGAGGACGTCGTGGCCGGGATCCGGACCCCGCAGCCCATCGCCGTGATGGCGGAACGCCTCCCCGCCGCCTACGCTGACCTCCTGCGCACCCAGTCCCTGCTGGAGCGACACTTCCGCGACATGCAAGATCTCGAGTTCACGGTCGAGCGCGGGCGCCTCTATCTGCTCCAGACGCGCACGGGGAAGCGGACGGCGGCCGCGGCGGTGCGCATCGCGCGTGATCTCGTCGGCGAGGGCCTGATCTCGCGTCCCGAGGCCCTGCTCCGGGTGCCGGCCCAGCAGCTCGATCAGCTCCTGCATCCCGTCATCGATTCGGCGGCGCGTGGCGCCCCGCTCTGCACCGGACTGCCGGCGAGCCCAGGGGCGGCCAGCGGCATCGCCGTCTTCGACGCCGACGTCGCCGAGGCGCGTGCCGCCCGCGGCGACGCCGTCGTGCTGGTCCGCGACGAGACGACTCCGGAAGACTTTCACGGGATCGTGGCGGCGAAGGCGGTCCTCACGGCACGCGGGGGGATGACCTCCCACGCCGCGGTCGTCGCGCGCGGGATGGGAAAGTGCGCCGTCGTCGGCTGCGGGAGCCTCCGCGTCGACCCGACGCACCATCGGTTCATGGTCGGGGAGACGGAGGTGCGGGAGGGGGAGTGGATCACACTCGACGGGGGGACCGGCGAGGTCTTCCTCGGCGACCTCCCCACGATGCCGAGCGAGGTGATGCAGGTGAGCGCCGGGACCCGCTCGCCGGAGGACGCGCCTGTCTACCGCGGCTTCGCCGAACTGCTGGGGTGGGCGGATGCCCGCCGACGCCTCGCGGTGCGCGCCAACGCCGACACGCCGCACGACGCCCGCGTGGCACGCGGGTTCGGGGCGGAGGGGATCGGGCTCTGCCGCACGGAGCACATGTTCTTCGATGGCGACCGGATCCACGCGATGCGCGAGATGATCGTCGCCCACGACGACGGCGGCCGCCGGCGCGCCCTCGCCAAGCTCCTTCCGATCCAACGGGAGGACTTCGAGGGCATCTTCACGGCGATGGACGGGTTCCCCGTCACCATCCGCCTCCTCGACCCGCCGCTGCACGAGTTTCTCCCGCACGGGGGCGAGGAGGCGAAACTCCTCGCGCGGCGGGTCGGCGTGACCCGACGCGACCTGATGCGGGTCGTCGAATCGCTCCGTGAGACGAATCCGATGCTCGGGCACCGGGGGTGCCGGCTCGGCATCACCTACCCCGAGATCACCGAGATGCAGGCGCGGGCGATCCTCGAGGCGGCGGGCGCCGTCGCGCGTCGCGGCGGGATCGTGCGACCCGAGATCATGATCCCGCTCGTGAGCACCGTCGAGGAGTTCCGGCACCAGCGGGCCATCGTCGACCGGGTCGCCGCGCAGGTCGCGCGCGAATCGGGGACAACGGTGAAGTACCTCGTCGGCACGATGATCGAGCTGCCGCGCGCCGCACTGACCGCACGGGCGATCGCCACCGAGGCGGAGTTCTTCTCGTTCGGCACCAACGACCTGACGCAGACCACGCTTGGCCTCTCCCGCGATGACGCCGGCCGCTTCCTCCCGCTCTACGTCGAGCGGGGCATCTTCCGCGACGACCCCTTCCACGTGCTCGACGTCGACGGCGTGGGTCGGCTGATCACGATGGCGACGACCGACGGGCGGGCCGCGCGGTCGGGCCTGAAGGTCGGCATCTGCGGTGAGCATGGGGGCGAACCACGGTCGGTGGCGTTCTGCCACGCCGCCGGGCTCGACTACGTCAGCTGCTCCCCGTATCGAGTACCGATCGCCCGACTGGCGGCGGCGCAGGCGGTGGGAACGTAACGTTCAGGTGTGACAACCCCCACTCCCCCCTTCGACGCCATTGGCGGCGAGCCCGGCGTCCGGGCCCTCGTCGACCGCTTCTACGATCTGATGGACACCGCGCCGGAGGCCGCGACCATCCGCCGGCTCCACGCGGCGTCCCTGAAGCGGAGCCGGGAGAAGCTCTTCGAGTACCTCACCGGCTGGAGCGGTGGCCCGCCGCTATACGAGGCGAAATACGGCCATCCCCGCCTTCGCGCGCGTCACCTCCCCTTCCCGATCGCCTCGCGTGAGCGCGACGAGTGGCTCTGGTGCATGGACCGGGCACTCGCCGAGCACCCCGCACCGGAACCCGTCCGCACCTTCCTCCGCGAACGCTTCGCCGCCCTGGCCGACCATATGCGGAACCGTCCCGATGACGTCGTCTTCCCCGACGAGGTCCCAGGGAGTCGCGCCGATTAGCTTCCGCCTATGACCGTCGTCGCCAAGCTCCTCGAACTCCTCGAGCTCGAACCGCTCGAACACAACATCTATCGCGGACAGAATCGCGACCTCGGCACCGGTCGCGTGTTCGGGGGGCAGGTGTTCGCCCAGGCGCTCGTCGCCGCGCGTCGGACGGTCGAGGAGGGCCGCGAGGCACACTCCGTCCACGGGTACTTTCTCCGCGAAGGGGATCTGTCCACGCCGATCGTCTACTTCGTGGACCGCCCGCGCGACGGACGCAGCTTCACCAGCCGCCGCGTGACGGCGATCCAGCACGGCGAGGCGATCTTCCATCTCTCCGCGTCCTTCCACGTGGTGGAGTCTGGCATCGACCATCAAATGCCGATGCCCGACGTCCCGGCCCCGGAGACATTGCCCTCCGAGCTGGACCTCATCCGGGCGAACGCACACCTGATCCCCGAGGCGATCCGCGGCATCTGGACGCAGGACCGGCCGATCGACCTGCGACTGATCACACCGCGGAACCCCTTCGCTCCCGGCGAGGCCCTCGGCGCCGAGGCGGCGCACCGCGCCGTCTGGTTCCGCGTGATCGAGCGGATCCCCGACGCGGCGATCCTCCACCAGGCCGTGCTGGCGTACGCGTCCGACTACGGCTTCCTCCCGACCGCGCTGCTCGCCCATGGACTGACGATGCGGGACCGTCGTGTCCAGATCGCCTCGCTCGATCACACGCTCTGGATGCATCGCCCCTTCCGGGCCGACGAGTGGCTCCTCTACGTGAGCGACAGTCCCTCGGCCCACGGCGCCCGCGGGTTCGTACGCGGGCAGGTCTTCACGCGCGACGGCCAGCTCATCGCCTCCGTCGCGCAGGAGGGGCTCGTCCGCCTTCGCGACGGCGCCCGCTGACCATGCGTCGGGGGGTCTGGTGGGCCGGCATCGCCTTCGTGGTGACCTGGGTCCCGTTGACGCTCTGGCGCGGCCTCGCCTTCGGCGCCGCGTTCCGCATCGGCGAGGCGGGTGCGGGCGCGTGGAGCCCACTCGCCGAGGGGGTCCTGCAGGTGGGGATGGTGATGCTCGTGCCCGCGCTCTTGGTGGCGCTGCTCACCTTCGTACTCTGGGCTTGGCGCGAGGAGCGCCGGGCGCAGCGGGGCTGAACGCACGACGGGCCGTCCCGATGGGACGGCCCGTCGTGCATCACCGCGGTCCGCGGCGAGTGGAGGCGGGGAGATTCGAACTCTCGTCTTGCATAAGATCTTCTGCAGCGTCTACGCGCGTATCCCGTCGATTGATGTCTCCGCGCGCTGGCCGACGGGCCGCCCACGCGCGAATGAGCCTACTGGAATCTCACCCGTCGGTGGCAGGCGCACCGTTGGGCCAGCCCGGATTTGCGATACCGGACCGCCGCCCCGGGCGGGCTGCAAGTCCGGCACTGCCGGGGTAAGGCTAGGCCTTACGCGGCGAGAGCGAAGTCAGAATTCGCAGTTGTACAGTTCCCGAGTGTTTAACCAGGGACCCGAGGACCTGGGCGCGCAGCCACGGAGCCACCTACACAATCGAAACCAGTCGCCCCCGTTGCTACGAGGGGATGATACCCCGACGGCCGGGAATGTTCAACGCGGCGCGCGGTGGCGCACCGGCGCCGGCGCGCGTCAGGCGCCCCGACCGGCCTCGAGAATCCGGCTCGCCGCGACGGCGGCGCCGAAGCCGTTGTCGATATTGCAGACCGTGACGCCGGCGGCGCAGGAGTTGAGCATCGTGAGGAGCGGCGCGAGCCCGCCGAAGGCCGCGCCGTAGCCGATGCTCGTCGGCACCGCGATCACCGGACAGCGCACCAGCCCACCGACCACACTGGGCAGCGCCCCGTCCATCCCCGCGATCACGATCACCACCGCCGCATCCGCGAGGGTCTCGCGCCGCGCCAGGATGCGATGGATCCCCGCGACCCCGACATCCGTGACGCGGCTCACCCGATGCCCGATCGCGTCGAGCGTCGCGGCGCACTCCTCGGCGACCGGGAGGTCGCTGGTTCCGGCGGTCACGACGGCGACGGTGGACGCGGCGTCGCCCCCGGTCGCCCCCGCGGCCGAGCGCACCTCGGCCCGCGCCCCGCGCAGCAGCACCGTCCGGCCAAGGGCGTTCACCTCCGCCGCGGGGAACCGTTCGAGCAGCGCCCGCTGCGCGTCGCCCGATGCCCGCGTGACCAGGAATCCGTCGCCGTGCGCGGCGAGCCGCTCGCAGATGGCAACGACCTGCTCGGGCGTCTTCCCCTCGCCGAAGACGACCTCGGGATACCCCTGACGCAACGCTCGATGGGTGTCGACCGTCGCCACGCCGATGTCGTCGACCGGCGCCGTATCGAGCTGGCGGAGCGCCGCCTCCACGGAAAGGTGACCCGCCGCCACCCCCTCCAGCAGCGCGACCGCGCGGTCACGCCTCATGCGGCCTCCGCCTCGTGGTGCGCCCCGCTCGCCAGATAGCCGTGGAAGATCCCTTCCACCTCGGCGAAGTCGTTCACCGCATGCAACTGCTTCCGCAGGTCGGCCGAATGTGGCAGCCCTTTCACGTACCACCCCAAGTGCTTCCGGAACTCGATGGCGGCGCCGATCGGATCCGGCTCGTACGCCTGGACCATCCGCGCGTGCGCCAGCGCGACCTCGAAGCGCTCCTCGACGGACGGCGTCGCCGGCATCGGCTCGCCGTCGAGCAGCGCGCGTGCCTGCCGGAAGATCCACGGCTGACCGAACGAGCCGCGGGCGATCATGACGCCGTCGCATCCGGTCTCCCGCCGCATCCGCGCCGCGTCCTCTGGCGTCTTGATGTCCCCGTTGCCGATCACCGGGATCGTGAGCGCCGCCTTCATCGCGGCGATCTCCTCCCAGCGGGCCTGCCCCGAGTACATCTGCGTCCGGGTCCGCGGGTGCAGCGCGATCGCGCGCACGCCGGCGTCCTGGCACCGCAGGCCGATGGTGACGGGATCGCGCATCTCCTCGCTCCACCCGCTCCGGACCTTGCAGGTCACCGGCAGATGCGTCCCTTGCACGACGGCGCGGATGATCTCCTGCACGAGTCCGAGGTCCTTCAGGCACCCGGAGCCGCCGTTCCGGCGCACGACCTTCTTCACCGGGCAGCCGAAGTTGATGTCGATGTAATCCGGCTGGAAGACATCGGTCACGAACGCCGCGGCCTCGCGCATCGCCGTCGGATCCGCCCCGAAGATCTGCACCCCGATCGTGCGCTCGTCCGGTCCGAACCGGAGTTTCGACAGGGTCGCCTCGTTCTCCCGCCGGATCCCCTCGGCGGAGAGGAACTCCGTCACGACGACGTCCGCCCCCCACGTGCGGCAGAGCCGCCGGAAGGGGGATTCCGACACACCCGCCATCGGCGCGAGGAAGAGCGGAACGGCGTGGTCGACGGGGAACGGAAAGGGCATGAGCGAACTATAAAGACCTGACGCAACTCGTTGCAACATCACACGTTGACACCACTCCGGGCACCGGGTAGGTTCGCGGGATGGAACTCCGTGAATTCTTTTCCGAAGACGCCGTCGCGCTCGACCTGAAGGGCGAGAGCAAGGACGACATCCTCCGGGAGCTCATCGGGCTCCTCCGCCTCGAGGAGAAGGACGAGGCGACGCTGTACAAGATGCTGAAGCGTCGCGAGAACCTCGGGTCGACGGGCATCGGGCGCGGCATCGCGATCCCCCACTGCCGCTCCCTCGTGGTGAACAAGCTCCGCGTCGCCTTCGGTCGGAAGGCCACGGGGCTCGACTTCAAGGCCATCGACGCGCAGCCGGTGCGCTGCTTCTTCCTCATCGTCGCCCCGCCGCTCGAGGTCTCGAACCAGTACCTCCCGGTCCTCGGCAAGATCGCGCAGTTCTCGAAGGAGATCGACGTACCGGACCGGCTGCTGGCCATCACGTCGCCGGCGGAGTTCATGGCGCTCCTGCAGGAGAAGGGCGTCTGACGGGCCGCGGGGCGCGCCCCGCGCGCCCCGCCCCTCACGGCTGGACCGGGAGGTCGAGCGTCACCCGGGCGACGGGGCGCCGGAGTTTCGTGCGCACACGCGCGAGCTGCAGCACCGCCGCCGTCGAGAGCCCGGCCGAGAGCCCCCACCAGAGCCCCGCCGCCCCCGCATCGGCCGTGTAGAGCCGGGCGAAGGGCCCAGGGGCGAGGAGCAACACCACGCTCATCACCGCCATGAAGCCCACCCCGAGGGCGAGCGCCGCCACCGCGTCCCGCTGCGACGCGGCGGTGTCCCCCGCGCCGATCGCGTGCCCCACCATCACGGAGGCGGCGCTGGCGACACCGAGCGGCACCATGAAGGTCGTCGAGGCGAGATTCAGCGCGATCTCGTGCCCCGCGAGCGTCGCGGTTCCCATCCAGCCCGCCATGATGGTGACGAGCCCGAACGCGTTCACCTCCGCGAAGAACTGCAACCCGATCGGCACGCCGATGGCGAGCATCCGCCCGAGCGGCGCGAGCGCGAAGCTCTCCGGGCGCCACCGTCGGAGGATGGGACCGAGTGCCGGCCAGGCGCTCCAGAGGAGGAACGCCAGCATCGCCCATCGCGCGATCGAGGTCGCCTGCGCGGAGCCGACCGACCCGCCCGCCGACATCCCCAGATGCCCGAAGATCAGGACCCAGTTGAGCGCGACATTGAGCACGTTCCCCGCCAGCACGGCGAGTAACACCGGCCGCATCAGGTGCTTCGCCTGGAGCACCTGCCGCAGCGCGACGAAGAGATAGAACGGGAGGAGGCCCGGCAGGCTCCACCAGACGAAGCGGGCCGCCGCCGGGGTGACCTCCGCGGGCTGCCGCATCACGGTGAAGAGCCACTCCGAGGGGATCGCGGTGAGTCCCACGAGGAGCGTCACGAGCAGTGCGAGGAGCAGGCCGCGCTGCACCCCGCGCGTCACCCCCTCGTCGTCGCCGGCCCCGACCGCCTGAGCCACCACGGGATCGATCGCGAGCAGCACGCCGATCCCCGCGATCCCCGTGAGGTGGAAGTAGAGATTCCCCAAGCCGCCGGCGGCGAGCTCGGCCGCGGAGACACGGCCGAGCATGATCACGTCGACGACCCCCATCAGCTGCTGCCCGAGGCTCACGAGCACGATCGGCCCGGCGATCGCGAGCATCTCCCGCAACTCGGCCCGCGTGGGCCGCAGCCGCGCGAGGCGGGTCAGCACGGGGTCACTCCCACTCGATCGTCGCGGGGGGCTTGGAGCTCACGTCGTAGACGACGCGGTTGATCCCGGGGACCTCGTTGATGATGCGGTTCGAGATCCGGGCGAGCACCTCGGTCGGGAAGGCGAACCAGTCGGCCGTCATCCCGTCGGTGCTCGTCACCGCACGCAGGGCGATCACGTGCTCGTACGTGCGCCCGTCGCCCATCACGCCCACCGAGCGGACAGGGAGGAACACGGCGAAGGCCTGCCAGATCTCGTTGTAGAGCCCGGCCGCCCGGATCTCCTCGAGGTAGATCGCGTCCGCCCGGCGGAGCGTCTCGACGTTCACCGGATCCACCGAACCCAGCACACGGATCGCGAGCCCGGGGCCGGGGAACGGATGCCGCCCGACCATCTCCTCGGGGAGGCCGAGCTCGCGCCCGACGTTGCGCACCTCGTCCTTGAAGAGCTCCCGCAGCGGCTCGATCAGCTGGAACTTCATGTCGGGCTTGAGCCCACCGACGTTGTGATGCGTCTTGATCGTCGCACTCGGGCCGCCCTTCGCGCTCACCGACTCGATCACGTCCGGATAGAGCGTCCCCTGCACGAGGAACTTCGCGTCCTTCCCCGCGTCGGCCGACGCGTCCTCGAAGACGTCGATGAAGGTGTGCCCGATGGCCTTGCGCTTCTTCTCGGGGTCGTCGAGCCCCTGCAGCGCGCCGAGGAACCGGTCCTCCGCGCGCACGGTGATGAGCCGGATCCCCAGATGCTGCCCCATCGTGCGCTCGACCTGCTCGCGCTCGTGCAGCCGGAGCAGCCCCGTGTCCACGAAGATGCAGGTGAGCTGATCACCGATGGCCCGGTGGACGAGCGCCGCCGCCACGGACGAATCGACGCCACCGGAGAGCCCGCAGATCACCTGCGCGTCGCCGACGAGCGCCTTGATGCGGGCGACCTCCTGCTCGATGAAATGCCCCGGCGTCCAGTCCGGCGTGCAGCCGGCGATGCCGAAGAGGAAGTTCTGGATGATCTCCGCGCCGCGGACCGTGTGCGCCACCTCGGCGTGGAACTGCACCGCGTGGATGGGCTTCGTGGCATGCCGGAAGGCGACGACGGGATTTCCGTCGCTCGACGCGGTGAGGACGTATCCCGGCGGGACCGTCTCGACGTGGTCGCCGTGGCTCATCCACACCACCGACCGCTCGCCGGGGTCGAAGCCGGCGAAGAGCCCGCCCGTCTCCTTCACGACGACGTCGGCGCGCCCGTACTCACGGCGCCCGCCCCCCTGCACGGCGCCACCGGCCGTCTGCGCGATCCACTGCATCCCGTAGCAGACGCCGAGCACCGGGGCGAGATCGAGGATCGCGGGATCGAACGTCGGCGCCCCCTCGTCCGTGACCGAGCTCGGTCCGCCGGAGAGGATGATGGCCGTCGGTTGCCAGGCGCGGATCCACTCGAGGGAGCGGGTCGGCGGATGGATCTCCGAGAAGACCCGCGCCTCGCGGACGCGGCGGGCGATGAGCTGCGTGAACTGCGAGCCGCAGTCCAGGATGAGGACGCGTGAGGTCACCGGGTCCACTCCGTCGGGTCGAGCGTGAGCATCTCCACCTGCTTGGTGTCGAGGTCGATGATGGCGGCGGTCGGCGTCCCATGCAGCCAGCCACACGCCTCGCCGGGGTTCACGAGCAACGTCTCCCCGCGCCGCTCCACCGACGGCGCGTGGGTGTGCCCGAAGACGACGACGTCGTGGGCGTTGATCGAGCCCTCGTGGACGTCGGCGAGATCGTGGACGAGGAGGACCTTCACCTCCCCGAACTTCACCGAATGCGGGGACTCGAAGAGTTCCTGCCCCATCCCTTGTTCCGCGAACGCCCGCAACCCGGCGCGGTCGCCGTCGTTCCCGCCGAAGACCCCCGCCATCGCGACGTTCTGCTCCCGGAACGGCCGGAGCGCGAACGGGGCGCAGAAGTCCCCCGCGTGCAGCACCATCGTCACCTCGCGCGCGACCATCAGGCGCAGCAACGCGTCCACCGCCGGCACGCGGTCATGCGAGTCCGACATCACCCCGATCCGCATCAGTCGTCCCTCCAGACCGGCGTCGCCACGTCGTGGCGCGCCAGATCGTCATAGGTCTCCCGCGTGGTCACCTCGGCCCAGCGCGCCCCATCGACCAGCACCTCGGGCGCCTTGGGCCGGGCGTTGTACTGCGACGCCATCACCGAGCCGTACGCCCCCGCGGCGTGCACCGCCAGCAACGCCCCCTCCGGGACGACCGGCAGGGCCCGCTTGAGCGCGAGAAAATCCCCCGTCTCGCAGACCGGCCCGACGACGTCCGCCACCTCCTCACCCACCCCGTCGAGCACCGGCTCGATGTGGTGGTACGCGTCGTATCGCGACGGACGGACGAGCTCCGTCATCCCCGCGTCGCAGACCAACGTCGTCCGTCCGCCGTTCCCCTTCCGGTAGAGCACGCGCGTCACGAGCATCCCCGCATCCGCGACGACGAAGCGGCCCGGCTCGAGCAACAACGAGACGCCGAGGGCCGCCGCAGCCTCCCCCACAATCGCCGCGTACGCGGGCAGGTCGGGGGCCGCCTCGTCCCGGTAGCGCACCGGCAGGCCACCGCCGACGTCGAGGTACGCGAGGGGCGCCCCCGCGTCGCGTAGCGCGCGCCCGAGCTCGACGAGGCGCGCCGCCCCATGGCGGTAGGCTTCGAGCGAGAGGAGCTGCGATCCCACGTGCATATCGAGGCCCACCAGCCGCAGGTGAGGCGAGGCGAGCGCGGCACGCCCGGCGGCGAACGCCTCGCCGATCGGGATCCCGAACTTGTGCCCCTTCTCCCCCGTGGCGATGAACCGGTGCGCGTTCTCGACATCGACCTCGGGATTCACCCGGAGCCCGACCGGCGCGACGACGCCGAGCGCCGCCGCGATCTCCGCGACGAGCGCGAGCTCCGCGGGGGACTCGACGTTGATCAACTTGATCCCGCCGGCGAGCGCCTCACGCAGCTCGTGGGCCTGCTTGCCGACGCCACCGAAGAGGATGTCCGTCGGACCGAACCCGGCGCGGCGCGCCCGGTCGAGCTCGCCGCCCGAGACCACGTCCACCCCGGCCCCCGCGGCCCGCACGACGTCGAGGACCCCGCGACAGGCGTTCGCCTTCATCGCGAAGTGGATGCGGTGCGGGATCCCCTCGAGCGCCGCGCCGAGGGCGCCCAGCTGCGCACGGATGCGGCCCGCGGAATACACGTAGAACGGCGTCCCGACCGCCGCGGCCAGCCGCGGGAGCGCGACCGACTCGGCGTGCAGGACGCCGTCGACGCGCGCGAAGCTCATCAGTACGCCTTGGCCCAGATCACCTCGTGCCGGGCGGGCTCACCGGTCACGAGGCACGTCGTCGGCGCCTGCGCGGAGCGGAACTCCGGGTCCGGGATGCACCGGATCGTCGCCTTCGTCTCCTCCTTCACCTTCGCCTCGACGGCCGGGTCACCGTTCCAGCCGGCGTACACGAAGCCGCCCGGCCCTTCCATGATCTCCTTGAACTGCGCGTACGAGGTCACGTTCCGGTGCGAGTTCGCCTCGCGTCGCGCCGTCGCCGCGGCGAGCAGGTCGGATTGCATGGTCCCCAGGAGGCCGGCGACCGCCTCGGGGAGCCCCGCCATCGGCAGCGCCGCCTTCGCCCGCGTGTCGCGCCGGGCCGAGAAGACCGATCCCTTCTCGAGGTCCTTGGGCCCGATCTCGAGGCGCAGCGGGATGCCGCGCATCTCATGCTCATAGTACTTGGCGCCGGGCTTGATCCCCTCGCGTGCGTCGACGATCACGCGCAGCCGGTCCGTCGCGCCGCGCCCCGTCCACCCGGTGAGCTCGTCCCGGACCTTGTACGCCGCCTCCACCACCCGGGCCTTCTCCTCGTCCGACTTGTAGATGGGGATGATCACCACCTCCACCGGCGCCAGGCGCGGCGGGCAGACGAGCCCGTTGTCGTCCGAGTGCGTCATGATCAGCCCGCCGACCATGCGCGTCGAGACGCCCCACGAGGTGTTCCACGCGAACGCCATCTCCCCACTCTCATCCTGGAACTTCAAGTCGAACGCCTTCGCGAAGTTCTGCCCGAGGTTGTGCGAGGTGCCGGCCTGCAGCGCCTTGTTGTCCTGCATCATCGCCTCGCACGAGTACGTGCGGAGCGCGCCGGCGAACTTCTCGCTCTCGGTCTTCTGCCCGGTGACGACGGGCATCGCGATCCAACCCTCCATGAACTCGCGGTAGACGCCGAGCATCCGCCGCGTCTCAGCTTCCGCCTCATCGTGCGTGGCGTGCGCCGTGTGCCCTTCCTGCCAGAGGAACTCGAGCGTCCGCAGGAAGAGCCGCGTCCGCATCTCCCAGCGCACCACGTTTGCCCACTGGTTCATCAGGATGGGGAGGTCGCGGTACGACTGCACCCACTTGGCGAACATGTGGTAGATGATCGTCTCGGAGGTCGGCCGCACCACGAGCGGTTCCTCGAGCGCCTTCCCGCCCCCGTGGGTCACCACCGCCGTCTCCGGCGCGAACCCCTCGACGTGCTGCGCCTCCTTCTGCAGGAAGCTCTGCGGGATGAAGAGCGGGAAGTACGCGTTCTGGTGGCCGGTGGCCTTGAACATGTCGTCGAGCGCGCGCTGCATCCGCTCCCAGATCCCGTAGCCGTTCGGCCGGATGACCATCGAGCCCTTCACGGGCGAATAGTCGGCGAGCTCGGCGCGGAGCACGAGCTCGTTGTACCAGGCGCTGAAATCGTCGGCGCGCGTCGTCAGCTTCTTGTCGTCAGCCATGCGTCTCGGGGGCGGTCGCCCGCTGCGCCGTGAGCCAGGCGCGCAGGCCGTCCAGGATCGGGGTATCCCCGGCGAGGATCGCCGGGGCGTCGAGCAGGTGCGTGGGCGCGTCCTTCAGGCGCCCGAGGATCGAGGTCACTTCCCATCGGCCGTCGGCGCGTCGGGCGATCACGGCGGCAGCCCCCGCCTTGCGGGCGCCATCCACCTGGTTCCGCGTCGCCTGCGAGAGGAAACGCTCGGCGTTCAGCCCGTGGTCCACGCTGAACCCGGCCTGCCGCAGCGCGGCGATCAGCCGCAGCGTGTCGGCGTACGGCACCCCGACGGCGCCGTCGCCGGCCACGACGTACAGATCGGCGGTGGCCCCCGCGGTCGTCGGGAAGAGCCCGCGATCGGTGAGCAGCTCGCCGAGGACCACGTCCCCCATCCCGAACCCGAGGGCCGGCAGGTCCGCCCCCCCGAGCGACTTCAGGAGGGTGTCGTAGCGCCCACCTCCGCAGATCGCGCGCAGCTCGCCGCGCGCGTCGAACAGTTCGAAGACGAACCCGGTGTAGTACGCCAGACCGCGGACGATCGAGAAGTCGACGTCGATCCAGTCGGCGATGCCGAGGGCCTCCGCGTGCGCGAGATAGCGGCGCATGCGGTCGGCGTCCTCCCCGGCCGGCGCCGCCGCGAGGGCGGCCGAGCCCGCCCCGGGGGCCAGCAACGCGAGCACCTGGTCGACGGCCGCAGCGTCGAGCCCGGCCGCGGCCAGCTTCCCTGCCGAGACCTCGTGCGGCTGGCGCCCCGCCTTGTCGAGGACGGCGTACACCGCCGGCCGCTGCGCCTCGGACACGCCGAAGGCGCCCAGGATCGCGTTCAGCAACCGGCGATCGCTCACACGCGCCCGGACGTCGGCGCTGGTCAGCCCGAGCTCCCGCATGATATCGACTGCGACCGCGAGCAATTCGGCGTCGGCGACCTCGCTCGACTCCCCGACGATGTCCACGTTGAGCTGGAAGTGCTCCCGGAGCCGCCCCCGCTGCGCCCGCTCGTAACGGAAGAGCTGGGGGATCGAGAACCACCGGACGGGCTTCCGGAGCGCATTCGCCCGCGCCCCGACCATCCGGGCGAAGGTGGGTGTCATCTCGGGGCGGAGCGCGACCTCCCGCCCCCCCTTGTCCGTGAAGTTGTACAGCTGGCCGACGATCTCGTCCCCGCTCTTCTTCGTGTAGAGCTCGAGGGGCTCCAGCGGGGGGCCGTCGTACTCGACGAAGGCGTACCGGCGCGTGACGGCCCGCCAGGCCTGGAAGATGTGGGCGCGGCGGGCCAGCTCGTCGGGATAGAAATCGCGGAATCCTGGGAGGGCCGCACTACTCATCTGGGAAAGCTACCCGGTGGCCGGATTCACCTGCAACCGCGCCATCGCATCACCGACCGTGTGGAAACTCCCGGTGACGAGCACCGTGGCCCCGCGTTCTGGGGCACGGGCGAGGGCCGCATCGAAATCCGCGACCAGCTCGGCGGCCCATCCCGATGCCGTCGCGAACGCCAACGCCGCCTCGGCGTCCCAGGCCCGGCTCGCCGGGGCCGTGGGGGCGTTCGTGAGCAGGAACCGGTCCACCACCGGGGCCAGCGCGGCCAGGATCCCCCGCCAGTCCTTGTCCCCGAGGACGCTCACGAGGGCCACCACCGGGGCGGCCGGCGCCACCGCCCGAAGCGTCTCCGCGGAGACCTGCGCCCCATCGGGGTTATGCGCCACGTCGAAGAGCCACACCCCGTGCCGGGAGAAGCGGCCGGCCAACCGAAGATCGGCCAGCAGCGGCGCCGCCTCCTCGGGCGCCACCCGGAAGGGTGCCGGGAGGGCATCAAGCATCGTCAGCGCCACGAGGGCGTTGCTCGCCTGATGCCGACCCGGGAGCCCCATCACGACGTCGAGCGCCCCGTCGAAGCGCTTCCACCGAAACCGGGTCCCGTCGGCCGACACCTCCACCGCCGACGGCTCCCCCTCCTCGGCGACGACGCGCACCGGAGACGCGCCGCGCCGAACGGCCTCCGCCGCGAGAATGGTGCGAATCGCCGCGTCGGGCTCCCCCACCACGGCCGGCCGGCCCGCCTTGTAGATCCCCGCCTTCTCCGGGGCGATCTGGGCGCGGGTCGTCCCGAGGAACTCCATGTGGTCGAGGCCGATCCCCGTCACCCCGGCGACGAGCGGGTCGACGACGTTCGTGGCATCGAGCCGGCCGCCGAGCCCCGTTTCGATGACCGCGATATCGACCCCCGCGTCGGCGAACAGCTGGAAGCCCATCGCCGTGATCGCTTCGAAGAAGGTCGCCCCGAGCCGCTCCACCGTCGGCGTCCAGCGGTCGAGGAAGTCGACGACCGCAGACTCCACGACCGGTCGCCCCTCGATGAGGAACCGCTCGCGGAAGTCGACGAGGTGCGGGGATGTGTACTTGGCGACCCGCCATCCGCGGCGCCGAAGCACGTGCTCGAGCGCCGCGCAGACGCTCCCCTTCCCGTTCGTCCCGGCGACATGGATGGCGGGCACCCGACGATGCGGGTCCCCGAGCGCCGAGAGGAGCGCCTCGACCCGGTCGAGCCCGAGACGCCACTGACCCGTCGTCCGCGCGAAGAGAGCCTCGAGCGAGGCCCGGTAATCGCGGCCGCTCAGGAGGTCGCCCACCCCGTCGCCGCGGGCTTCCCGCTCATGTGCCGCAGCAGCTGGCCGATGGTGCGCTTGAGTTGGTGCCGATGCACCACGCGGTCCACCATGCCATGCTCGAGCAGGAACTCGGCGGTCTGGAACCCGTCGGGGAGATCCTGTCCCAACGTCTGCTTGATCACCCGCGGGCCCGCGAACCCGATCACCGCCCCGGGCTCCGCGAGAATCGCGTCCCCGAGCATCGCGTACGAGGCGCTCACGCCCCCGGTGGTCGGGTTGGTCAGCACCGAGACATACGGGATCCGGCGCTCCGCGAGCTGCGCGAGCACAGCCGAGGTCTTCGCCATCTGCATGCGCGAGGGCAGCCGCTCCTGCATCCGCGCCCCGCCGGAGCAGGAGATCAGGATCAGGGGCCACTTCTTCTCGAGGGACCGGTTCCCGAGCCGGGCGATCTTCTCCCCGACGACGGAACCCATCGACCCGCCCATGAAGGCGAAGTCCATGATCCCCAGGTTGACCGGGGTGCGGTCCATCTGGCCGGAGACCGTCAGGATCGCGTCGTGCGGCCCCGCGCCCTTCCGGGACTTGGCGAGCCGACCCGGATAGTCCGGGAATCCGAGCGGGTCGACCGAGGCGACATCCTCATCCTTCTCGTCGACCGTCCCCTCGTCGAGGAGCAGGCCGGCATACTCATGCGCCCGAAACCGCCGGTGGTGGTCGCAGGCCGGACAGACGTTGTGGTTCCGGTCGAACTTCTCCGCGATGTCCGTATGCCCGCAGGCCTCGCACTTCTCCCAGGCGTCCTTGGGGATCTCGAGGCGCTCCCCCCGGGGGCGCAGGGGCTTCTTTTCCTTTCGGAACCATGCCATGGACCGAAAGCTGGACAGCACGGGGGGTCCGGGCAAGCTGGGCCCGCCCCCGAGGCTAGAGCCGGTCCGCCCGCCCCCGCCCCTCGGCCGAGATCAGCAGGAGGATCCCCACCGAGAGCCAGCTCGCCAGCATGAAAGACCCGCCGTATGAGAAGAACGGAAGGGGGATCCCCGTGATCGGCATGAGCCCGATGGTCATCCCCACGTTCACGATCAGGTGCGTGAACCACGCCGAGGTGAGGCCGAAGGCGACCAGGGACGCGAACGGAGTCGACGACCGGACCGCCACCCGGATGGTGCGCAGGAACAGCGCAGCGAAGAGGCCGAGCGCGAGCGACACACCGACGAACCCGAACTCCTCGGCCACGATGGGGAAGATGAAGTCGGTCTGCTGCTCGGGCAGGAAGGCGAGCCGCTTCTGGGACCCGAGCGTGAAGCCCTTGCCAAGGATGCCGCCGGATCCAATCGCCACCTGCGACTGGATGAGATGGTAGCCGGAGGCGCGAGGGTCGCTCGACGGATCGAGGAACACGAGCAGCCGGCGCTGCTGGTAGGGATCGAGTCGGTTCCAGAGCAGCGGCGCGAGGACCCCGAGGAGCAGGTTCCCCGCTACGACCGTCGCCCCCTCCCAGCGCGAGGGACGCACGAAGGCCAGGACGGCCAGCAGGATGAGGAACCATCCCCCCCAGAGCCCCGTGCTGAACGCGAGGACGAGACTGATCCCGGGGCTCGCCGCGAGCAGCAGGAGCCACCAGCTGACGCCGGCCCAGAAGAGCATCGCATAATAGATGCCGATGAAGACGATGCCGGTGCCGAGGTCGGGCTGGGCCATGATCAGGAGCCATGGCACGCCAACGACCATCGCCGACGGCAGCAGCTCGAAGAGGGTGGCCGGGGCGCGTCGGGCGGCGCCGAGCACATGCGCCAACATCAGCACCACGGCGATCTTCGCGAGCTCGGAGGGCTGCCCGAGCCGGACCCCACCGATGGCGAGCCAGCTCTTCGTGCTCGCCGCGGTCCCCGCGCCCTTCCCGACGAAGAGCAGCAGGAGCAGGAGCAGACAGGATGCGACGTAGGCCGGCACGCTCACCGCATCGAGCAGGCGCGTGCTCAGCCGCGTGACGAGGTAGCCCGCGACCAACCCGAGCAGCACCCAGGCGAGCTGCACCCGCCAGATCCCCGCCACGAAGGTCGGCACGTCGGTCTGACCGGCGGAGAAGACCATCGCGAGGCCGAAGATGGTCAGTAGCAGGGCGACGAGCCCGAGCGGCCAGTCGGCCGGCCACCGGAGCGCGCGGATCACCCTTCGGTCTCCGGCATCGCCACCACCTCGCGCTTCAGGTAGTGCTCCATGATGCGCGTCGCGATGCGCGCGGCCCGCGACCCGTGCAACCCGAACTCGAGCATCACCGCGACAACGATCGTCGGCGCCTCCGCCGGCGCGTAGCCGACGAACCAGGCGTGGTCGCGGCGGACGTCCGCGGCGTTCTGCGCGGTGCCGGTCTTCCCCGCGACCGTGATCCCTTCGAGCCGCGAGCCCGCGGCCGTGCCCGCGCCGACGACCGCCGCGAGCGCCTCCTGGATCCCGCGCATCTGCGCGGGCGTCAGCGAGAAGAGCGGGGCCCGCGCCGCCCCGGTGCCGACGATCGCGGGGGTCGCCGCCGTCCCATCGGTCGCGAGCGCCGTGTAGAAGCGCGCCATGTTCGCGACCGTCTGCGAGTGCTCCCCCTGTCCGATCGACAGGTTGAGCGTCACGGCGTTGCTCCACCCGCGCGGCCCGAACCGCCGGTCGTAGTACTCGCGCGCCGGATCGGTCGGATAGAGCGGCCGGTTCTCCGCCGGCAGATCGATCCCGGAACGCTGCCGCGCCCCGAGGTCGAGTCCGCCGGCGATCAGGCGCTGGAGCCCGATCTTCAGCCCCAGCTGATAGAAGTAGGTGTCGCAGGAATGCTGGATCGCGCCCGCGAGCGTCACGTTCCCGTGCCCCTTCGGATCCCAGCAGCGGAAGTACCGGTTCCCGTACTGGAAGCCGCCACGGCACGGCGTCGGCATCCGGTCGTCGATGTCGACGAGCCCCGCCTCCATCGCGGTGATCGCCGTCGCGAGCTTCCAGATCGAGCCCGGCGGGTACGTCCCCTTGATCGCCTTGTTGTAGAGCGGGCGCCGCGGGTCGGACTGCAGCGCGTTCCAGTAACTGCGTGGGATCCCGCCGG
>CAZGIE010000011.1:0-3386 GCA_964526485.1 uncultured Gemmatimonas sp. | reverse complement strand
AACCGGTTCGGATCGAACGTCGGCGCGGAATGCAGCGCGAGCACCTCGCCGGTCTGCGGGACCATCGCGACGACGCCGCCGATCAGCGAGTCCCCGAAGATCCCCGCGACGAACCGCTGCAGATCGAGGTCGAGGTTCGTCCGCAGCGCCTCCGGCGAAGCCGGCGCCACATCGGCGCGCGCGCGGTCGCGCACCATCCGCCCGCGCGCGTCGACCTCCACGAAGCGGACGCCCTCCCGCCCGCGGAGCCGCTCCTCGTACTGCTTCTCCAGGCCATCCTTCCCGACCTGCTGCCCCGCCTTGTAGCCGACGAACAGCGTGTCGTCGAGCTCGCGGTCGCTGATCTCCCCGGTGTAGCCGACGAGCGCCGACACCACCGAGCTGTCGGGGTACCAGCGCTTCGGCGCCGACTGGATGATCAACTCGGGGAACTCGAGCCGCCGTTCCTCGAGCGCCGAGACGAGGCTGAAGGGGGCGTCGGTGAAGAGCACCACCGGGCGCGAGGCGTCGTGTCGGTAGCGACGGATCGCACCGCCGACCTGTTCCGGCGTCACCGGGCTCAGCTCTCCGATGCGGCGCATCATCTCGCGGACGGCGCGCTCGGTGCGCGCGAGATACGACACCGTGTAGCTCGGGACATTCTCCGCGATCACCAGACCGTTCCGGTCCAGAATCATCCCGCGGGCCGCCGGCAACGGCACCTCACGGAGCCGGTTGTCCTCCGCGGCGAGCCGGTACCGCGCGTGATCGAGGACCTGCGCCCGGAAGAAGGCGGAGAGGAGCACCAAGAGCGCCGCCGCGATCAGCCCGGACGCGAGCTGCGCCCGCCGCTGGACGTCGTTCGGTTGAAAGCTCATCGCCCTCGACGCCGATCCGACGGCGCGGGCAGAAGGCGGAGCACGGGCACGCCGACGATCGTCGTGACCAGCGCCCCGAGCGGGGCCCACCAGATGAACCGGAGCAGCAGCGCCATCCCCTGCACGCGCCCCTCGGCCAGGACGAACACCACCTCGGCCACCAGCCGGGCGACGGCGAGCGTCGCGGCCGTCGCCGCGGCGCGCTCCTCGAAGGCCCCCGCGGAGAGCCGCGCCACGGCATAGCCCACCAGGCTCAGCGCGAGCGCGGAGGCGCCGAACGCGTCCGGCGCCGTCGCGTCCCGCAGGATCCCGAGCGCGAAGCCCGTCAACGCGGCAACGCCGGGGCGGACCCGGACCGCGACCGCGACCACGGCGAGCAGCAGGGTGTCGAGCAACCCGCGCCCGCCGAGCAGGGGGAGCACCGCGAGGTCCAGCACCACCAGCGCGACGAGCCCGAGCAGGAGGCCGAGGGTCTGCCGACGCATCACCGCCCCCACAGTCTGTCGAGTCCCGCCCGTACGCGCGGTGCCCGGAGCACCAGGACCCCACCGAGGCGCGTGAGCGGGACCGACGGCTCCAACAGATAGCTGCGCACCCAGCCGCCTTCGTCGGAGAGCACACGGAGGACGCGGCCGACTGGCACCCCGACCGGGAAGACGCCACCGAGCCCGGAGCTGACGATGCGCGTTCCTGGGGCGAGTAGGGTCCGGAATGGGACCCCGGTCAGCTCCAGCAGCCCTTGGCCGCCACGGCCCGAGAGGTGAGGGGTCGCGATCCCCATCGCCGCCCCGTCCTCGCTCATCGCGCTGATCCGGAAGTCCGGATGTGCCCAGGTCAACATCACCGCGGAGCGCGCATCAACCGTCGCGATAAGGCCGGCGACGCCATCGGCGGTCACGATCGGCGCCATCGGCGCAATGCTGTCCCGCGCGCCGACGGCCAGAAGCCGCGTCGTCGGCGCCGCGAGGCGCGCCCCGGGGAGTGCCTCCGTCGCGACGTACCCCCAGCCCACCCGCGGCGCGAGGTCGAGGAGCGCCCGGAGCGCGGCGTTCTCGGCGGCGAGGCCGGCCGCCTCCTGCCCGATCCGCGTGAGACTGTCGGCCGCCCGGCGCATCGCCTCGGCGTCACGCAACTCGCGCTGCGTGCGCGTCACGGCGGCCTGCCCGGCGAGGAGCGGGGTGACGAACGTCTCGCGGACCGACTGCGCGATCGGGTCCCGACGCGCTGGGGCGAGCGACCGGAGCGTCAGCGACGCCAGCACGCACACCACGACGAGCGTGGTGTCCACCGCGGTGTTGGCACGGGCGCCGCGAGCCACGCGTCGCGGCGGGTCAGCTCGTGAGCACCGACCAGTACCGCTCCTCGTCGTCGAGGATGCGGCCCGTCCCGCGGACCACACAGGTCAGCGGATCCTCGTCCACGTGGATCGGAAGCCCCGTCTCCTGTGTCAGGAGCACATCGAGGCCGCGCAGCAACGCGCCGCCGCCGGTCATCACGATGCCACGATCGACGATATCCGACGCGAGCTCGGGCGGCGTGATCTCGAGCGCGCGGCGCACCGCGTTCACGATCTGCTGCACCGGCTCCTGCACCGCCTCGCGGATCTCGGCGGAGTGCACGCGCACGGTCTTCGGGATCCCGGAGACGAGGTCACGCCCCTTCACCTCCATCTCCCGTTCCTCACCCAACGGCGCGGCCGACCCGATCTGGATCTTGATCTGCTCCGCCGTCGGCTCGCCGATCAACAGGTTGTAGCTCTTCCGCATGAACTGCACGATGCTCGTGTCGAGCTCGTCGCCACCGGTCCGGATCGACGTGTCGGAGACGATGCCGGAGAGCGCGATGACCGCGATCTCTGTCGTCCCGCCACCGATGTCGATCACCATGTTCCCCGTGGGCGTGTCCACCGGGAGGCCGACGCCGATCGCGGCGGCCATCGGCTCCGCGACCATGAAGACCTCCTTCGCGCCCGCGCCGAGGGCGGAGTCGCGCACCGCACGACGCTCCACCTCGGTAATCCCCGACGGCACGCACACGATCACGCGCGGCTTCACGCGGAACACGTGGTTCTTGATGATCAACTCGAGGAAGAAACGCAGCATCTTCTCGGTGACCTCGAAGTCGGCGATCACGCCGTCCTTCATCGGCCGCACCGCGATCACGCCTTCGGGGGTGCGGCCCAGCATCCGCTTCGCCTCGAGTCCGACGCCCTTGATGCGCTTCGTCTCGCGGTCGATCGCGACGACGCTCGGCTCGTTGAGCACGATGCCCTCGCCCTTCACGTACACGAGCGTGTTCGCGGTCCCGAGGTCCACGGCGATGGCGTTCGCCGTGAGCAGACCACCGAGATTGAAGGACGGCCAACGCATGGGAGAGGACTCGCTCACGCAGCCCGACGACGCGGGACCACGGGGAATTACGGTGGGGGAAGTGACGGGGCCCGTTGAAGTTAGCGGCGGGGTGACGGCCGCGACAGGCGCCCCGCCGGCGCCGTGGGTCAGGACCCCGGCGGAGGCGTCTCGGCCGGGT
>CAZGIE010000010.1:19635-24766 GCA_964526485.1 uncultured Gemmatimonas sp. | reverse complement strand
GCCGGTCATCGCCACCACGTGGCCGAGCGCCTGGAGCGCCTGCACGATCCGCAGCTTGTGCTCGGGCGAGACGCGGGCATAGACCCCGGCCGTCGCCGCCACGCGGCGGAGCGCGGCGTCGTCGCAGCCATCGATCGCGGCCCCCGCGCTGCTCGGACGCGGCGCCCGGCTCGAGCGGACCGTCGACGGCGTCGCCGTCTTCCGCACCGCCGAGGATGTGCCGATCCTCGTCCGCCGGCGCCCCGGCGCCGCGCTCGTCCAACTCGGCTGCTTCGTCAGCGGTGGCGTCGTGGAGGAGCGCGATGACGAGGGGGGGCTCACCTCGCTCGCCGCGCGCGCGATGCTGCGCGGCACCGTGCGCCGGACCGCCGCACGCCTCGCGGAGGACGCCGAGCGGCTCGGGGGTTCGCCCGCCGCTCGCGTCGGGACGGAGGGGATGCAGTGGACCCTCGGGGTCCCCGCGCGCGCCGCCGCCGAGGCGATCGAACTCCTCGCGGACATCGTCCTCACGCCGACCTTTCCGACCGACGGCGTGGAGGCGGAGCGCGCCGCGATCGTCGCGGCGATGGGGGCGTTGCGCGACGACATGTATCGGCAGCCGATGCGGCTCGCCGCCGAGGCCGCGTGGCCCGACCACCCCTATGGGCGCTCGACCCTCGGCACGGAGGCGTCTCTGGCGCGGCACACCCCGGAGGCCCTCGCCGCCTGGCATGCGGCGCGCGTGGCCGGAGCGTCGGCGGTCCTCGTCGCTGTCGGTGATCTCGAACCGCAGGCGATCGCCGATCTGATCGCGGGGCGTTTCGCCGCGCTCCGCGGGGCGCCGTCGGCGCTCGTGCGCCCGGCCCCGTGGCCCGTCGGCTCCGCCGAACGTGTCGAGGCGCGCGAGAAGGCGCAGTCGGCGATCGCCCTGCTCTTTCCTGGGCCGGCCCGCGACGACGCGTCCCGCGTCGATCTCGCGATGCTCGCCGGCGTGGCGAGCGGGCTCGGCGGACGCCTCTTCGAGGAACTCCGCTCGCGCCGTTCCCTCGCGTACACGGTGCTCACCCGTCCCTTCGTGCGGCGGCGGGGCGGCGCGTTCGCCGCCTACATCGCGACGTCGGCCGAGAAGGAGGCGGAGGCGCGCACGGGACTGCTGGAGCAGGTGCTGCGCCTCACCGAGGGCCCGGTGACCGAAGAGGAGCTCACGCGCGCGCGGCAGGCCGCGCTCGGGGCGTGGCAGATGCGGCAGGCGTCGGGGGCGTCGGTGGCCGGTGACCTCGCCGACGCCTGGCTCAATGGGACGCTCGCCGAGCTCGCCGAGTATCCTGCGACCCTCGCCGCGGTCACCCCAGCCCGGATGCTCGCCGCCGCGAGGCGGTGGTGCGATCCCGCGCGGCGGGTCGAGGGGATCGTGCGCGGCCGCGCGCGCTGGGCGACGCGCCGGGCTCGCCGCCGCGGGGATCGCGGCGCGGGCCGGTCAGCGCGGCCGCGCCGCGGGGGCGAGGCGCGGCCCGCCCGGGGCGCCCACGACCGTCGTGAGCGACCGGTGCCCATCCGCGCCGACCGCGCGCACGCCGACCCAGACGTCGTCGAGCTGCTCGTCGAGTAGGTAGCTCGTGTCGGTTCCCGCGTCGACGATGCGCGCGTAGGTGGGATCCGTCGTGCGGCGCACGAGGAGCTCGTACCGCGCAGCCCCGGCGACGGGGGACCAGCGGATCTGGAAGGCCTGCCCACCTGAGGCGCGGTCCCGAGCGTACGCCGTCTGCGCCGGTCGGTCCGGGGCCGCCGCGAGGGCGGCCACGGCGGCGAGGTTGAGCCGCGCGACGCGCGCGACATAGTCGAAGTCCACGTCGGCGAGCGAGTCGGTCGGGAGGTGCTGCCGCTTGTAGTTCTCGAGGCGCTCGGAGAAGCGGAGCCCCGGGATCCCGCGCTCGACGAAGGGGCGGTGGTCCCCGCCGCGGCCGAGCCGGTCGAGCCGCAGCACGGGCAGCACCTCGAAGCGCGGCTGGTACCGCGCGCCGACCGCCCAGACGTAGCGGGCGAGCTCCCCGCCGCCGATCGCGAGGGAGTCGACGGCGAAGACGCGCACCGAGCGATCGTCGCGGCGGCCGTCGTCGGCGACGACGTTCCCGATGATGTCGTCGGTGAAGGCGGCGACGACACGCTTCCCCTCGCGCGCCAGCCGCTCGGCGAACTGCGTCGACCCGAGGAGCCCTTGTTCCTCGCCCGTGTAGAGCACGAAGGCGATCGTCGCGTCGAACCCGGTGGGGAAGCGCTGGCCCATCACGCGGGCGAGCGCCATCACCGCGGCCGTACCCGACCCGTCGTCATCCGCGCCGGGCGCGTCGCTGACGGCGTCCATCCCGTCGGTGGAACAGATGCAGGAGTCGTAGTGCGCGCCCATCACCACCACGCGCGACGTGTCGCGGCCCGGGAGCCAGGCCACCACGTTCCAGAGGGCGACGGTGGGGCGCGCGGGGCTCCGGCCCACCACGGCGCGCCCGGTGTCGTATTCGACCCGGAGGCAGCCGTCGCAGGCGGCGGCCGCGGCGGCGAGCTCGGCGTGGATCCATCGGCGTGCGGCGCCGATCCCGCGCGTCGGCGAGAGGGTGTCGCTCATCGTATGACGCGTGCCGAACGCGACGAGCGTCGAGTCGATGCGCCGCAGCTCGGCGGGCGAGAGGTCGCGCATCGCCTCGACGATCCGTGCGTCGCGGATGAGCCCGAGGGGGATCGGGCGGCCCCGCTGCGCGCCGGCGATCGCGGGGAGAAGAACGAGAAGAGGGATGAGGCGGATGGGGAGGCGCATCGGTGGCGTCGGGAGCGGGGATTCGGGATCGGGATGCGGCCGCACGACGAGGCGCGCCGCGGCGGCGGATTCGGTGGCAGGCATCGCCGCGATTGAGACGACCGCCCCCCGATTCTAGCTTCCCGGGATGCGCCTCGCCTCGTCGCTGCTCCTGCTCGCCGCCGGCACCACCCTCGCCGCGCAGGCTCCGGTGCGGGCGATGCCCCAATTGGAAGGGCGCCTCGATGCGGTGGTGACCCCCGGCGGCGGCCTCCTCGCCGGCGTTGGGGTGAACCGGCGCTTCGGCTGGTACGCGCGCGGCGGCGCGACCCTCGCGGCGGGCGTCGTGCGGTCCGGCGACGGGTGGGCGGCGATGCAGCGCCTCGAGGTCGTCTCACGCTTCCTCTTCGATCCTTTCGGCGAGCATCGCCGCGGCGTCTACGGTGGCGCGGGGGTGGCGGTCCGCCATCTCGCGGGCGACGTCACGCGTCCGGAACTCGTGCTCGTCGTCGGCGTCGAGGGCCCGCGGGTCGGACGGGCGCCGATCCCGTCGATCGAGCTCTCACTCGGTGGCGGGGCGCGTCTCGGCGTGGTCTGGCGCCGCCAGCGCACGGTCGGGCGCTAGGGCGGGTGGGGGGATGACGAAGGGCCCCGCGGCGTGCCGCGGGGCCCTTCGGTGTCGCTGGCGTCCTGACCGGGGTCAGGCGCTCATCGGCTCGGGACGCTTGGCCGGGGTGGCGAAGCGCTCCCCGAGGGTCCGGAGGTCGGCGATGTCCCGCGCGCCGAGTTCATGGTACCGGTCCGCCATGTACTTCATCGTCTCGTCGAACCACTCGCGCACATGCTCGGGGTCGGCCCCGACCACACCACAGCGCATCACGTGTTGGAACAGCTCGTCGCGTGCCTGGTCGAACGGCGACGGGGCGGCGGGCGTGGAGCCACCGCGGGGTCTCTGTCGGCTCATCTCATCCGGATTGAGGTCTGCGAGGTCGGCGGGCACCGCGCGGGCGCCGCAACCGTGATCAAAAGATAACCCGAGCAGGGGCGAACTCCTACCCCGCGTGGGGGCCGGGATGCCAGATTTCCGTCGTCGTCCCCCCACCCTGCTGCGCAGAGGTCTCCCGTGGCCCCGACCGTCCGTTCCTCGAACAAGTCCTTCGGCACCCTCCTCGTCGCCGTCGCCGTCGTCGGCGTCGTCGTCCTCGGCTATGTGGTGTCGCGTCCCGCCAAGGTGATCACCCTCGATCCCGCTGCGGCCGCTGGCCTCACCGCCGCCGGCATCGTGATCGGCAGCCCGGACGCGCCGGTCGAGGTCACGGAGTACGCCGACTTCGAGTGCCCCGCCTGCGGCAACTTCGCCGTGCTCCAGGAGCCGGACATCCGCACGCGGCTCATCGAGACGGGTCAGATGCGCTTCCGCTTCGTCGACTTCCCCCTCGCGATGCATCGCAACGCCGTGGCCGCGCACAACGCCGCCCACTGCGCGAACGAGCAGGGGAAGTTCTGGGAGATGCACGACGCGATCTTCGCGAACCAGGGGAATTGGAACACGGAGGCGACGACCGACCCGCGGAAGGTGCTGCGCGAGGTCGCGCGCGGTGTCGGGCTCGATGACGCCAAGTGGGTCGAGTGTTTCGATTCCGGACGGATGCTCCCGCAGATCGCGGCCAACCGCGCCGAGGCGGAGCGGCTCCGGGTGAGCTCCACCCCGTCGTTCCGGATCGGCGATCAGATCAGCGCCGGCGCGCTGACCTACGACCAGATGAAGGAGGCCGTGCTCGCGGAGACGGCCCGCCTCGACGGGGACAGCACCGCGCGCTGAGCCGGCCTTGGCGCGTCGGCCCGCGGGCCGACGCGCCGCTCACCCCTCTTGGTCCGCGTACTGGTCCTTCAGCGCGGCCACGACCGACGGGTCGGCCAGCGTCGTCGTATCGCCCAGCGCCCGGCCCTCCGCGATGTCGCGCAGCAGGCGCCGCATGATCTTCCCCGAGCGGGTCTTCGGGAGGTCCGCGGAGAAGAGGAGGTCATCGGGGCGTGCGAGCGCCCCGATCTTCGTGGCGACGAAGGCCCGGATCTCGTCGCGCAACGCCGGGGTCGCGCGGTGGCCGTCGCGGAGCGTGACGAAGGCGCAGATCGCCTGGCCCTTCAGCTCGTGCGCCTTCCCGACCACGGCGGCCTCCGCGACCGCCGGGTGCTCCACGAGCGCCGACTCCACCTCCATCGTCCCGATGCGGTGCCCCGCGACGTTGAGCACGTCGTCGACGCGTCCGAGGACCCAGAAGTAGCCGTCCTCGTCGCGCTTCGCGCCGTCCCCCGGGAAGTAGAGGTCGGGGCGGCCCGGCCACTTCGAGAAGTACGTCTGCA
>CAZGIE010000010.1:3608-19606 GCA_964526485.1 uncultured Gemmatimonas sp. | reverse complement strand
GTCCCCCCAGATGGTGCGAAGCATCGACGGCCAGGGGCGCGTGAGCGCCAGCAGCCCGCCGCCCACGGGGATCTCGCTCGCCGCCGCGTCGAGGAGCGCGGCGCGGTAGCCCGGCAGCGGCTCCGTCGCGCTCCCCGGCTTCGTCGTCGTGACGCCCGGGAGCGGGGAGATCACGATCGACCCCGTCTCGGTCTGCCACCAGGTGTCGACGATCGGGCAGCGCCCTCCACCGATCACCTCGTGATACCACATCCACGCCTCGGGATTGATCGGCTCGCCGACGGAACCGAGGAGCCGCAGGCGCGACAGATCGTGCCGCCGCGGATGCTCGTCCCCCCACTTCATGAAGGCGCGGATCGCGGTCGGCGCGGTGTAGAGGATCGTCACGCCGTGCCGGGCGCAGAGGGCCCAGAACCGGTCGCGCTCGGGCCAGTCGGGCGCCCCCTCGTACATCACGCAGGTGGCCCCGTTCGCGAGCGGGCCGTACACCAGATACGTGTGGCCGGTGATCCACCCCACGTCGGCGGTGCACCAGAAGACGTCGTCGTCGCGGAGGTCGAGGACCATCCGCGTCGAGCTCGCGGCCCCCACGAGATAGCCCCCCGTGGTGTGCACGATCCCCTTCGGTTTCCCGGTCGTCCCCGACGTATACAAGATGAAGAGCACGTCCTCGGCGTCCATCGCCTCGGGAGCGCACGCATCCGACGCCTGTCGCATCAGATCGTGGTACCAGTGGTCGCGCCCCTCGACCATCTCCACGTGCGCCTCGCCGATGGGGCCGCCGGCGCGGCGCTGCACCACGACGACGTGCCGCACCGTGGGGCACTCGGCGAGCGCCTTGTCGGTGTTCCGCTTGAGCGGGACGACCTGCCCACGGCGATAGCCGCCGTCGGCGGTGATCACCACCGAGGCCTCGGCGTCGTTCATCCGGTCACGGAGCGATTCCGGCGAGAACCCGCCGAACACGACGGAGTGGATCGCGCCGATCCGCGCGCAGGCGAGCATCGCGATCGCCGCCTCGGGGATGAGCGGGAGGTAGATGCCGACGCGGTCCCCCTTCCGCACGCCGAGGCCCTTGAGGACGTTGGCGAAGGTGCGGACCTCGCGGGCGAGTTCCCAGTAGGTGAGGGTGCGTCGGTCGCCGGGCTCCCCCTCCCAGACGATCGCCGCCTTGTTCCCGCGCCCTGCGGCGATGTGTCGGTCGAGGCAGTTCTCGCTGACGTTGAGCCGGCCGCCGGTGAACCAGCGCGCATGCGGCGGCGTCCACTCGAGGACCGTGTCCCACGGACGCTGCCAGTGGAGCGTCGCCGCCTGATCGGCCCAGTAGCCGACGTCGTCCGCGGCGGCCGCGGTGTGCAGGGTGCGGTCGCGGACGAGGGCCCGGGCCTGGAACGCCTCGCCGGGTGGGAAGCGACGGGTCTCGCTGAGGAGGACGTCGAAGTCGGTCATCGCACGATGCTACCATGCTCACCGAGGTCGCCGCAACGCGTTAGAATCCGGACGATGTCCCTCGCGTCGATCCCCTGCGCGTCGGGGCCGCGATGACGGCGCCCGCGGCGCCCATCGTCTCGGCCTCCGGGCTCCGACGTGCCTTCGGCGCGCAGCGGGCCGTGGACGGGGTCGACCTCGCGCTCGACGCGGGCGCGTGCCTCGCGCTCTTCGGGCCCAACGGGGCGGGGAAGACCACGCTCCTCCGCCTCCTTGCCGGCCTCGCCCGGCCGACGGCCGGCGAGGCGCGGATCGGCGACGTCGCGCTCCCCGCCGCGGCCGCCCGCGCACGCGTCGGGCTGGTCTCCCACCGCACGATGCTGTACGACGCGCTCACCGCGCGCGAGAACGTCCGGTTCGCCGCCGATCTCCATGGACTCCCCGCGCCCGCGGAGGCGACCGCGCACGTGCTCGACGCCCTGCAGGTCGCCGCGCGCGCCGACGTCCCCGTGCGGGCGCTCTCGCGCGGGCTCCGGCAACGGGTCGCGATCGCACGCGCCGTCGTGCACGCCCCTGACGTGATCCTCTGCGACGAACCCTACACGGGGCTCGACGAGGTCGGCGCCGCGGCGCTCACGGCGCTCCTGCGGGCGCGGCAGGCGGCGGGGGCGGCGCTCGTCGTCGTCACGCACCACCTGCAGGAGGGGCTCGCGCTCGCCACCGACGTCGCGGTGATGCGGGGCGGGCGCTTCGTGCACCGCGCCCCACGGGCCGAGGTCGACCCCGCGGCCTTCGCCGCGACCTACCGGGAGCTCGTCGCGTGAGCGCCCCCGGCGTGCTCGCCACCGCGCTGCGCATCGCGCGGAAGGACCTCGCGATCGAGTTCCGCACGCGGAGCGCGTTCCTCTCCGCGCTCGTCCTCTCCCTGCTCTCGATCGTCATTTTCTATTTCGCGTGGGACCCGACGGCGGTCGGCCCCGCCGTCCTCGCCCCCGGCGTCCTCTGGGTCACCTTCACGTTCTCGGGGCTCCTCGGGCTGCACCGGTCGTTCGGCGTCGAGGCGGAGGACGGGGCGATGGATGCCCTCCTGGTGGCCCCCGTCCCCCGCGAGGCGATCTTCCTCGGGAAGGCGCTCGCGAACCTCGCCTTCGTCCTGGGCGTTCAAGCGGTAGCCCTCCCGGCGGTCGCGCTCTTCTACAACCTGCCGATCGGGGCCGCCGCCGTGCCCCTCGCGGCGGTGCTGGCGCTGGCGGCGGTCGGGTTGGTCGCGGTCGGCACGCTCTTCGCCGGCATCGCCGCGAACACGCGGCTCGCCGAGCTCCTCCTCCCGGTGCTCGCGCTGCCGTTCTTCGTCCCCGTCGTGATGCCCGCGGCGCAGGCGACGGCCGGGCTCCTCGCCGGTCGGCCCCTCGCCGAGGCGATGGACTGGCTCCGGATCCTGATCGCGTTCGACCTCGTCTTCTGCTGGGCCTGCATCTTCGTCTTCCCCCACACGCTCGATGACTGATTCGCCGACCTCCACCGCGCCGTCGCGTCGCCTCGATCCCGTCGCGGTCCTCGCCGCGCTCGCGGTCGTGGGCGCGTATGCCCGCGCCATCTGGTTCACCCCGCCGGAACGGATCCAGGGCTTCGCGCAGAAGATCCTCTACGTGCACGCCCCGGCCGCCTGGGTCGCCTTCCTCGCCTTCGGCCTCACCGCGCTCGCCGGCGCCGGTTGGCTCTTCCTGAAGGACGAGCGGCTCGATCGCTTCGCCGAGAGCTCGGCCGAGGTCGGTGTCGTCTTCACCACGGCGGTGCTCATCACCGGCCCGCTCTGGGGCCGTCCGATCTGGGGCACCTGGTGGACCTGGGACGCGCGGCTCACGCTCACCCTCTTCCTCTGGTTCGTCTACGTGGGGTACCTCGTGCTGCGCGGCGCCGTCGCGGGGCGCGAGTCGCGGGCTCGCGCCTCGGCCGTACTCGGGATCCTCGGCGCGCTGCTGATCCCCTTCATCCACCTGAGCGTGTACCTCTTCCGGACGCTCCACCCGATGCCGGTGGTGGCACGCCCCGAGGGGCCGACGATGCCGCCGGTGATGCTGACGACCTTCTTCCTCTGCTTCTTCGCCTTCACCCTCCTCTACGTCGCGCTCGTGCGTGCCCGGGTGGCCTATGCGGCCGAACGGGACGCGCTCGAGGACGCGGCGCAGGGCTGACCGCGCCGACCGATGCCCGACAACGCCATCTACTACCGGCTCGCCTACGCCGCGACGCTCCTCCTCTACGGGGGCTACGCCCTCTCGCTCGCCTGGCGGCGCGCGCGCCTCACGCGGCGCGCCGGGGACCGGTCGTGATCCACCCATGGAAGGACCTCGCCCCCGGCCCGAATCCGCCCGAGGTCGTCACCGCGGTCATCGAGATCCCGCAGGGCGCGCGCAACAAGTACGAGCTCGACAAGGAGTCGGGGCTCTTTCGCCTCGATCGCGTGCTCTATTCGGCCGTCCACTACCCGGGCGACTACGGGCTCATCCCGCGGACGCTCCACGAGGACAACGATCCGCTCGATGTCCTCGTCCTGATCAAGGAGCCGACCTTCACCGGCTGTCTCATCGACGTCCGACCGATTGGCGTGCTCAAGATGCTCGACAAGGGCGAGCCCGACGACAAGATCCTCGCCGTCCCGTGCGACGATCCGGCGCATGGGGAGTACTTCGACATCGCCGACATCCCGCAGCACACGTTGCGCGAGATCGAGCACTTCTTCGCGGTCTACAAGGACCTGGAGGGGAAGCGCGTCGAGCTCCGCGGGTGGGAGAAGTCCGACACGGCGATGCGCGTCATCCGCGAGAGCATCGACCGCTACGCGGAGCGCTACCTCTCCGAAGGGCCCTGACGCTCAGCCGCTCGGCGTGAGCCGGCCGTAGGCGCCGCGGAAGTAGAGGAGCGGCGCCGCATCCGCGGTCGTCGCGCCCGAGACGGCGCCGACCACGATGACGTGGTCCCCGCCGTCGTGGATCGCGTGCACGCGGCAGTCCAGTCGAGCGAGGACGCCCTCCAGGCGTGGCACCCCGTCGTCGCCGCGTGAATAGGCGATCCCGGCGAACCGATCCCCTTCGCTCGAGGCGAAGCGACGCGAGAGGTCGGCCTGCGCCTCGTCGAGGATGTGCACCGCGAACGCGACCCCCTCGCGGAGCGCCGGGGCCGCCGACGCGTCGCGATCGACACAGACCAGGATGAGCGGCGGGGTCAGTGAGACGGAGCTGAAGGCGGTGGCCGTCATGCCGAGGTCCGCGCCCTCGGCGGAGCGCACGGTCAGGACGGTCACGCCGGAGGCGAAGCGGCCGAGGGCCGCACGGAAGGTCGTCGGGTCGAGCGATGCCATCGGATCGGTCAGGGACGGGCGAAGCCGACGGCGAGGAGCGCGCCACCGACGGTCGCGGAGAAGTTCACGAGGTCGTTCGTCATCCACCGCCAGCCGGTGGTGTATTCGGTGAATGAGTCACAGTGGCGCGCGCGTTCCCCGATCCCGCCGCACCGCGGGCAGCGCCGCCGACTCTGCACCGTCGCGCCGAGCGCGCTGTCGAGGAACGCACCGAGCACGCCGGCCGTCGCCACGGCGACGACCCCTGCGTGCCCGGCCGCGGGGACCAGCCAGGGGGCGGCGGACGCGGTCACGACCGCCCCGGCGATCGCGGCGAGGGAGCCGGGCAGGGTGACGCCGCCGGAGAGCCCGGGTGGGAGCGGGGCACCCGAGAACAGGTGCCGTGGGGTGCCGCCGAACCGGGTCCCGATCTCCGTGGCCCAGGTGTCCGCCGCCGCGGCGGCGAGTGCACCGAGCGCCGCGAGTCGCACGGCCGGCGACTCGGGGAGGGTGAGCAGGAACGCGAAGACGCCGCCGTTCGCGACCACCTGCCGTGCGGTGCGACGCCCGCCATCCGGGAGGATCTCCGCGGTGCGCCGCGCCTTCTCGGCGCGGCCCGCTCGCGTCAGGAACGACGCGAGGAGGAAGTAGAGGACGAGGACCGCACCCCACCCCCAGCCCGCCCGGACCGCGAGCGTCCCCACCACGATGGCCGCGACCTCGCCGGAGGGCGCCAAGCTCCCGACGTGGCCGGCGCCGCGAGCGATCGCCGCCGCGATCGTCGCGCCCCACCACCACCGCGCGATCACGAGCCGCGGGCGCCGCGGTCGCGCTGGAGCATCGCCGTCAGGCGGTCCCGGAGCTCGTCGGGCGCGCGCAGCGCCTCTCCGACCGAGCGGAGCCGACGACGATACGAGGCGAAGCGGGAGAGCCAGGCGGCACAGGCGGCACAGTCACGCCCGTGCGCCGATCCCGACCAGCCGGGGTCGACGGTCCGCGCGGCGAGCGCGTCGTCGGCGGCGAGCCGGAAGGCCTGACACGCCGCGGAGGGGTCCAGCGGGTTGTTCATCGCTTGCGCGGAAGGGGGGGGATCCGGCGCACGGGACCGCTGAGGCGGATTGCCTCGCACACGGGGCCCGGGGTCGGTCCTTCCGACGGCTCAACGCACGACGGCGCGGAATCGTGCCGTGCCATCGGGCCCCGGTTCGGTTAGCTTGCCCGCCAGTCCCTCACCCCGCTCCCGCATGGCTGACCAGGTCGATCCCGTCGTGCCGCTGATGCTCCTCGAGGCCGTCCGGGTCGTCGACACCCCGGACGACGACTTCGAGATCGAGTTCGTCGAAGAGCTGCGCACCAAGCGGCTCGGGCTCAGCGACACGGTGCGCGCCCAGATCCGGCGCTATGAAGAGGCGGTCCGCCGCGGGCAGGGGGTCAGCTTCGACGAGGCGAGCGGGATCGCGCGGCTCATCGGGCGGCGCCCCGATGCTGAGCCCGTCTTCCGCGAGGCGGGACGGCGGTTGGCGCGCGTCGCCTACAGCCGCGTCGGCGCGCCGGTCCGCTGGTGCCTGCGCCTCCTGCCGGGGCTGCTCGCCCGCCCGCTCGCCCTCCGGCAGGTGCGCCGGATGGCGCAGCGCTACCTCGGCGACGGCGTGCGGCGCGTCGGCGCCACGATCTCCGCCGAGGCGGGACGCTCGGTCAGCTTCGACATGGCCCCGCGAAGCGGCGGCTGCGCGTTCCACGAGGCCACCCTGAAGGAGTTCATCCACCTCTGCCTCGGCGCCGTCGGTGCGGTCGAGCACGTGCGCTGCCGCGGTCGGCAGGAGGGCGCGTGCGAGTGGCGCGCCGAATGGCGCGCGATCCGGTGATCCCATGACACTCTCCCCCGAGACCCTCCCGGCGATCCAGTCGGCGCTCCGCGACGCGGCCCTCGACGGCTGGCTCCTCTACGACTTCCGCGGTGCGAACCCCGTCGCCGCCTCCCTGCTCGGCTTCCACGGGATGGTGACGCGGCGGGTCTTCGTCTGGATCCCGGCGTCGGGGACCCCCGTGGCGATCACGCATGCCATCGAGCAGGGACCGTGGCGAAGCTGGCCCGCCGAGTGGACGAAGATCGTCTACAGCGCCTGGGGCGAGTTCGAGACGGCCCTCCCACCGCTCGTGGGTGGGCGGCGCGTCGCGATGGAGTACTCGCCGGGCGATGCCGTCCCCGTCGTCGATCGCGTGCCGGCGGGGGTCCTCGACCTGGTGCGCGCCAGCGGGGCGGAGGTCGTCACCAGCGCCGAGCTGGTCACGCGGTTCTTCGCGGTCTGGAGCGACGCGGAGATCGCGTCGCATCGGCGCAACGCGGAGGCGCTGCGGGAGGTCGCGTTGGCGGCGTTCGCGCGGATCGGCGCGGCCGTCGGCGCGGGGACGCCGATCCATGAACACGAGGTCGCCGCCTGGATCCGTGAGGAGTTCGGTCGGCGGGGCCTCGAGGTCGACCACGGGCCAATCGTCGCCGCGACGGAGCATGCCGCCGACCCGCACTATGAGCCCTCGGCCGCGCGGCCGCGCGCCTTCCGGGCGGGGGATGTGGTGCTGATCGACCTCTTCGCGACGACGGCGGGCGCCCCGGGGATGTGGGCCGACCAGACCTGGATGGCGAGCCTCGGTGCGCCGAGCGCGCGGGCACAGACGGTCTGGGCGGCGATCCGAGACGCGCGGGACGCCGCGATCGCGACGCTTCGCGATCGGCTCGCGACGGGCGCGGCGGTGCGCGGCGGCGAGGCGGACGATGCCGCGCGGGCGGTGATCGTCGCGCGCGGCTTCGGCGCCGCCTTCACGCATCGCACCGGTCATTCCATCGATGCGCGTGGGCTGCACGGGATGGGCCCGAACATCGACAATCTCGAGACGCGCGAGACGCGGACCCTCCTGCCCGGCGTCGGCTTCTCGATCGAGCCGGGGATCTACCTCGCCGGGGAGATCGGGATGCGTACGGAGGTGAACGCGTACGTCGATCGGGACGGGACGCTTGTGGTCACGCCGGCGGAGATCCAGCGCGAGCTCATCGTGATCTGAGGGGCGCCGACCCGGAGGGGTCGGCGTGCCGGTCGTGACGAATCTGACCGCCGCCGGTCAGGCGCCGGTCAGGCGCCGGTCAGCGGGACGAAGCGGTCGACGACCATCGCCGCGAAGAGCAGCGCGAGGTAGAGCAGCGAGTAGCCGTAGACCCACCACGCGGGCTTCGCGTACTCGGCGGCGACCCGCACGCGCCAGACGCCGCGCAGGAGCACGCCGCCGAGGACGAGCGCGAGCGCGAGGTAGAGCGGCCCGAAGGCCCCGAAGGCGACCGGGAGGATGGTCAGCGCGACGAGGAGGATGGTGTACCACCACATCTGCTCCTTCGTCTCCGCCTCGCCCCAGACGAGCGGGGCCATCGGCACCTTCGCGTTCCCGTAGTCGCGCTGCTTGTTGAGCGCGAGCGCCCAGAAGTGCGGCGGCGTCCAGTAGAAGACGATGAGGAAGAGGAACCAGGCGGTCAGGTCGAGGCGTCCCGTGACCGCGGCCCACCCGACGAGGGGCGGGAAGGCGCCGGCGGCGCCGCCGATCACGATGTTCTGCGGCGAGCTCCGCTTCAGCCAGCGCGTGTAGATGAAGACGTAGAAGTAGAAGCCGGCGAGGGCCAGCGCGGCGGTCAGGACGTTCACGAACGTCGCGAGCATCCAGGTGGCCGCGGAGGCGATCCCGACGCCGAAGGCGATCACCGCCGTGGCGTGCATCCGTCCGCTCGGGATCGGCCGGAGCCGCGTCCGGGTCATCACGTCGTCGATGTCGCGGTCGAGGTACATGTTGACCGCGTTCGCGCCCCCCGCCATCAGGTACCCGCCGAGCATCACGAGGAGGACGGTGGCGAGGCTCGGGGTCCCGGCCACGTACATCGGGGCGACGGTCGTGACGAGGAGGAGCGAGATGATGCGCGGCTTGGTGAGCGCGACGAGATCGTTCCAGAGGGAGCGCGGCGCGTCGGCGGGGACGGAAGCGCTCACGAGCGCACCTCCCCGGGCGCGGCGGGCAGGTCGACCTCGATGACCGGCGGGCGGACCGCGGCGCGCCAGGCGAGGATCAGGGTCAGGATCAGGGCGGTGGCGGGGACGAGCGCGAAGCCCCACTCGAGGGCGGTCCGGGCAGCCGCCGTGGCGAGCACCCGCCGCGTCGACTGCAGGATGCGCAGCTGCGCGAGGAGGGCGGCGACGATCGCGGCCCAGAAGAGGAGCGTGACGACGAGCTGGAGCATCGGGGAAGTATCGCCGGTGGCCCTCGCCCGAGGGAGCCCCGCGCCGTAGCTTCGCCGCATGACCTCCCCCGCGACCCCCACCCTCGAGCGCCGCCTCGGCCTCTGGAGCGCGATCGCCGTGGTGATCGGCGTGACGATCGGCTCCGGCATCTTCCGTTCCCCTGCCGGCATCGCCGACAAGCTCCCCGGGCCCCTCCCGATGCTCTCCGCCTGGGTCGTCGGCGGGGTGCTCGCTATCTGCGGTGCCCTGACGCTGGCCGAGATCGCGAGCGCCCTCCCCGCGACGGGTGGGATCTACGTCTTCCTCCGCGAAGGGTGGGGGCGCGCGACCGCCTTCGTGTTCGGGTGGGGGCAGCTCGCGATGATCCGCGCGGCCTCGCTGGGGGCCATCTCGATCACCTGCGCTGAGTACTTCTGGCGGGTGCGGACGGGGGCGTCGCCGGGCGAAGCCGATGCGATGACCGTGCGCTACCTCGCGGCCGGGGCGATCCTGGTGACGGGGGTGTTCAACGTCGTGGGCGTGCGGGTGGGCTCCGCGTTCACCAACCTCACCGTGGTGGCGAAGTACGGCGGGCTGCTGTTCATCGTGGCGGTGGCGTTCCTCCTCGGGCTCCCCGCGACCGGCGGGGCGAACTACCTCCCCGCCGCGCCGGCCGGGAGCTTCCAGTGGTCGGCGTTCGGGCTGGCGATGGTGAGCACTCTCTGGGCGTTCGACGGGTGGGCCGACGTGGCGTACAATGGCGGGGAGGTGCGGGACCCGCAGCGGAACCTGCCGCGCGCGCTCATCGGGGGCACGCTCCTCGTGATCGCCATCTACCTGTTGGCGAACCTCGCGTATCTCGCGGTGCTGCCGATCGAGGAGATCCGGGTCTCGAAGCTCGTCGCCGCCGACGTTGCGCAGCGGGTGATCGGGCCGGCCGGGGTGGGGTTCGTGGCGGTCACCGTGATGGTGTCGACCTTCGGGTCGCTGAACACCGTGCTCCTGACGAGCCCACGCATCTTCTTCGCGATGGCGGAGGACGGGCTCTTCTTCCGGTCGGTCGCGGCGGTGCATCCCCGGTTCGGGACGCCCTGGGTCGCAATCCTGCTGACGGCGCTCCTCGGGGCGGTCTTCGTCCTCCTTCGCAGCTTCGAGCAGCTGGCGGACGCTTTCGTGACGGCCTTCCTGCCGTTCTACTTCCTGGCGGTGGCGTCGATCTTCCGGCTTCGAGGACGGCCCGACTATCGGCCAACCTTCCGTTGCCCCGGCTACCCGGTCGTGCCCCTGCTCTTCATGGCCTCCGTGCTCTATCTGCTCGGGAACGCCGTGGTGCAGGAGTCGAGCCGATGGTCGACCCTGGCGGTCTTCGGGGTCTGTTTGGCCGGGGTGCCCCTGTACCATCTGACGGTCGCCCGCCGGCGCTGACGCCCGCCTCCGACGTCTCAGTCGCGTCACGGGGGCTACCGACGGGCCGGGGTGGTTGGACTCCCGGACGGCGGGGGGCTACATTAGGGGAGCTGGACCCCCCTAGTCGAAACCCCTAGTGAGGACCTCTCATGTTCCGTAGTCTCCGCTCACTGACCATGATCGGGGCGATTGCCCTGTTCGGGTCGCTCTGGCCTACCGACGCGTCCGCGCAGGTGACCACGGGCTCCATGCGCGGCTCGGTCGCCGATTCGTCCGGCAACGCGCTCGAAGGCGTGCGCATCACCGCGACGCACCGCCCCTCCGGGACGGTCTACCAGGGGACGACCCGTGCCGACGGCCGGTTCATCCTCCCCGGTCTCCGCGTGGGCGGGCCCTACACGGTCGAGGCGACGCGCATCGGCTTCGCGAAGCAGTCGCGCGATGGTCTGACGGTGGGCCTCGGCGTGTCGACCGACGTCCAGTTCAAGCTGGGCACCATCGCGGCGCAGCTCTCGGCGGTGACGGTGACGTCGACGGGCGGTGAGATCAGCGCGACGCGGACGGGCGCGGCGACGACGATCCCGCAGGTGGCGCTCCAGCAGCTCCCGACCATCTCGCGGCGCATCGACGACTTCACGCGGCTCACCCCGCAGGCGAGCGGGTCGTCGTTCGCGGGCGTCGACAACCGTCTGAACAACATCATGGTCGACGGCGCCTACTTCAACAACTCGTTCGGCCTCGGCGGCCAGCCCGGTGACCGCACCGGCGTGGCGCCGATCTCGCTCGACGCGATCGAGGCGATCCAGGTCAGCATCGCACCGTTCGACGTCCGGCAGGGCAACTTCGTCGGCGCCGCCGTCAACACCGTCACGAAGTCGGGCACGAACGATCTCTCGGGGTCGCTCTATTACATCGCCCGCGACCAGGACCTTGTCGGCACACGGCTGGGTGGGGCGAAGTTCAATCCCGGCATCTTCCAGTTCAGCCAGGTCGGCGGCCGCCTCGGTGGCGCGCTAATCCGGAACAAGCTGTTCTATTTCCTCTCGTACGAGACCGACGGTCTGACGGAGCCGGGCACCACCTTCCGCGCGGCTGAGCCGGGCGAGGCGTCCGCCGGTCAGGTCACCCGCGTCCGCCGGACGTCGCTGGACTCGCTGAGTTCGTTCCTTCAGGACAAGTTCGGTTACGCGACCGGTCCCTATCAGGGCTACGACCACGAGGTGCCGTCGATGCGCCTCACGGCGAAGCTCGACTACGCGTTCAGCGATCGGAACAAGTTCTCCCTTCGCTACAGCGTGCTCGACTCGAAGACCGACGTCCTCGTCTCCAGCTCGTCCTCGCTCGGCTTCGGCGGCAGCCGCCGTTCGAGCCTCACGGCGCTGAACTTCCAGAACTCGAACTACCAGATTCTGGAGAACCGCAAGTCAATCGTGGGCGAGTGGAACTCGGTGATCAACGACCGGATGTCGAACAACATGATCATCGGCTACGACTACAGTGATGAGAGCCGCGCGTCTCGTGGCGAGGTCTTCCCCTTCGTCGACATCCTCGACGCGGGCACCGTGTACACGTCGTTCGGTTTCGAGCCGTTCACGCCGAACAACGAGCTCCGCTACAAGAGCTATCAGTTCCAGGACAACTTCACGATCTACGGGGACCGTCACGACCAGACCTTCGGCGTGAGCGTCGAGAAGTACAACTCGGAGAACGTCTTCTTCCCGGGCTCGCAGAGCGTGTACGTCTACAACTCGCTCGCCGACTGGTACACCGACGCGAATGACTACGTCGCGAACCCGTCCCGGACGACGTCCCCGGTCAACCTCCGTCGCTTCCAGGTCCGCTATGCGAACCAGCCGGGGATGGAGAAGCCGGTGCAGCCCCTCGAGGTCACCTTCGCCGGCATCTACGCGCAGGACGAGTGGCGCGCCTCGCGGAACCTGACGATGACCGTCGGCCTCCGTGTTGAGGTCCCCATGTTCGGTGAGACCGGTTTCACGAACGAACTGGCGAACGATCTCATCTTCCGTGACGAGACCGGGGCCGCGGTGCAGTACCAGACCCAGAAGCTCCCGGATCCGAACCTCCTCTACTCGCCGCGCTTCGGCTTCAATTGGGACGTCAACGGCGACGGCGTGACGCAGGTCCGCGGTGGCACCGGCATCTTCACCGGCCGTCCGGCCTACGTCTGGATCTCCAACCAGATCGGCAACAACGGCGTCCTCACAGGCTTCGAGCAGTACGACAACGTCACGACCCGCCCGTTCAATCCGGATCCGAACGCGTACAAGCCGACGACCGTCACCGGTGCGCCCGCGGCCTCGTACGAGCTCGCGCTGACCGACCCGAACTTCAAGTTCCCGCAGATCTGGCGGACCAACCTCGCCGTCGACCGGAAGCTCCCCTACGGCATGGTCGGCACCGTCGAGTGGATGATGGGCCAGGATGTGAATGGGGTGTATTACATCGATGCCAACCTCTCGAACCCTGACGGCAACTTCACCGGGCCGGATCGTCGCCCGCGGTGGTCGGTCGACGACTGCCCGACGGTGTCCGGGACCCAGCAGCGCATCAACTGCAACATTACGAGCGCGGTCGTCCTGAAGAATCAGGATGTCGGCCGCTCGTGGAACTTCGCGGCGTCGCTCGAGAAGGCCTTCAGCAACGGCCTCTTCGCCAAGGCGGCGTATGCCTACGGCGTCTCGCGCAACACCGTCGACGCCGGCTCCATCGCCTTCGGCTCTTGGAACGGCAACCAGCACTCGTCGAACCCGAACAACCCGGGCGTCGGCTTCTCCGGCACCACCCAGGGCCATCGGTTCTTCCTGACCGCCGCCTACACCCGCCAGTTCCTCTCGATGGGGGCGACGGGCATCTCGTTCTTCCTCGAGAGCCGCACCGGCGGCAACGGGTCGTACACCTACTCGGGTGACATGAACGGCGACGGCGGCACCGGCAACGACCTCATCTACATCCCGAAGGACATCACGGAGACGCTCTTCCTCCCGATCACCTCGGGCGCGACGACGCTCTTCACCGCGCAGCAGCAGAGCGAGGCGTTCGAGAAGTTCATCCAGCAGGACCGCTATCTCCGCAACCGGCGCGGCCAGTACGCCGAGCGCGGCGGGGTGCTCCTCCCGATGTTCACCCGCATGGACATGAGCCTGACGCAGGACATCAGCCGGATCATCGCGGGCAAGCCGAACAAGCTCCAGCTCCGCATGGACATCCTGAACTTCACCAACCTGATCAACTCGGATTGGGGTCGCTTCCGGACCTTCACCTCCTCGCAGCCGCTCGTCCCGGCCGGCGTCAACGCCGCGGGCCAGCCGCAGTTCCGCTACCGGACCATCGGCAGCAACCTGCTGAGCCAGAGCTGGCAGAAGACCTTCGGCACCGCCGACGTGTGGCGGATGCAGCTCGGGGCGCGCTACACCTTCAACTGATCGACGCCGCCCCACCGATGTGACGACGCCCCGGGGAGCCTTGGCTCCCCGGGGCGTCGTGTATCCGGGAACGGTCTGGACGAACGAGGGCGCACGGGCCATCCGCCCGGCGAGATCGCGCCGGGCGAGCGGCTGATCGCCCGGTCGCGCGGCGCGATCTAGAAGATCGAGAACTTGATGTACTTCCGCGGGTTCCGCTGGAAGTCGGCGGTCAGCGAATCGAGCCGCTGCAACAGGGCCCGCGTGTCCCGGTACATCCCGGGATCGTTCAGCAAGAGGCCGGCGCTCCCCTGACCCGCCTCAAGCTTGGTGAGGACCGCGTCGAGGTTCGCCGCCGTCGCCCGCAGGTCCGCGCCGAGCGCCGCCATGTTCGTCGAGAGGTCCCCGACCGCCCGGAGGGTCGAGTCCACCTGCGCCGAGTCCACCGCGCCCGCCACCCGCCGCACCGCCTGCTGCGTCCGCGTGAGTTCCCGCGACTGCTCGGCCGCCACCCGATCCAGGGTCTCGATCAGGTCGTGGGCGGCGGCCACCGTCGCCCGGAGCTCCGCGAGCCCCTTCGCGTCCACCAGCTCCTCACGGAGCGCCGCGGTGAGCGCCCCGACGTCACGGCTGATGGTATCGACCTTGCCGAGGATCTCGCCGATGCCGACGGAGGGCGGGCCGGCCGGGATTGTGTCGCCGGGGGCGAAATGCTCGTCGGTGGCCCGCGACGGATGGAGCGTCACCATCATGTCGCCGAAGACCCCGTTCGGGGCGACCTTGGAGGTCGTGCCGAGCGGCACCTCGTACCGATTGTAGATACGCATCCCGACGACGAGCTTGCCGTCGCGGCGGATGTCGGTCGTGGAGACGTAGCCGACGGAGACACCGGAGAGCATCACCGGCTGGCCCTGCCGGAGGCCGGAGCCCCAGTCATACACGCTGTACACCTCGTAGCCGGGCAGCAGGCCGCCGCGGGCGAGGTAGAGGGAGCCGACGACGCCCAACCCGAGGGAGGCCGTCGCCACGATGCCCACGAGGACTTCGTCGCGTCGCTTCATGCCTGAAGATAGGGTGCGAGGAGGACGGCGGTGGTGGCGTCGAGGATCAGGATCGCGATCGAGGTGATGACCACCGCCCGGGCGGTGCTCTTCCCGACGCCCTCCGCCCCGCCGAAGGTCTTGTACCCCTCGAACGTACAGAGGAAAGCAATCGCGCCACCGAAGAGCGTCGCCTTGATCAGGCTGTAGGTGACCTGGAACTGGTCATAACCGAGGCGCATCCCCTCGAGGAACTGCGCGAGCTGGACGTCGGCCACGAGGACCGAGGAGAGCATCCCGGCGAGCACCCCCGCCACGTCGGCGAAGATCGTCAGGATCGGGAGCATCACGATCCCCGCGATCAGCCGAGGGACCACCAGGTACGCGACGGGGTCGAACGCGAGGGTCTCGAGCGCGTCGATCTGCTCGGTCACCCGCATCGTCGCGATCTCCGCCGTCATCTTCGCGCCGACGCGCCCGGCGAGCACCAGCCCCGTGAGGAGCGGCCCGGTCTCGAGGATCACGATCTGGCGCGTCGAGAGCCCGACGATCGAGAGCTGGATCCCCGGGAAGAGCTGGTAGCGGATCTGGATCGCGATCACGCCGCCGATGAAGGCGGCCACCATGATGGTGAGCGGGAGTGAGTCCACCCCGATCGCGCGCATCTGATGGATCACCTCGCGGCGCCAGGTGCGCCCCTCCCGGAGGGCGCGCCGGATCTCCCCGACGAAGAGCACGCGCGCGCCGATCCCGCCGAGGAGGGCGAGGGCGTGCCGCCCCATGGCGCGGAAGAACCGGAGCCCTCCCGCCTGGACGACAGGGAAGGTCTCGGTCGGACGTTCGGTCAGGTCAGGTGCGGACACGGGAGAGGAGGATCGAGCCGATGACGCCGAACACGGCGCCCGGGATCCACGCGGCGAGCTCGGGCTGCACGAGCCCCCCGGCGCCGATGGCCTGGGTGAGCTGCAACAGCATCAGGAAGATAACCGTGATCGCGAGGCTGATGCCGATCCCGTACGCGGTGCCGCCGCGCTGGGTGCTCGTCGCCAGCGGGGCCCCGATCAGCATGATGATCACGCAGGTCACCGGGATCGCGATCTTCAGC
>CAZGIE010000010.1:0-3598 GCA_964526485.1 uncultured Gemmatimonas sp. | reverse complement strand
ACGTCGGTCCCGGAGCGCTCCATTGCCTCAATGAAACGCCCGAGGTCGCGGAACCCCATCTCCGCCGGGGCCTTGGGGTTCGCCATCAGCCCGCTCGGCGGCTCCCGGAAGGCCACGTCGCGCAGCGAGTCGAAGACGAAGGTGAGGTTCGAGAGCGAGTCGGGCAGGACATGCATCACCCCATCGCGCAGCACCCAGCCGTCGGCGGGCCGCCAGTCCCCCGCCTTCGCGGCGATCACGTAGGTGGGGTAGGCGGGCCCGGTGCCGCGCCGCTCGATCTCCAGTTGCTGGACCCGCGCCTCCGCGACGTCGGCGTACCCGATGCGATACGTCCGGCCGGTCTCGGAGGCGTAGGCGAAGTTCGCCCGGGCGTTCGTGTTCCGGAACGCCTTCTCCTGCAGCAGCTCGAGGCGGTGCGCGTTGAGCGGTGGGACGACCTCGGCGAGGACGAGCCCGAACCCCGTCGCGCCGAGCGCGCCGAGGGCGATGGGGGCGATGAACCGATGGAAGCTGATCCCCGAGGCCTTCGCCGCGGTGATCTCACTGTGCCGGGTGAAGCCGCCGATCGTGAACACGGTCGCGAAGAGCACCGCGGCGGGGAGCACCAGGAACATCGTGTCCGGGATCCCCAGGAGGTACGCGAGCGCGATGTCGCGCACGGGGAGCTGCCGGAGGAGGTAGGTGTCGAGCTTCTCGCTGATGTCGATGACGATGACGAGGATCGGGAAGCCGAACGCCGTCGCGACGAGCACCTTCCAGAACTCGCGGAGCACGTACCGGTCGAGCGGGCGGAGGCGGCTCATGCGGGCCGCCGGCGTCGCGCGCGCCACCGATGCCAGCGCTCGGCGAACTCGCTGCCGCGCGAGGTCGAGCCCTCGGTGCCGAGCTTGAGCGTCAGCACGAACCCGACGGCCCCGAGGAGGAGGTTGGCGCCCCACATCGCGATCGCGGGGTCGAGGAGCGCGCGGTCGGCGAGCGCCTCGCCCATCAGGAGGCCGGCGTAGTAGACGGCGAAGACGGCGAGGCTCACGCCGATCGTGAGCCCGACCCCGCCTCGGGGGAAGCGCAGGGCGATCGGCGCGCCCAGGAGGACGAAGATGAAGCAGGCGGAGGCGATCGCGAACTTCTTCTCGATCTCCACCCGGTACTGGTCGATGGTGTGCTGCGCCACGGACAGCTCGAATCGCATCCCCTCCAGCATCACGTCCGAGATGGCGGAGGCGGGCTGGCCCGCCACCGGCTCGATCGGGCGGCCCGCCGGGGCGGCGCCCACGGCGCTGTCCCCTCGGGCGGGCTGAACCGCCGCCGCGGCCGGCCGGGGCGTGAGCCAGCCCTGCACCCGCCGGACGGCATCGCAGTACAGCCCGCCGACACCGCCGGGGATGCGCGGCACGTGATCGGCGGCGAGGCTGTCCCCGAGGGAGCGCTGGACGCGGACCCAGGCGCTGTCCCGCTGCACCGACGCCTCCTCCACCCGCGCGCGCAGCTCGCAGACCGAGAGCTCGCGATCGGAGCGGTAGTTCCCGCGGTCGGTGCCCCGGTCGAGCCCGCCGGAGACGCCCCGCACGAGGATGAGGTCCTCGCGGAAGAAGCTCCGTTGCAGGCGCGACGGTCGCTCCGCGTCCACCTCGGTGGTGCTGCCGTCGAAGAGGGTGAAGATCAGGTCCTCGCCCGAGGTGGAGAGCGCGACGAGCCCGCTGTCCGCCTCGATGGTGCGCCGCTGGGCGGGATCCCCGAGGTCGTAGATGGTCACGTCCCGCATCTGGTTGGTGCCCGAGGCGATGCGCGCCGCGCGGAGGAAGAGCGTGCGCGGCACGACCTCGTTGATCACCTGCTCCTGCAGCGCGAGCGTCGGCTTCACCCGCGCGATGTCCGCCTGGAGCGTCGCGAGCCGGTGGTTCGCCCGGGGGAGCACCTGGTCGTTGAACAGCACCATCCCCGCGGTCAGCCCGAGCGAGGCGAGCATCACCGGCACCATCAGCCGTTGCATGCTCACTCCGCTCGCCTTGAACGCCGTGATCTCGTTCTCCGAGGCGAGGCGCGAGAAGGCGTGGAGGGTCGCCACGAGCACCGCCATCGGCAGCGTCATCGCGAGGGTGAAGGGCACCGACAGGACGAGGAACTCCGCGATGACGTTCCACGGGAGCCCCTTCCCGACGAGGTCCCCGAGCCGCTTCGCCACGAAGTTGAGGAGCAGCAGCGAGGTCAGCGCCGACACCGCGAAGGCGAGGGGGCCGAGGTGCTCCTTCAGGCTGTAGCGGGAGACGAGCTTCACTCGGCGACGGGTCGAGGCGCGTGGGAAGGGGCCAACCTCGTATATTCCACTCACTTGCGCGCGCCGGGCAAGGTGCGTCCCCGCGCCGTGCGCCCCCTTTTCACCCGGAGGCCCCCGTGCGGTTCCGTCCCCTGGCAGCAGCCACCCTCGCCCTCGGCCTCTTCGGATGCGGGCGGGGCGGGAGCGACGCGGAGGCACGCCCCTCCGGGGATGTACCGCCGGCCTTCGACGGGACGGCCGCCTACGAGACGGTCCGGGCCCAGGTCGCCTTCGGTCCGCGGGTGCCGGGGACGGCGGCCCATCGGGCCGCCGGGGATTGGCTCGTGCAGCAGCTTCAGGCCTCCGCCGACACCGTGATCGTGCAGACGTGGACCCATCGCACGTCGGCGGGCGCCGCGTTGCCGATGCGGAACCTCCTGGCGCGGTTCCGGCCGACGGAGGCGTCGCGCGTGCTCTACGTGGCGCACTGGGACTCGCGTCCGCGCGCCGATGCGGTCGGGTCGGCTCAGCCGACGGCCCCGGTTCCCGGGGCCAACGATGGCGGCTCCGGCGTCGCGATTTTGCTGGAGGTCGCGCGGCAGCTTCGCCTCGCCCCGCCGGCCGTCGGGGTCGATCTCCTGCTCGTCGATGGGGAGGACTACGGCGACTTCGATACCGACACCGATGTCCTGATCGGCTCGCGCTACTTCGCCGAGCACCTTCCCGCGCCGGGGTACGCACCGCTCTTCGGGGTGCTCTGGGACATGGTGGGGGACAGCCTCCCCGTCTTCGAACAGGAGGCGAACTCGGTCCGTGGCGCGCCCGAGGTGGTGCAGCGCGTCTGGGCGACGGCGCAGCGGCTCGGGCATGGGGCGGCCTTCACGAATCGGGCGGGACTCGCGATCACCGACGACCATGTGCCGCTCCTCGCGCAGGGGCTGCGGGTGATCGACGTGATCGACCTCGACTACCCGTGGCACCATACGGTGGATGACACCGTGGACAAGGTGTCGGTGCGGACGCTGCAGCTGGTGGGCGAGGTGGCGATGGCGGTGCTGCGCGACCTCGCGCCCTGACGGGCGCGAAGAGCATCGCACCGAGCCTCGGCCGCGCCGCGATGGCGTGCGCATCGGGACGATGCCGTCCCGGCCGGGTGGGTGGTCGATCGTGTCGCGGTGCCGACGCCCGCCGAACGCCAGGCGTTCCTCTATCTCGCCCTTGTGACGGCGGTGGGCACCGCGGTGCGGGCGTGGGAGGGGCGCGTCACGCCAGCTGGCGGGCACGAGGCTCGGGCGCTGGCCGCGCGCGCCCGAGTCCTGGCTAGGCCGCCCCCCAAAGCACTCG